>JAZBLP010000007.1:0-72544 GCA_037033305.1 Actinomycetota bacterium | reverse complement strand
CTGGAAGAGGTACTGCATCATCGTGCGCATCTCGCCGAACTGGCCGCCGAGGCCCTCCTGCAGCGCGTTCGCGGCTGCGGGATCCGGCTCGTCCTGAGCGATCTCGTTGATGAACTCCTGAAGGTGGAAATACATGTCGGCCTCCGACGGTCGTGTCTGGGTGAGGGGCCAACTGTGCGCCTCCCCGGGGAGGTCGCGCCCCTCCCTCGACGTGGCGGGCAGATGGTCCTAGGATGCACGGCCGTGCCCGCGGCGCGGCCTCGTGTCGTCGTGTGCAGTTGTCGTGTCAACCCTCTGTCGGATCCGTCGCCGCCGATGGAGGGTGGCTGTTCGACACGCAACGAGGAGGATGACGATGAGGGCACTGACCTGGCAGGGAACGCGCAACGTGGCGGTCGAGGAGGTACCGGATCCGACGATCGAGCGCGCGACGGATGCGATCGTCCGGATCACGTCCTCCGCGATCTGCGGTTCCGACCTGCATCTCTACGAACTGCTCGGACCGTTCCTCGACAAGGGCGACATCCTCGGCCACGAGCCGATGGGGGTCGTGGTCGAGGTGGGCAGCGGTGTGCGCGACCTCGCCGTCGGCGATCGCATCGTCATCCCCTTCAACATCTCGTGCGGTCATTGCTTCTTCTGCCTGCGCGGCCTGCAATCGCAGTGCGAGACGACCCAGGTCAAGGAATACGGCAGCGGCGCCGCGCTCTTCGGCTACACCAAGCTCTACGGTCAGGTGCCCGGGGGTCAGGCTGAGTACCTGAGGGTTCCGCTCGCCGACTACAACCACATCAAGGTCGCGTCCGATCTCCCCGACGAGCGCTATCTGTTCTTGAGCGACATCCTGCCCACGGCCTGGCAGGGCGTGGACTACGCGAATGTGCCGGACGGTGGCACGCTCGCCGTGATGGGCCTCGGGCCGGTCGGACAGTTCGTGGCACGGGTCGGCGCCCATCGCGGCTACCGGGTGCTCGCCGTCGATCCGGTCGCCGAGCGACGCGAGATGGCCGCCCGCCACGGCGCCGAGGTGTTCGACCTCACCGACGACGTCGTCGAGCAGCTGCGCGACCTGACGGACGGGCGCGGAGCCGATGGTGTCGTCGACGCGGTGGGTATGGAGGCCCACGGCAACCCCGGCATAAAGCTGGTGCAGCGCGCGGTGGGCCTGCTGCCGGACCCCGCGGCGCGTCAGGTGTTCGACAAGGCGGGCATCGACCGGCTCGCCGCGCTGTACGCCTCGATCGACGTCGTGCGCCGCGGCGGCACGGTGTCGCTCAGCGGCGTGTACGCGGGCGATGCCGACATCATGCCGATGAAGACCCTGTTCGACAAGCAGGTCAGCATCCGCATGGGGCAGTGCAACGTCAAGCGCTGGATCGACGACCTGATGCCGCTGGTCGAAGACCTCAGCGACCCGCTGGGCGTGATGGATCTCACGACGCACACCGCTCCGCTCGAAGACGCCCCGGGGCTCTACGAGACCTTCCAGCGCAAGGAGGACGGCTGCATCAAGGTCGTGCTTCAGCCCTCAGCGGTGTGAGCCGTCAGGCGGCTCCGAAGGTCGGGGCCGCCTGCGGGCGCTCCACGCGTCCGCGGATGAAGAAGAGGGCGATCAGACCCACGACGATCACGACGATGTTGCCGAGCCCGGCGATCGATCCGATCGCGCCCTCGACCGGGTAGGCGGTGTGCAGGAAGATGCTCGGGTCGGTGCTCGCGTGCAGCAGGATCGGTGCGATGATCGTGCCGGTCACGCGCATCGCGAGGTACATGCAGACGCCGAACGCGAAGGTGTAGACGAGCTGGAAGAGCGTGGCGAAGAGCGACTGCCCGGTCAGCAGGTTGCCCGCGTGCAGGAGGGCGAACAGCGCCGAGGAGATCACGGCGACGACGATCTCGCGCTGACCGGCCTTGCGCAGCAGGGTGACCACGAGTCCGCGCGTGAGCACCTCCTCGGCGAAGCCGATGAACAGCCCCGCGAGGAGCCAGGTCGCGACGACGTCGAACCCGGCGGCTGCGTAGTCGATCGAGAGCAGGTGCAGCACGTTGAACAGGAGCACCACGGCGACGGCGATCCACATCCATCCGCGTCCGCCGATCGGCTGCCGTCGGAAGAGCTCGCCCAGCCAGCCGACCGATGCGGCGAACCCCACCAGCAGCAGGCAGCCGACGAGGATCGGGACCGCGTAGAACACGAGGATGCCCGCAGCGCTCTGTGGGTCGTCGATCTGATCCGCGATCGGGGTGAGCAGCAGCGACAGCCCGTTGTACAGCACGAAGTACACGACGACCAGGACGACCGCGCGCCACCAGCCGCCCTGTTCCCAGAAGCGTCGCCAGCCGGACTGCGCCATCTCGGTCATCGTGCATCCCTCCGCGCCCGCGGAGGTCGCGGCTCACGACCCAATATATGGGTTGGACGTCACGTCAGGAGGCGTGGCCCTCGGCGAGATAGGCCAGGCGGTGCAGAGTCTCGGAATTGCGCCAGCGCAGCAGTGGAGTGGTCAGCAGACCCGGGAGCAGCGTGGCCGGGCCGTTCACCGGCTCCTCGTCGATGCGCACCATCGTGCCGCCGTCGTACTTTCGTACCCGCAGAGTGACGCGGGCCTCGCCGATCGGCCACCCCTTCGCCCGCATCACCATGCGGTTCGGCGGCGACCACTCCTCGACCACCGTCGAGTCGTCGAGCAGGGCGGGCCAGACGCCGACCGAGTGATGCAGTTGAGCTCCCGCCTGCGGCCACGACTCGTCGACGTCGCGCATGCGTGAGGCACCCACCACCCACGCCGGGTACAGCCATCCGTTGCTCAGCACCCGGAACACATCGTCCGGCTGGCAGTCCATCGTTCGCACGTTCTTCGCCATGTCGGCACTCCTCTCGCGTCGTGACGATGATCGCGTGGCTTCCGATTCGCAGACAGGGGGTTGACGGGCGCGTATGGGGGAGTGCCAGGGGCGAGCAGCGAGCGAGCCACTAGCACAGCGACCTTCTTCGCGCCTCCCCCTGGATCCACGATCGCGTCTCTGGGAGCGTCGCAGGATGGCACTCATCGACATCCCCGCGCGCGCGGCGCGAAAGCTCGGCGCACTGGCGCACGACGACGCTCCCACCCTGCTCACCCGCGGCTACGGGTTCGGGGCACGGATCTGGCGACGTGTGCCGCCTGGCGCGAGATCGGCGCCGATGCGCCTGCTCGGCAGCGACGCGGTCTTCGTCAGGGGAGTGGAGGGGGTCGAACTCTTCTACGATGAGACCCGTATCGCGCGCTCCGGGGCCATGCCCGCGATCGTGCAGGAGAGTCTGTTCGGGCACGGTTCGGTGCACAGTCTCGACGGCGCCGCCCACCGGCACCGCAAAGCCGCCTTCGTCGGCGCCCTCTACGACGACGAGCAGGTCGCACGTCTGACACCCTGGCTCGAGCGAGAGTGGCAGAGCGAACGTCAGGCCTGGCTCGACGGCGGCACCCGCAGCGCCTACGACGCCGCCATCGGAGCGTTGGGCCGGGCGATCATGGGCTGGGCAGGTGTGCCGGGCACCCCCGCAGCCAAGACGCGGTGGTCGGCGCGGCTCGCTCAGATCGTCGACGGCTTCGGCTCCCCCTACTCTCCGGTGTACGTCGCCGCCCTCGCGAATCGGTGGTGGTCAGACCGTCACTCCGCCCGGCTCATCGAGGCGGTGCGGCAGGGGGCCCTTCGCGCCGAGTCGGGCACGGCGCTCGAGGTGTGGGCGCACCATCGCGACGACGACGGCGAGCTGCTTCCGGCGCGGGTCGCCGGCGTCGAGCTGCAGAACAGCATCCGTCCGATGATCGCGGTCGCGCGCTTCGTGGCCTTCGCCGCGAAAGAGCTGCATGAGCGTCCCGACTGGCGCGAGCGCATCGCGGCCGAGGCCGCCGAGCGCGGGTCGCTCGTCGGCGGACCGCTGTCGGTCATGTTCGCTCAGGAGATCCGCCGCACCTCTCCCTTCGTGCCGATGCTTCCCGGCTGGGCCACCGCGGACATCGAGATCGACGGTCAGACGGTGGATGCCGGAGGACGCGTCGTCCTCGACCTGCAGGGCACCAACACCGACGACCGTTTCTGGGCGCGACCCCAGCGGTTCGACCCCGAGCGCTTCCGCGACATCGAGGACTACGAGGCGCTCGCCGCATTCGTGCCCCATGGTGGCGCCGACGTGCCGACAGGGCACCGCTGCCCGGGAGAGAAGCTCGCCATCGCCGGGCTGGCCGCCGCGATCACCGTGCTCAGCGACCCTGACCTGCGGATCCTCGATCGAGGACTCGACGTCGACCGGCGTCGACTGCCCACCAAGCCGCGGTCCGGCGGTGCGGTGCGGTCGACGGCATCCGCACCGGCATCCGCATCTCGCGGGTGCCCCTTCCACTGAGTGGATGAGCGCGCTCTGTCAAGGGGCGCGCATCGGATGCACCGCCCCGGCATGCTGACAGGACTGCGCACACCGACGAAGACCGCGCACACCGACGACGGGAGCACCATGTCAGACAACGAATCCACCCCCGACGACGGGCGATCCGAGGCGGATGAGACACCGATGATCCCCGACGAGCTCGCGCCCCGTCAGCAGTCCGAGGACCCGGTCCCGAACGATCCTGACGCCGCGGGTTCGGACGACGATGACGACGCGGACGACCTCTGACGCCTGTCGAGAGCGGCCGGTCGCCTCGAGCGATCGGCTACGGCGCCCGCCGCACAGACTCCCCCTTACTGGTGCGGTGGGCGTCCTGCCGTCCGGGTCTCATTCCGATGCGCTCAGTCGCGCCCTGACGTGTCGACGCCGTCGGGCAGCTCCGTCACCGGAACGATGACCACGTCCTGCACCTTCCAGTCGAGGTCGGTGATGCGGGTCGAGAGGTCGGTCATGTCGCTCAGCGAGACCTTTCCTCGATGCGGCACGACGAACGCCTCGATGTGGAAGACCTGCCCCTGATCCCGCATCCGCACTCCCGCCTCCTTGACCCAGGGGCGGGATCGCATGGTCGAGATCACGTCACCGGCGAGCGGATGCGGGTGCTCGCTGTCGTACGTCCTGGCGCGCTGATCCATGAGGTCGATCACGGCGGTCTTGGTGTTGCGCCAGCCGTCCCAGATGATGCCGAGACTGATGAACAGAGCGGCCGCGCCGTCGAGCCACCACAACCCGGCACCCACGCCGAGCACGCCCACGATCGACGCGACGGTGGTCTGCCAGTCGGCCTTCGCCATGTCGGCGTCCGCATACAGCAGCTTGTTGTGGAGGACAGGGGCGAGCTTCGACTTCGCCGGACCGTAGAAGAACACCGGACCCACGATCACGACGGCCATGACCGCCACCATCAGCCACCCGAGCCAGATGGTCTGTCCGAACAGCTGCACGGTGCCGATCGTCGGATGCTCTGCGGTGACGAGTCCGACCACGGATTCGCGAGCGAGGTTGAGGCCGACGGCGAGCAGGGCGACTCCCGCCACGAGGTGTCCGATGCCCATCGCGCGGTGCAGTCCGTAAGGGTGCGTGAGCGTCGGCCGGCGGCGCACGAAGATCAACGCGATCAGGAAGGCGAATTGCGGGATGAGAGACAGCATGTCCTCGATCCATGCGGTGCGCATCGCCTGGGAGTTGCCGACGACGAGCGCGATCACGGCGATCGTCACCGAGGTGTAGGCGATCGTGAACCACTCCCAGTGGATGGCCTTGCGCAACGCCTTCTGCTGTTCGTCCGGCAGCTCGGTGCGACCGAACTGCTCCAGTCCTGTCACGACCCGACCTCCTCGTCGAGGTAGCGCTCGAGCGCGCTGAGGAACGCGTTCTCGCCGAGCGGCACCAGCATGACGAGGGAGCGCCCGTCTGCGCCCTCGATTCCGGGGTACCCGCGGGTCACGCCTGCGCGGTCGACCCACAGCGTCTGGTCGGTCATGCCGCCGGCGACGAGGTCGAGATCGCCGCTTTCCAGCATGCCGACCAGCGTCTCCTCGGACCCCTCGGTCCAGTCGATCTCCGCGTCGATGCTGTCGGCGAAGCCCCCGATCAGGTCGGGGATGCTGCCGCTCGGGGTGTCGCGGTCCGTGTCGACGAGCCCTGGTTCTGCTGAGATGCCGACTCGCAGTTCAGAGCCCGTCACGGAGTCGAGGGTGCCGTCGGGGTCGGTGGGAATGCTCAGGCCGCAGCCCGAGAGCGCGGCGGTGAGCAGCAGAGCCGCTGCGGCCGAGACCGCGCGGCGAACAGTCGGCGTCGATGCGTTCACGACGCCATGCTGCTCCTGAGGGCGTTCTGCGAGAAGCGGGTTGACGGGTGTTCTGACCCTGAGTAAGCGACGACCTCGACACGCCGGGCGGCGGGCTCTGATCAGGAGCAGGTCTCGAACACGTACCGGTCGTCGCCCGGCAGGAGTAGATCGCGGTCTCGCAGGACCATCGATGCGGGGGCCTCGTCGTCGGCGCACATCTCGGCGAACGTGCGCGGCAGCTCGTCGGAGTACTCGATGTCGATCACGGCGTCGCCGTAGACATCGGTGAACGCCGCGCACTCCTCGTAGGCGCTGCATTCCTCGACGACGGCGAAATCGAAGCCCGCTCGCTCACGCAGAACGGGCGCATCCTCCGCGGCGTTCTTCTGCCCGGCCGCGAGACCGGCATCGTGCGCGACGTCGACGAGCAGCGTCGCGAGGGCGAGGTTGTCGTCGAGAGTGAGGGCGTCGTCCGAGCGGGTGTACGAGTCGAGGTTGTCGAACTCCACCCCGTCGAACCCCGACTCGGCGCACCCTTCGATCCACGGCCCGACGATCTCTGCGATGCGCTCGCGGCGTTCGTCCGTCGACGTGTCGAGCAGAGCCTCGTCGGGCCAATCGGGGTCGAACACCGGCTCGTCGTCGCTCTGCAGCACGAGGTCGTCTGGCCAGGTATCGAGCTCGCCCGGCTGGGTCTGGAATCCGTTCACGTAGCAGACCGAGTACAGCCCTGCGGCGGGCTCATCCGAACGGTCACGGCCGACGATGCCGACTCCGTCAGCGGGGTCGTACGCACCCCCGAGCTGGTAGTCGGGGGTCTCGCCGGCCGGCGGGGGTGTGAACTGCGCGGGCGGGTCGGAGATGGTCGTGGTGCACCCCGAGAGTGCGAGAACCGAGACGGCGATGGCGGCGACCGCGACCGTCGCGCGCCTCAGCTGCCGGCCCCGTACAGTGCGGCGATCTCTTTCGAACCCATCCCTCGATCGTATGTGCCGTGCTGCGGCCAGCCGGACGGGGAGTCCTCCCACTCCTCCTGGCGGCCGTACGGCAGCAGATCGACGAGACCCTGCAACTGACTCATGCGCTCCGTGCCGCGTCCGCTCGTATGCCAGGTGCGGTACACCGTGTCGCCGTCGCGGAGGAACACGTTCACCCCGAAGCCCTCGTTCGGACCCGCGTCCATATCGGCACCGAAGGTGCTGTCCGCGCTCGAATACCAGGTCATGCGATTGCCCACCCGGTCGCGGTAGGCCAGTGCCTCGTCGATCGGCCCGTTCGTCACGATCACGAAGCGGGCGTCGTAGTAGCGCTCGAGGAAGTCCAGTCGGGTGAACTGCGAGGTGAAGCCGGTGCAGCCGGGGCATTGCCATTCGTTGCCGTCGGTCCACATGTGGTTGTAGACGATGAGCTGCGGGTGGCCGCCGAAGACCTCCGACAGTCTCACCGGGCCCTCTTCGCCCACCAGGGTGTACTCCGGCAGCTGCACCATCGGCAGACGGCGGCGCTGGGCGGCGATGGCGTCGAGTTCTCGCGTCGCCGCCTTCTCGCGCACCCGAAGCGCATCGAGTTCGCGGCGCCAGCTGTCTGCATCGACGACGGGCGGAAGGGGTGTCTGGGTCGTGCTCACGGTGGACCTCCGGTGGTCAGAGAGACGATGCCCCCAGTGTGCGCCCGACCACCGACATCGTCAACCGATCGGCGAAGGGGCGCCGTCGGCCGCCGGTGCCGCGACCTCTTCGGCCGGATTGCGGCGGATGCCGATCCACGACACGACGCCGCCGAGCACGAGCAGTGCAGCAGTCACCCAGGCGGCGCTGTGGAAGCCGGCGAGGTCGAGTGTGCCGCCGATGATGGTCGAGATCATCGCGACCACCAGAAGCCCGGCGACGCGCGAGACCGCGTTGTTCACGGCCGACGCGATGCCGGAGCGTGATTCGTCGATCGCGCCGAGGATGGCCGACGTGAGGGGCGCCACCGTCAACGAGAGCCCGAGACCCAGCACGATCATCGCGGGGAGCACCTGCGACCAGTAGGAGAAATCCTCGCTGACGAACAGCAGCATGAGAGCCCCGACGGCCATGATGAGCGGACCGACCGTCATGAAGATACGCGGCCCGAAGCGACCGGCCCACGAGCCCGCTCGCGAGCTGATCAGGATCATCAGGATCGTCATCGGCAGACTCGCGAGACCGGCTGCGGTGGCGCTCAGACCTGCGCCCTGCTGGAGGTAGACGCCGACCACGAAGCCGTTCAGCGACAGTGCGGCGTAGACGAAGAGCGTGGCGAGGTTGCCCCATGCGAAGTCGCGCACGCGGAACAGCGAGAGCGGCATCAGGGGCGCCGCCGACCGCTGCTGGCGCACCAGGAACCAGGCGAACAGAGCCGTGCCGACGAGTGCGGGGATCCAGATCGCGGGGGACTGCCATCCGAGGTTCGGCTGCTCGATCAGCGCGAACACGACGGCGCCGAGGCCGATCGCGCACAGAGCGCCGCTGAGCCAGTCGACCCGCACGCCGCTCGGGTGCTCTTTCAGCTTCAGGCGTGAGAGCAGCACCAGCGTGATGGCGATCGGCACGACGTTGATGAGGAAGACGAAGCGCCACGAGAGGAAGTCGACGAAGAGCCCGCCCAGCAGGGGGCCGACGAGCTGGGCGGCGGTGGTGAATGCCGTCCAGACGCCGATCGCGCGTGCCTGGACGTCGGAGCGCATGGTCGCCGTGATCAGCGCGAGCGAGCTCGGCACCAGCAGGGCGCCCGCGGCCCCCTGCGCCGCGCGGGCGATGATGAGGATGAGCGGATCGGGCGCCAGCGCGACCGCGACGGATGCGATTCCGAAGGCGATGAGGCCGATGCGCATCACGAGAACCCGCCCGTAGGCATCCGACAGCGATCCGGCGAGAAGGATCAGCGCGCTGAGGGTGATGAGGTACGAGTCGACCACCCACTGCTGCGTGGTGATACCGCCGCCGAGTTCCTCGCTGATGGACGGGAGGGCGACCGTCACCACCGTGCCGTCGAGGAACGTCACGAAGGACGCGAGGACGGCGACCGAGATCACGAGCCGCTGCAGCGGCGCGAAGCGAGAGGATGCCACAGGGCGACACTACTGCCGCCCGTGGACATCCGGGCGACCAGAGGCGATCACGTCGTGGCGGTGCTGGCCCGGTACAGGTCGCGGAGACCCGCACTGCCTCGTTCGGAATAGGCGGCGCGCTGGCGCTGCGCACCGGTTCCGTGAGCCTTGATGCGAGCGATCCCGTCAGCCACGAAATCGTCGTCGCCCAGGTCGGCGAGCGTCGGGCGGAGCAGGTCGACGAGACGGTCGACCACGTTCCACGTGGGCGCGATCCTTCCGTCGGTGGGGTCGACGAGGCGGGCGCCCGGTCCGAATCGGGCAGCCGTCCACAGCGATGCATCGATGGAATCGAGCCCCACGACGGTGCAGTCGTCGAGTGCATCGCTCACGAGCAGGGCGCGGGTGAGGGCAACCGCCAGCAGAGTGTCGTCCACCGTCAGCTGCGCGTCGAACACGCGCACTTCGACGGTGGGGAACCTCTCCGAGAGTCTCGCGGTCCACGACAGGGAGCTCGCGTCGGCGAGGGATCCGAGGTCGACGAGCTCGGCGATACGTCGGCGGTAGTCGTCGAGATCGTGGAAGTGCGGGGGACTCCACGACGAGGGAAGGCGACGGATGAGAATGCTGCGCCAGCTGTCGAACCCGGTGTCCCTGCCGTGCGAGAAAGGGGCATTGCCAGAGATGGCGAGGAGCGCAGGGAGCCAGGCGCGCGCCCGGTTGAGCACGCGTACGCGCTCCTCGTCATCGGGCACCTCGACGTGGATGTGCAGGCCGTTGACCTCGTGCTCGCGAGTGATCTCGGCGAGCTGTGCGGCCACGGAGTCGTAGTGGGCGGAGCGGGAGACCTTGAATCGGTTGGGGGAGATGAAGGGCGTGCCGGTCGGCGCGAACATCGCGTACTGAGCAGCGGCGTGCTCGTGGAGCAGGCCACGTGTCCGGCGCAGCTGCTCCTCGGCATCCGCCAGGGTGCTGATGGGCGTGGTGGCTGACTCGATCTGGCAGGTGAGGTACTCCGGCGTGAGACCGGCACCCACCTCTGTCAGGATGCGCTCGCGTGTCTCCGGGGTCATGGCCGAGGGCACGAGTGTCTGCTCATCGAGAAGGACGAACTCCTCCTCGACTCCGAACCGGGCCATCTACGCCGGCCCTAGTGGTCGCGCAGCGCCGAGACGAGCTCGGCCTTGCGCTTGCCGCTGTAACCGGTGAGGCCGATCTCCTTGGCGCGCTTGCGCAATTCTGCGACGGTCCAGTCCTCGTAGTCGCCGTGTTCGCCGCCGCGGCGCCCGACCGCGCTGCGGCCATCTCTGGCTGCGGCGTTCGAGATCCTGGCGGCCTTCTCCTTCGAGGCTCCGTCGTCGCGGAGCTCTTCGTACAGCTCCGGATCCTTCAGCGAGTTGTTCCTGCGTCCTGGCATGTCGTCTGCTCCTCTCGCACGGCGGGAAGCCCCGCGTCAAGGCCCTCCGGCGACAGGCGCCGGGGGTCTAAGTTGAGTGACCGATGGGCGCACTCCCCCGCGCCCCCAAGAAGGGAAACACCGATGAACATCCTGCTGATCATCGTCATCGTGATCGCCATCATCCTGGCCATCACCGGCGGGCTCGTACAGTCCCTGCAGTTCCTCCTGTGGGTCGGCCTGGTGCTGCTGGCCATTGCGGTCATCGCCTGGTTGATCCGATCGATCTCGGGCAACCGCACCCGCTGATCCACCCAGTGAGGCCCGCTACGGCGGGCCTCACTGGCGTTAAGGATCAGTCCCGCGAATCGCGCAGGTTGTCGCCGACGTTCTTGGCGGCGTCCTTCACGTTCTCTCCGGCCTGCTTGACCGAAGCCTTGGTCTGGTCGCCGCGGCCCTCGGCTTCGAGGCTCTCGTTGTCGGTCGCCTTTCCGACGCCCTCCTTGATCTTCCCGCCGGCCTTCTCCGCTGCGTTCTTGATGTCGTCTGCTCCACTCATGGCGCGATTCCTTTCATCAGTGATCAATGGGTATCCACCGTCGCACGGCACGTGAATCCTGCACACGGGATTGACAACCACTGCCCGGCGTGACAGCACCGCCTGCCTGTCGACGCAGACGTCCACGACGACTAGCCTGGCCCCAGGCGGGTGGTCCTGCCCGCTCTCACCTCGGCTGCGGTCGACGAAGGAAGCGGTAGAACATGGACTCGATGATGATGGGCGCCATGCGCTCGAACATGATGTCGATGCCCGACATGGCGGCGATGGACATGTCGGTCATGCAGGCCTGCATGGACGCGTGCTCGGCCTGCGAGCAGGCGTGCACGGTGTGCTCGACGCAGATGATGGATTGCGCGCCCGCGTGCATGAACTGCGCCGACATGTGCAACACCATGATGCGATCGATGATGCGGATGCAGGGGATGACTCCCGCCTCGATGATGGCGATGCTCGACGCCTGCATCGCCATGTGTCAGACGTGCATGGACGAGTGCATGACGCACGCCGACCACAGCGAGGTGTGCAAGATGTGCGCTCAGGCCTGCAAGGACTGCATGGACGCGTGCATGGCGGTCAAGGACATGATGATGGCGACCGCCTGAGCAGCAGCGATCGCGACGGCGCGCTCAGGAGAGCGCGACGTTGAACTGCGCACGACCGACGGCCAGCACGCCGTACCGCACGTGCAGCGCGATCGGCGTGCCCGCAGGAGCCTCGAGCGCCGCACCCGCGCCGTTCCACAGGGCGTGCGCCGCGCCGTCGAGAGTGCGCACGGTGAGTTCGCCGGTGGCCGCGTCGGCGTGCTCGACGATGGCGTCCGCCCACTCGGTCGGTGTCGCCGATGCGATGCGCGCCTGGATCAGGTGCAGTGCGTGACCTGCCTCGAACGACGAGCACGCGAAGCCGTGACGGCACATGCACGCAGAACGCTCACGCACCGAGAGGGGCGAAAGGTGGTTCAGCGGCGTGGACACGGTGGTCTCCTTCGTGAGCGGACGTTCCGGCAAGAGTAGGTCGGTCGCGCGAACGAAGGAACCCGAGCCGACATGCTCCGAAACAAACGGGCGTAGACTCGCCGGGTGCTGTTGTCGAGGAGCGCTCTCCGGATGCCGGATCGAGCGCGGAATGGAGCCGTGGGCGCGTTCAGCGCCACGGACAGAGGCTGACGATCGGCCGGAGGCGGAACACCCCGCCCCCGGAGCCGCGTCATACCCGGCATCCTCCCGGATGCGCTCTCCTCTCTTCTCCCTCTGCCGCACTCGGCGGCCACCACGAAAGCAGTCCTCTCATGCGTCCCATCGACGAGCGCACCCTGCGCGCCTCCTTCCTCAACGCCTCCCGCAAAGAGGTCTCCGACCTGAACCTGCCGGCCGGGTTCGCCGAGCTCGACTTCGACAGGCTCGACTACCTCGGCTGGGTCGACCCCAAGCTGCCTCGTCGTTCGTACGTCGTCGCCTGGGTCGGTGACGTCCTGACCGGTGTGATCCTGCAGCGTGCAGAGCAGCGGGTGACCGCCAGGGCACAGTGCTCCTGGTGCGAGGACGTCACCCTGCGCAACGACGTGCAGCTGTACGTCGCCCGCAAGGCGGGGCCGGCCGGCCGCAAGGGCGACACCATCGGCACTCTCGTCTGCGCGGAGTTCGGATGCTCGCAGAACGTGCGCGTGCTGCCGCCGCTCGCCTATGACGGCTACGACCGCGAGCTCGCCCGTGAGATGCGCATCCTGAAGCTCCAGGAGCACGTCGGCGCGTTCATCGCGGGTGTCACGGGCTGACGCCTCACACGATCTCGAGCCGAGTCACCGTCTCCTCGTCGTCGCAGGCGCCTCCGACCCACAGGCGGATACTGCCCGGCTCGACGCGCTTGACGCCGTCGAGACCGGTGAAGGCGAGCCGGTCGATCGGCACGTCGAACTCGACGGTCTCCTCGGCACCGGGCGCGAGCGCGACCCGCCGGAAGTCCACGAGCTGGGCGACCGGTCGGGTCACGCTCGCGACCTCGTCGTGTGCATACAGCTGCACGACATCCGTCGCAGCCACCGTCCCGGTGTTGCGCACGCGCACCGTCGCCCGGAAGTGCTCGCCCGCGGTGACGGACGCAGGTGCAGTGAGCTGGTCATGCGCGAACGTCGTGTAGCTGAGGCCGAAACCGAACGGCCGCACCGGGGTGGGGTCGGCGCTCGTGACATCCGCGCGTCCGCCCAGCACGGGGTGCAGATACGAGTACGGCTGCGCTCCCGCCGACCGTGGCAGCGACACCGGCAGACGACCGGATGGAGCGACACGACCGCTCAGCAGTCGGGCGATCGCGGGGCCGCCCTCCTCGCCCGGGAAGAACGTCTGCAGCACAGCCGCGGGGATGCCGGCGGCGGCCTCGCCCGGAATGGTCGAGCTGTCTCCCGCTCCGAGTCCGGTCATGGTGCCGACGGCTCCGGCGCGGTGCGGCAGTGCCCAGTCGAGGACGTACGGACGTCCGGTCATCGTGACGAGCACCACGGGAGTGCCGGTCGCGACGATGGCCTCGACCAGCTCACGCTGGACACCGGGGAGCTCGAGGTCGTCGACGTCGTTGCCTTCGCCCACAGTGCCTCGGCCGAAGAGGCCGGCGCGATCGCCCACCACGACGATGGCGATGTCCGACGCGGCGGCGACCTCGACGGCAGCGGGGATGCCGGAGCGGTCGGAGCCTTCGACGTCGCATCCGATCGCCGGGACGATCTCTGCGGCCGGGAACTCCTCGCGCAGCGATGCGGCGACGGTCGGCAGGTCGATGCCTGCGGGGGTGTCCGGGTGATGCGCGAGCACGTGGTTGACGAACGAGTAGCAGCCCATCAGCGCCTCGGCGCTGTCGGCGTTCGGCCCGATCACGGCGATCCTCGCGGTGGTCGAGGGCGCGAGCGGCAGGGAGCCGTCGTTGCTCACCAGGACGATCGACTCCTCGGCGAGACGACGCGCGAGCGCACGATGCTCGGCCGGGTCCAGGTCGATCGCCGTCGGAGGGGTGTCGAAATCGGCATCCAGCAGCCCGAGCTCCTCCTTCTGCGCGAGCACCCTGCCCACGGCCCTGTCGAGGGTCTCGACCGGGAGTCGACCATCGCGCACCTGGTCGGCGAGCGTGACGAAGGCGTCGGGTGAGGGCAGTTCGACATCGATTCCCGCCGTGAGCGCGAGCCTGGCGGCATCCGCCGAATCGGCTGCTGCTCGGTGCATGCTGAAGAGGAAGTCGACCGCGAAGTAGTCCGACACGACCACGCCGTCGAACCCCCAGCGATCGCGCAGGATGCCCGTCAGGTAGTGCGCGTCTGCCGTGACGGGAACGCCGTCGATGTCGACGTAGGAATTCATCACACTGCGGGCACCGCCCTCGTGGATCGCCATCTCGAACGGCGGCAGCAGCACGTCCTCGATCTCGCGTCTGCCGGCGCTCACGGGGGCATGATTGCGTCCGGCCTTCGAAGCGGAGTATCCGATGAAGTGCTTCAGGGTCGCATGCACGCCCTCGGACTGCAGGCCGCGCACGTACGCCGTGCCCACCCGGCCGACGACCAGCGGGTCCTCGGCGATGCACTCGTCGACCCGGCCCCAGCGGGGGTCGCGGATGACGTCGAGCACGGGAGCGAGGCCCTGGTGGATCCCGAGTGCGCGCATCGACGAGCCGATCGCCCGGCCGACCTCCTCGACGAGCTCCGGGTCGAACGCGGCCCCCCAGGCGAGCGGCGTCGGGAAGGTCGCGGCCTTCCACGCGGCGAGACCGGTCAGGCACTCCTCGTGCACGATGGCGGGGATGCCGAGTCTGGTCTGCTCCTTCAGGCGGCGCTGCTCGGCCCACAACCACTCGGCGCGCTCCACCGGGTCGACCGGTCGCGTGCCGTAGACGCGGGTGAGGTGGCCGATCCCATGCTCAGAGGCGTCCTCGTAGCGGGTCGAGCTCTTCTTCTCGCCCGACATCGGGGCGACGACCTCGACGCCCTGGTCGACCCAGAACCCGACGAGCTGGGCCTGCTTCTCCTCGAGGGTCATGCGGGCGAGGAGCTCCGTGACGCGGGGGGAGCGCGGCGCGGGGTCTGTGGACTGCGACATCGTGTTCTCTTTCTCGTTCTCGTCGACGTGGGGGGTCGCGACGGCGACCGTGTCAGCCCTTGACAGCACCGGTCAGCCCTCCCACGATCCGCCGTTCGAACAGGCTGAAGAAGATCAGCGCCGGGATCATCGACAGCGAGGTGAAGGCCAGCACTTTCGCGGTGTCGACCGAGTACTGCGAGGCGAACGACTGCACGCCGAGCGGCAAGGTGTACGCCGAGGCGTCGTTGAGGATGAACAGCGGCAGCAGATAGCCGTTCCAGCTGCCGATGAACGCCAGGATGCCGGTCGTGATCACTCCCGGCAGGGAGAGCGGCAGCACCATCCGCCAGAAGAATCCGATGCGGCTGCATCCGTCGATGAACGCGGCCTCCTCGATCTCGTCGGGGATCGCCCGCAGGAACGGCACGAGGATGATGATGGTCGTCGGCAGGGCGAACGCGATCTGCGGCAGGATCACTCCGCCGAGAGAGTTCATCAGCCCGAGGCTGCGCACCACGATGTACAACGGCGTGATCGCCACCGTCAGCGGGAACATCAGGCCTGCGGCGAAAAAGGCGTAGAGGACGCCCCGGCCCGCGAACCGGTACCGCGCGAGGACGTATGCCGCCATCAGTGCGAGGGCCACCGTGCCGACAGTCGTCGCGAGGGCGACGATCGTCGAGTTGCCCACGAGCCGCCAGAACACGTCTCCGGTGAGGACGTCGAGGTAGTTCGACACCACCCAGGGGTCCGGGAACCCGGACGGATCCGTCGTGATCTGCGCGTTCGTACGGAACCCGCCGGTGATGATGTACGCGATGGGCGCGAGCATCAGTCCGACGGCGATCAGCGCGACGAAGTAGACGGTCGGATGCGCCCACGGCAGCGGGGGCTTGGCGTTGCGCCCCGCCCGCCCGAGACGTGCGGGTCGCTGGGTGACGAGCACCGAGGTGGCGGTCATCGGACGTACTCCTTCTCGAGTTCCGGCGAGGGTTCGGATGGCGCCGGCCGGGGGTCGGGCGACCGACGGCCACGCCTGCGGCCCGAGGTGCCGGTGAGGGCGCCGTCGGTGTCCTTGCGCAGTACTGCGCGCTGATAGATGAGGGCGACCACGAGGGAGATGAGGAAGAGGACGACCGCGACCGCGTTGCCGTAGCCGTAGTTGCCGGCGTTGCGCCCTTCGGAGACCATGTACGTCGCCATCGTCGACGTGCCGGCGGTCGACGAGATGTACTGTCCCCAGATGATGTAGACGAGGTCGAACAGCTGCAGTGAGCCGATGATCGACAGGAACGCCCAGATGCGCAGGGTCGGAGCCAGGAGGGGCAGGGTGATGCGCCACTGGATCTGCCAGTAGGAGGCGCCGTCGATCGCCGCCGCCTCGTGCAGCTCCTCCGGGATGCCCTGAAGGCCGGCCAGGAACAGGATCACCGCGAATCCGATGTACTTCCAGGTGATGATGACCATCAGCGTCCAGATCGCGATGTCCGGGTTGGACAGCCAGTCGGTCGCGAGGAAACCCAGCCCCATGTTGGTGAGCATCGCATTGACTGCGCCGTTGGTCTGCAGCATCAGGCTCCACCCGGTGCCCACGACGACCTCGGAGATCACGTACGGGACGAAGATCAGCACGCGGATCAGCGACTGGCCCCGCATCTTGCGGTTGAGCAGCAGCGCGAGCACGATGGCGACCGGACCCTGGAACACGAGGGAGAAGACCAGGATGAAGCCGTTGTGCGCCAGGGCGTCATGGAACAGCGGATCCTGGAGGATCGTGACGTAGTTCTTGAACCCGACGAAGTCGGTGGGCGGGCCGTAGCCCTGCCAGCTGAAGAACCCGTAGTACGCCGCCATCAGCACCGGGAAGATGACGAAGGCGAGGAAGACGAGCAGGGCGGGCCCGGCCAGAAGGATCACTTCCAGCCGGGCACGCGTGTCACGCTTTCGCTGCGGCATCCTGCACAGCCTTGACGAGCTCTTCTGCGTTGCTGTTGCCGGCGAGCAGGTCGACCACGGCGACGTTCAGCGCATTGCCCACGTTCTGGCCATAGACGGTGTCGAGCCACTGCGTCGCGTACGGAGCAGCGTTGTACGCCTCGAGGATCGTCTGCAGGTACGGCTCGGTGACAGCCTCCTGGGCGACCGCGTTGACGGGCGGGGCGTTGAACGCCTTGTAGTACGCCGTCTGCACATCCGAGGTGCCGATGTAGTTCAGGAAGTCGACGCAGGCATCCGGTGCATCCACCGAGCACGAGTAGCCGTCGACGCCACCCATCATCGAGCCGGGCTCTCCGTCTCCGCCCTCGACCTCGGGGAACGGGAACCAGCTGAGGTCGGCCAGCGGCTTCTGGTCCGGGGTGAGCGAGCCGATCACGCCGGGGTTCCAGGCGCCCATGAGCTCCATCGCGGCCTGGTGGTTCGCGATGAGGCCGGCCGAGCTGCCCGCGCCCTGCTGTGCGGGAGTCGTCAGGAATCCCGAGTTGAAGGGCTCCGTCTCCGCGAACGCCTGCAGGTCCTCACCGGCGCGCACCCAGCACTCGTCGCTGAAGTCCATCTCGTCCGCAGCGGCGGCGAGGGTGTCCGAGCTGCATTCGCGCAGAGCCAGCCAGTAGTACCAGTGCGCTGCGGGCCAGGCATCCTTGGCGCCGAGGGCGATCGGGTCGATGCCGGCGCTCTTGAGCGCTTCGGTGGCGGTCTCGAGCTCGTCGAGGGTGGTCGGGTTCTCGGTGATCCCGGCCTGGTCGAAGAGGTCCTGGCTGTAGAAGAGGCCTCCGGGAAGCACGGCGACGGGCATAGCGTAGATCTTGCCGTCGAGGCTGTTCGCCGAGTACGACGCATCGGGGATCTCGTCGGCGGCCGGGCCTGCGATGGCGTCGGTGAGGTCCTTGAGCTGGCCGGCCTTGACCATCGCGGCCATCTTGCCGCCGCCGCGCTGCAGGAAGATGTCGGGCGCGTCTCCGGAGTTGAGGGCCGTCTGCAGCTTGCCGTCGAGATCCTCGTTCTGGATCGACTGGATGTCGATCGTGACACCCGGGTTGTCCTTCTCGAAGTCGGCGACGGTCTGTTCCCAGAACTCCACTCCGGGGCCGGTCGTCGAGTTGTGCCAGAGAGTCATGGTGGTGTCGCCGCCGTCGCCGGTGCCTGACGAGTCTGCGGTGCAGCCCGAGAGCGCGAGCGCTCCGACGGCCAGGACCGTGACCGCGGAGGCGAGGGGGAGCCTTCTGCTGTTCATGTGATCGTTCTCCTCATCGAGTTGCGCGCCGCGTCGCTGCGGGGCGCCTGCGGACGCTCAGGTGAGACCGCAGTGGCATGAGTCTCCAGCCGGAGGGCACGGTCGTCAAACGTTTTCGAAAACAGTTTCCGTCGCCCGTCGCAGACGACTACGCTGGCCTCTCATGGGGGCACGCACGACGATCCATGACGTCGCCAGAGCGGCAGGTGTGTCTGTGTCGACCGTCTCGAAGGCGGTGAACGGCCGATATGGGATCGCGGATGCCACCGTGCAGCGCGTGCTCGACGCGGTGAAGGAGCTCGGCTACGAGTCGAGCCTCGTCGCGAGCAGCATGCGGGCGCGGCGCACGGGTGTGATCGGCGTGCTGCTGGCGGACTTCGAGCCCTTCAGCGCCGAGATCCTGAAGGGCGTCGGCTCGGGGGTGCACGACACCGCATTCGATCTGCTCGCATACAGCGGCTCCAACCTCGGTGCGGGTGACGGGTGGGAGCGGCGGTCGTTGAGCAGACTCTCCGGCACGCTGATCGACGCCGCGATCATGGTCACTCCAACGGTCGTCAGCGCCGGCACCGAGATCCCCGTGGTCGCGATCGACCCGCACACGGGGCGGGCGGACCTGCCCACGGTGGAGTCGGACAGCTTCGGGGGCGCGCTCGTCGCGACCAGGCACCTCATCGAACTGGGCCACCGCCGCATCGGCTTCCTCGCCGGCCGCCCCGATCTGCGCTCGGCAGGGCTTCGCGACGCCGGGTATCGCAGGGCTCTGTCGGACGCGGGGATCCCCCTCGATCCGTCGCTCATCGGCATCGGCCGCTACGAGCTCGACGCGACCAGGGAGTCGGCTCGGATCATGCTGAGCGGCGACTCGCGTCCGACGGCGATCTTCGCGGCGAACGACCTCTCCGCGATCGCGGTCATCGATGTCGCCCACGAGCTCGGTCTCCGGGTGCCCGACGACCTGTCGGTGATCGGATTCGACGACGTGCCCGAGGCCACCAGGAGGGCACTGCCCCTCACGACGATCCAGCAGCCGATGCGTCGACTCGGAGCCGTCGCGGCCGACATGGTGTTCACGCTGCTCGCGGGGCAGGAGATCGACGAGATGCACGTGATCCTGCCGACGCGGCTGGTGGTGCGGGCTACGACCGCCCCGCCTCGGTGAGCTCGGCGCCGGTGGCGTGGTCTCGGGTGACGTCACGTACGCGCTGCCACGCGGCATCCGACAGCTCGGTCGACAGTCTCTGGAACTCGGCGACGCTGCGCCGACCGGGCCAGTCGGCCGGGAGCATCGACGGAGGCAGCCCGGGATCGACGTAGGGCAGCACCCGCCAGCGGTCGAGCAGCTGCACATACGCCGCGAACGGGGCGGCCGGCAGCGTCGCGAGCGAGGCCTGGAACGCGAGGTGCTCGGCGCGCAGCGACTCGAGGTCCCACCAGGCGGCGGCGGCCTCGGGCAGGGTGCGCGCCGTCGTCGGCGTGCCGGCCTGGAACAGCGTCACCCACTCGCTCGCCTCGAGGTCGTCGACGATCTCCTGCACCTCGCCCTGCAGGTGCCCCGGGCAGATCCACAGCGCGGGAGAGACGACCCCCGCCCCGATCCACTGCAGGCGGCGGCGAAGCTGGTGTCGCGTGGCACGCGCGCTCTCGGGCATCGAGAACGAGATGAGGCACCAGCTGTCGGCATCCGTCATCTCGCGCATCTCGAAGATGCGCCGGTCGCCGCGCTCGAGCATCGTCTCAGCGTCCGGATTCAGCAGATACCCGACCGCGTGCCTGCGCTCGGCGATCAGCAGCCCCTTCTGCTTGAGCCGGGTGACGCCGGTGCGCGCCTGCGCCGTGGGGATCCCGAGGTCGCCGGCGAGGGCGACCAGGTCGGCCGTCGAGATCCAGCCGCCGAGCGGTCGCAGGTACAGCCCGACCAGAGTGCGCAGGAGGGATGCCGTGCTGCCGGGGCGGGCATCGATGTCGTCGAGCACGGCGCTCGTGGTCGCCTCTGCGTGGTCAGCGGTCATGCGACTCCAGCGCATCGCGCACGGCGAGGACGCCGGTGAGCGTCTCGACATGCGATGTGCTGAGCGGGGAGAGCCCCAGGCGGATGCCGTCGGGGAAGCGGAAGTCGGGGATGATGCCGTCGGCCCACAGCCGCTGCGTCACCGCGCGGAAGTCGGGGTGCCCGATGGTCACGTGGCTTCCGCGCTGCGCGGCGTCGCGCGTGCTGAGCAGGCGCACGCCGAGAGGGGCGAGCACCTCGTCGTGGGCGCGGACCGCGAAGTCGGTGAGCGAGAGCGACTTCTCTCGGATCGCCTCGACCGACGCCCGCTCGATGAGGTCGAGCATGCCCTGCATCGCGAGCATCGAGGTGATCGGGGGAGTGCCGCTGAGCAGCTGACGGATGTCGCCGGTCGGCTCGTACTGCGGACCCATCGCGAAGATGTCGGCCGCGCTCCACCACCCCTGGATCGGCTGACGCAGCACTCCCTGGTGCTCGCGCCGCAGGTAGGCGAACGCGGGGGATCCGGGGCCGCCGTTGAGGTACTTGTAGGTGCATCCGACGGCCATGTCGACGCCCCAGTCGTCGAGCTGCATGGGGATCACGCCCACCGAATGGCACAGATCCCACATCACCAGCGCGCCGACCTCGTGCACCGCGGCGGTGATCCCCGGCATGTCGGCGAGCGCGCCGGAGCGGTAGTCGACGTGGCTGAGCGAGACGAGGGCCGTGCGCTCGGAGATGGCGGCGACGACATCGTCGATCTGCACCCCGAGCACCGGATCGGGCTCGATCCACCGCACGGTCATGCCGGTCTCGGCGGCGACGCCCTCGGCCATGAAGCGGTCGGTGGGGAAGTTGCCCGCCTCGATCACGAGTTCGGTACGCGAGGGGTCGGCAGTCGCGGCAGCGCGCATCAGCTTGTAGATCAGCACGCTCGTCGAGTCGGCCACGACCGTCTGTCCGGGCGCTGCGCCCAGCGTGAGGCTGCCGATGCGGTTGCCGAGCTCCATCGGCAGCGCCATCCACTGCTCGTCCCACGAGCGGATCAGTCGGCTGCCCCAGTCCTCGCGCACGAACGCGGCCAGCTTCTCGGGGGTGTCTCTCAGGGGCCGGCCGAGCGAGTTGCCGTCGAGGTAGGCGCCGACCCCCGGAGCCTCGGCGAACGCGTCGAGGTGGGCGCGCAGCGGGTCGGCCGCGTCGAGGGCGCCGGCGAGGTCGAGGAGCGAGCGGTCGATGGTCGCGGCGTCGCGGATGTCGGTCATGTCAAGCCTTCAGATCGGCGCTGGTCAGCGGTCGGGCGAGTGTCGGGTCGGCATCGGCGCCGGGGAGTCTGAGAAGGAGTGCGGAGTCGAGGGGGTTCTGCGGGGCGAGCGTGCGCAGCAGGTCGGCGCCTTCGATGCCGGCGTCGCGCAGGGCGGCGAGCTCGGCGTCGTTCAGGCCGACCGGTGTCGGACCGTTGCCCATGTCGGTGCCGTAGAGCACCGTTCCGCCGGCAGCGTGGAACCGACGCACATTGTCGACGGCGGTGGCTCGCTCTTCGCTGCCGGCATCGTGGATCGACAGGGTCGAGACCCACGCGACGGATGCGGCCTGCGCGACGATCTCGTCATCGTCGAGACGCTCGGTGAACGGTGCGTGGGCGAGTCGGGCGGCCCCGAGACGAGCGGCGCGCTGCGCTTCGCCCGCTCCCTCGGCATGGGCGACGACGGGGAGTCCGCGGTCGGAAGCGGCGTCGACGATGGCGCGGAGAAGGTCGTCGCCGAAGACGGGGCCGGCGGTCGCGTTGCTGGCCACCTTGATGCAGGATGCTCCGGCATCCGCCATCTCGGTGACAGCCGCGTGCGCCGCTTCTGCGTTCGCGATCTCGCGGAAGGATCCCTCTGGTGCCCAGTCGCGGTCGCTCGGGTAGCCGCCGACGGGGGTGAGGAAGGCGCCCGCGAAGTCGACGGCGACGGCGTGCGGAGTCGGGTGCGTGGTCGTCGCCCCGTGCGGGGTCAGAAACGCACCGGAGAACGTCGATTCGGATGCGCTTGTGGCACCGCGTGGATCTGCGGATGCGTTTCTGGCCCCGCCCACGCCCAGCATCGCCGAGAGCGCGGCGACGACGAACGGGGTCGCGCCGAGATCCGTGACGCGACCCAGCGTCGACTCGTGCAGCAGCACATGGTCCACGAGTTGCAGATGCACGTGGTGATCGGTGAAGCCTCCGATGATCACGCCGTCGAGCCTCGGCAGATCGGCGGAGGGCAGATCCACGGCGGGTGGCTCGTCGCGTAGAAGCATCCCTTCGCCGTCGGAGTCGATGATGCCGTCGCGCCATCCTTCGCCGTCGAAGAAGGTCGCCGCGTGCATCAGCCGCCGATCTCGGTGCGCACGGTGTAGAGCTCGGGGAAGAACGTCAGCTCGAGAGCGCGCTGCAGGAATCCGACCCCGCTCGAGCCGCCGGTACCGACCTTCATGCCGATCGTGCGCGCGACGGTCTTGAGGTGACGGAAGCGCCAGAACTGGAAGTTGTCCTCGAGATCGACGAGGTCTTCGCAGGCTTCGTAGAGATCCCAGTGCTGCTGGTGGTTCTGGTAGATCTCGCGGATCGCCGGCACGAGTGCGGGCGTCTCGCGGTAGGGCAGTCGCACGTCACGGTCGAGGATCTCGGTCGGGATCGGCAGACCTCGGCGCGAGGCGTAGCGCAGGAACTCGTCATACAGCGTCGGCTTGTGCCATTCGGCGGTGAGCAGCGCGAGGTTGGCGGGGTGATCGCTGAAGACGGTCAGCATCTTCTCGTTCTTGTTGCCCAGCGCGAACTCGACCGCGCGGTACTGCACCGACTGGAAGCCGGACGAGTTGCCGAGCGCGCCCCGGAACTGCGCGTACTCGGTGGGGGTGAGCGTCGCAAGGATCGCCCATTGCTGGGTCATGACGTCCTGAATGCGCTTGACGCGGGCTACCCGCTTCAGGGCCTCACGCAGGTCGTCGCTCGCGAGCAGCTGGCGCGCGGACGACAGCTCGTGCAACAGCTGCTTGAGCCAGAGCTCGGTGGTCTGGTGCTGGATGATGAACAGCAGCTCGTCATGGTGCTCCGGGACGCTGACGGGGTTCTGCGCGGTGAGCAGCTGGTCCAGCGACAGATACGACCCGTAAGTCATGCGTCCGGACAGATCGGTGACGATGCCGGCCTCGAGCTCGCGCTCGTTCTTCTCGGTGGTCATGGGTCGCTTCCTGTGATGACGGACAAGGAAGAACATATAACAATCGTGTCGGGCGTCACAATAGTGAAATGTCGAGTTGCGTCGTGCTCAGAGCCTCGGCGCGCGTGGAGGGGGAGTGCGACGCTCGCCGGGTGCGCCGACTGCTTCGAACCCGGCGGCGAGGCGCAGCAACATCGAGTCGTCATACGCGCGACCTGCGAACGTCAGACCGATCGGCATGCCGATGTCGGCCATGAGCCCCATGGGCACCGTCACGGTCGGGATGCCGAGATGACGGATGGTGAGGTTGCCGTTCGCGATCCAGGTGCCATTGCGCCAGCCGAGGTCGGCGGATGCCTCGTTCACATCCATGTCGGCCGGCCCCACGTCGGCGACGGCCGGGAAGACGACGGCATCGAGTTCGTGCTCGTCCATCCACTCCTCGAGGTCGATGCGACGGGTCTCCTCGAGTCCGCGCAGTCCCTCGGGGAGCTCCGGCATGTCGTCGAATCCGACGCCCGGGTTGTCGCGCACCCAGCCGGGGTATTCGGCGATGTCGTCGTCGAATCCCGTGTAGCGATCGGGGAGTGCGCCCTCCGGGTGAGGGAAGATCGACGCACCGTCGACCTCGGCCAGAGTGTGCAGCTGCGGGTCGTCGTTCGCCTGCAGGAAGTCCTCCCATGCCCACGCCGACAGGTCGACGATCTCGCGGTGCAGGTACTCGGGTGAGACGAGGCCGCGGGTGGCGATCGTCGGCGCCCCGGGTCGGTCGCCCTCGTAGTTCGAGACCACGGGGAAGTCGACCTCGACCACCGTGGCGCCGGCGGCCTCCAGATCGCGGCGCGCAGCCCTCCAGCGCGCGATCACCGAGCGGCGTGTCTCGATGCGCTGCCCCGTGGGACCCCCGATGCCGGGCTCATCGGCGGTTCCCGCATCGGGGTCCGCGTTGATGTACATGCGAGGGATGCCGATGCGAGCGCCGCCGAGACCT
This sequence comes from Actinomycetota bacterium, assembly GCA_037033305.1. Lineage (GTDB taxonomy): Bacteria > Actinomycetota > Actinomycetes > Actinomycetales > Microbacteriaceae > Microbacterium. The sequence goes on along the minus strand of JAZBLP010000007.1, from coordinate 47,830 downwards.
GTCGACGCATCGGCGGAGAGTGCGGGGTAGGACTCCGGTCGCACCTCGGACGAACGCGGCAGCGTCACCCACGGCTGCGCACGCCAGAAGTCACCGCGCGTCTCGGCATCGTCGGCGACGATCACGTCGAGCACCTCGAGAAGGTCGTCCATCGTGCGCGTGTGCGGCACGACGACATCCATCGTCGGCACGAGGGGCCAGTTGCCGCGGGTCGAGATCACCCCGCGCGAGGGCGTGTAGGCGCACAGGGCGTTGTTGGTCGCGGGACCGCGGCCGCTCGACCAGGTCTCCTCGCCCAGGCCGAATGCTCCGAAGCTCGCGGCCGTCGCGGTGCCCGATCCGTTGGACGACCCCGAGGCGAAGGGCGCGGTGAGGAAGTCGGCGTTGTAGGGACTCTCGGCCCGGCCGTAGACCCCGCGCTGCATGCCGCCGTTCGCCATGGGGGGCATGTTCGTGAGCCCGAGGCAGATCGCGCCGCCCGACCGCAGGCGCTCGATCGTGAACGCGTCGCGCTGCGCGATGAGGCTCGCGAAGGCGGGGCTGCCCGCCGCGGCCGTGAGTCCTCGAACCAGATAGCTGTCCTTCGCCGTGTAGGGGATGCCGTCGAGCGGGCCGAGGGTCTCGCCGCGTGCACGTCGGGCGTCGGACGCCTCGGCCTCGGCGCGCGCATCCGGGTTCGTGACGACGATCGCGTTCAGGGCCGTCTCGGTGTCGGGCCCGTCGAAGGCGGCGATGCGTGCGAGATAGGCATCGACGAGTTCGGCGGCGGTCGTTGCGCCTGTCTCCAGCGCTCGCCGCAGCTCGGCGATGGAGGCCTCGACCACGTCGATCATGCCGGAACCCCCACGCTCGGCTGCTGCTGGGTGATGCAGTGGATGCCGCCGCCGCGGTCGAACAACGGACGTGCGTCGACCGTGACGATGCGGCGACCCGGGTACGCGTCGGCGAGGATCTCCCTCGCCGCGGCATCCGCCTTCTCCTCGCCGAATCCGCATGCGACGACGCCGTCGTTGGTGACCAGATGGTTCACGTAGCTCCAGTCGACGAACCCCTCGCTGTCGCGCAGGGTCGTGGGCGCGGGCAGATCCACGATCTCGAAGCGGCGGCCGGCGGCATCCGTCTGCTGAGCGAGGTGGGCCCGCAGCTCACGGGTCACCTCGTGGTCGGGATGCTCGGGGTTCGGCTGTTCGTGCAGCAGCAGCCGACCAGGGGAGACGATCGTCGCCACGATGTCGACGTGACCGTTCGTGCCGAAGTCGTCGTAGTCGCGGGTGAGACCGCGGGGCAGCCACACGGCCTTGGTCGCGCCGATCGTGCGGGCCATCTCCACCTCGACGCGCCGCCTGTCGGCGTAGGGGTTGCGGCGCGGGTCGAGCTGCACGGTGTCTGTGAGCAGCACCGTGCCCTCGCCGTCGACGTGGATTCCACCGCCTTCGTTCACGAGGGTCGAGTTCACGTGCTCGGCGCCGACCGCCCCGGCGATGATGCGCGCGTGCTGCGCCGCCTTCTGCCATTGCGCCCAGGCCGGTGCACCCCAGCCGTTGAAGATCCAGTCCACCGCGCCGAGCACGCCGGGGCGCTCGTCGTCGATCACGAACGTCGGCCCGGAGTCGCGCATCCAGAACTCGTCGACCGGCGCCTCGACGATGTCGATCGCGCTGCTGAGCATTCGCCGCGCACGTGTGACCTCTGCGGGGTCGACGATCATCGTGACCGGCTCGAACTCGGCGACCGCATGGGCCACGGACGTCCAGGTCTCATAGCCCTCGTCGCGATCGGCCGCGGTCTCGCCGAGCGTCGGCCCCTCGGCGGGGAACGCCATCCAGGTGCGGTCGTGCGGTGCGGTCTCAGCGGGCATGTGCCAGGCCATGGTTGTCTCCCTCGCTGCTGATCGCGACGCCGGGAACGAGAGTCGCCGTCGCTATTGAACACGCGATCAACGAGTGATACGGTAACCCGTGATGAAGACCACGTCAAGAGCCGCCGCACCTCGCAGGCTGCCGCCGGAGGAGCGCGAACGCTCGATCCTCGACGGCGCCGTATCGCTTGCCTCAGAGAGCGGCCTCGAGGCTCTCACTGTGCGCGCCGTCGCCGCGCGGGTCGGTGTGACTCCGGCACTCGTCGCGCATTACCGGCCCGTGATGGAGTCGTTCGTCGCCGAGGTCTTCACGACGATCGTCGCCGCGGAGCGAGACGAGGTCATCGCGTCGTACGACCCCACGATCGACCTGCGCACGAACCTGCTGTGCCTCATCGAGACGCTGCTCGACGACTCCCGCGACGACGTCGCGATGGTGTGGGTGCAGTCGTGGGCGCTCGGAGCCCGCAACGAGGCACTCGGCACTCGGGTGCGCACCGAGATGGACCTCTGGCACAGTGCCCTCGAAGACCTCATCGCCCGGGCGATCGCCGAAGACCCGGCGCTGCGAGTCGATCCCGATTCGTCTGCGTGGATGCTGCTCGCCATGGTCGACGGCATGAGCGCCCACTCGCTCGTGCACTGGGCGCCGCGTGATCGGGCTGCACTCGCTCGCCGCACCCTCTCCGCCGTGCTCGATGTTCCGGTGCCGGATGCCCCACGACGAACAGCACAGTCAGCACAGCCCACCGAGCCCGTACAGTCAGCACAGCCCGTACAGTCAGCACAGCCCGCACAGGCCGCAGAAACCCTCAGATAAGGACAGCCCATGGGAGCAGAACGCATGCACGCGGCTTCGGTCGAGTCGACGGCGATCGTCGATGCCGTGCTCGACTATTCGCGCCGGCGGATGCTCGCAGCCGATGTGCCGCTCGACAAGCCGCAGTCGCCGGCCGAGCTCGACCGTCTCGTCGGCACGACGATCACCGATGCGGGACTCGGTTCGCAGCGGGCGCTCAGCGTGTTCGAGCACATCCTCGCTCCGGCCTGTCTGACGACGAGCCACCCGGCGTATCTGTCGTTCATCCCGACGGCGCCGACCATCGCGTCGATCGCATTCGACCTCGTGGTCTCGGCATCCGGTCTCTACGGCGGCAGCTGGCTCGAGGGGGCAGGCGCCGTGCACGCCGAGAACGAGGTGCTGTCGTTCCTCGCCTCGGAGTTCGGCCTCCCCGACACCGCGGGCGGCGTCTTCGTCCAGGGCGGCACGATCGGCAACCTGTCGGCACTCGTCGCGGCCCGCGAGGCGGCGAAGGCGAGGCTGCTCGACGCGGGTAAGGAGCTCCCTCGTCGCTGGAAGATCGTGTGCAGCGTCGAGGCGCACTCGTCGAACAAGTCGGCGGCGAAGGTCATGGATGCCGACGTGCTGCTCGTCCCGGCCGGAGAAGACGGCGTGCTGAGGGCGGATGCCGTACGCGACGCACTCGCCGAGCACGGCGACGAGATCTGCGCCGTGGTCGCCACCGGCGGCTCGACGAACTTCGGCATCGTCGACGACATCGCCGGCATCGCCGCGCTCAAGGACGAGTTCGACTTCTGGCTCCACATCGACGGCGCGTACGGACTGACCGCCATGCTGGCACCCGAGGCCCGGGGTGTCTTCGCCGGAGTGGAGCGAGCCGACTCGGTGATCGTCGACCCGCACAAGTGGCTGTTCGCCCCCTTCGACTGCTGCGCGCTGATCTACCGAGACCCCGATGCGGGCCGTCGCGCGCACACCCAGCACGCCGAGTACCTCGACACGCTCACCGATGCGGGCGACTTCAGCCCCTCGGACTACTCGATCCAGCTCACCAGGCGCCCCCGAGGTTTGCCGCTGTGGTTCTCGCTCGCGACGTACGGGGTGGCCGCCTACCGCGACGCCGTGAGCGCGACGCTCGCCCTGACGCAGCGGATCGCCGCCGAGATCGCCGCGCGGCCCGAGCTCCGTCTCGTCCGCGATCCGCAGCTGTCCGTCGTCGTCTTCGAACGCGAGGGCTGGGAACGCGGCGACTACGACCGCTGGTCCGACGAGCTTCTCGACTCGCAGCGCGCGTTCGTCGTGCCGAGCTCGCACGCGGGGCGCCCGAACACCCGCTTCGCGATCCTCAACCCGCTGACCACGTTCGACGACCTCGTCGGCATCCTCGACACGATGAAGTAGACGGCGGCGCCCGCTCTGCACACGCCGCCCCGATTCGTCAGCGGGTGGTGTGGGCGTCCAGGAAGTCGATGGTCTTCTGCAGGGCCGTCTGTGCGTCCGGCATGTCGAGATGGAACTGGTACTCATGCGGCAGTTCGGGCTCGTGCGGCGCGGGCCAGAAGAGAGTGGTCACGTCGACGCCGAGCGCATCGAGCCGCTGGGCCATGGGGATCGACTGCAGCCAGGTGAGACCATCGCCGTTGCCGCCCGAGATATAGGTCGTCGGGAAGTCCTCCGTGACCCAGTCGATCGTCGACATCGTTGCGCCGGTCGAGTCCTCCGCCCAGGTCTTCGTGCCCGAGTACGCCCACATCGAGGTCTTCAATCCCCAGCCGACGATACCGTCGAGCGTCGCGAGCGCGGCGAGGTCGTAGACGCCGCAGTTCAACACGGTCGCCACCACCTGCTCCGCCTCGAGCGCCGGGGTGATGTCCATGATCTCGGAGTAGGCGGGGCTCGTGATGAGCGTCGCCATCTGGCTGGCCAGCTGTGCTCCCGCGGAGTCGCCGGCGAGCACGATCTGGCTCGGATCCACACCCAACTCGTCGGCGTTCGCATCGATGTAGGCGAGCGCGTCGTTGAGCTGGTGCACGGCGAGGGGATACACCCCCTCGGGTCCGATCGTGTAGTTCAGGGCGATGGTGGTGTACCCCTCCGCGGCGAGGATCCGCATGTACGGATCGACGTTCTCCTTCGATCCCGAGATCCAGGCGCCGCCGTGAATCCAGACGACCGTCGGAAGCGGAGCTGTCGCGGATGCCGGTGAGAAGACGTCCATGGTGGTGTCGGAGCCTCCGTCCGCGTACGCGACGTCGAGCTTCTCGGTGAGTTCGGTGTCGGGGACGTGCGTGTCCATCTCAGCGGCGGTCTCGTCGCCGCCCTTCGTGAACACCGAGCGGATGACCATCGCAGACGGCCAGGGCGTGAGCGCGCCGATGATCGCCACCACGGCGATGACGATCAGGACCACCGCCACGGCCACCTTCGTGCGATGCCACGGGCGACGAGCCTTCGTCGGATGGGCGGATGCGTCGTCGTGCGCGCTCGCGGTCATGGAAACCCCTCTCCGCGCATCATCCTGGCAGTATTCCGGCTGATCTTCCGCGCTGCCGCCGGCCGCGCGAGGAGATCGGCGGATCGCCGGGCCCGGTGCGCAGCTTTCTCACTCTGCGGTCAGCCCTGCGAGTATGCGCTCCATCGCGTACTCGAACGCTGCGTCGACGTCGCCGCCGAGACGGAAGGCCCCGGCGAGTTCCATCTGAAGGAACCCTGTCGCCCAGGCGGTGAAGAGTCGGGCCGCATCGAGCGCCCGTTCTGGACCGACGAGCGCGGTGCATGAGCGCAGCACCGGCGCGGAGGTCCGGTGCAGGGCGTCTTCCGGTGCCGAGGCGGTGAACAGGAGGCGGAATGCTTCGGGGTGCTCGTGCGCGAAGGCGCGATACGCGGCGGCGAGCAGGGGGAGGTCGTCGCCGGCTGCGTGGAGGCTGTCCGTCAGCGCGTCGGCCGAGGCGGCCGCCACCGCGGACAGCAGAGCGTCCCGATCACGGATCCGCTTGTAGAGGGACGGCGCCCGCACGCCCACCTGCTCGGCGACTGCCTGCATGGTGAGTCCGGCCGGTCCCGCCGATTCGAGGATCTCGCGGCCGGCGTCCACGATCGCCGCGAGCGAGGTTCGTTCGGGGGTCGGCATCCTGATCTCCTTCATGGCTATTGACAGTAGCTATGATAGCTACGTAGTCTAGCCATCATAAGCCACCGCGAAGGGAACGGCCATGAAGCTCGCACCGCACCTGCATCGACTCGGCAACGACATCGTCGCGTCATACCTCGTCGATCTGCCCGAGGGGATCACGCTCGTCGACGCCGGACTGCCCGGCCACTGGAGCGACCTGCGGCGCACCCTCGCGGAACTCGGACGCCCGCTCTCCGACATCCGGGGTCTCGTGCTCACCCACGGCGACAGCGACCACATCGGATTCGCCGAGCGGCTGCGCAGCGAAGCGGATGTGCCGGTCTTCATCCACAGCGCCGACGTGCATCGGGTGCGCACGGGCGAGAAGCCGAAGACGCCGATGGGTCCGGCCCGCATCGGCCCGATGCTGGGGTTCCTCGCCTACGGCGTGCGCAAGAACGGGCTGCGCACGCGCCACGTCGCCGACGTCGTGACCGTCGCCGACGGGCAGGCGCTCGATCTGCCGGGATCTCCGGTCGTCATCGGGACGCCGGGACATTCGCCGGGCAGCATCGCGGTGCACATCCCCGCGGCGGATGCGGTGTTCGTCGGCGATGCCCTCACCACGCGCCATGTGCTGACAGGGCGGGTCGGTCCACAGCCCGCGCCCTTCACGGACGAGCCGGTCGAGGCCATCGCCTCACTCGACAGGCTGGCCGCCGTGTCGGCATCCTGGGTGCTGCCCGGGCACGGAGCCCCGTGGCGCGGATCGCCCGCCGACATCGTGGCCGCCGTACGCGCGGGGGCCTAGCGCCCCGACACCACCGAGGCGGTGTCGCTGACCGTGATCTGCGGCGGGTAGAGGCCCATCACCTGCATCGCGGCGGCGTGATTCTCCGCCGTCGAGCCCGCGCAGGCATCGGTGGCCACGGTGACGTGCGCCCCGGCATCCGCTGCGGCCAGAGCTGTCGAGATGACGCAGCAGTCGGTCGCGACGCCCGCCAGCACGACATGCGCCCCTCGGCCGACGATCGCCTCGATCTCGGCGCCCCACTTGCCGAACGTCGGCAGATCGAGCGTCGGGTGCGGCGACAGGCCGGCCGCCTCGGGCACGAGGTCGAACAGCGGATCGGTCGCCGGCCGGTCGGCGAACTGCCACGCGTCGAAGTAGGCGCCCCACGACGTCGATCGGTCAGCCGTCGGCACCCAGCGGGTCACGATCACACGCTCGCTGAAGGCCGTGGCGAGCTCGCGGATGCGCGGCATCGCGTCAGCGAAGAACGGCGATCCCCATGCCGATTCGGGCGATGCGAAGATCGTCTGGGGATCGATCACGACCAGCCAGGCGCCGTCGCTCATACCGAGGCTTCCTGCTCGCGGATCTTTCCGGCCCGGGCGAACCAGGTCACGACGAACGACAGCACGAGGGCGAAGAAGACCCCGAGGTTGGCGTAAGCCCAGTCCCCGTCGACGCCGCCGACGAGACCGAGCAGGTAGCCCTGCCAGTTGTTCCACGGCGCGGCATCCGCGAATCCGTTGAGCACGAAGCCCCAGCCGATCACGCTGGCGACCACCATGGTGCCGATCGAGATCCAATCCCACGCGCCGTAGAGGCCGCGGCTGTCGAACAGGGCCTCGTCGTCGTAGTCCTTCCTGCGGCGCAGGATGTCGGCGATGAGGATGCCGGCCCACGAGGCCAGCGGCACGCCCAGCGTGATGAGGAAGCTCTGGAACGGCCCGAGGAAGTCGGTGGCGAAGAACACGACGTAGATCGTGCCGAGGGTGAGGATCACGCCGTCGATCGCCGCGGCAGACGGGCGGGGGATGCGGATGCCGAGGCTCAGCAGTGTGAGGCCGGAGGAATAGATGCCCAGCACCGCGCCCGAGACGAGCGCCAGCACGGCGGTGAGCAGGAACGGCACGAGCACCCAGATGGGCAGGATCGTCGCAAGTGCGCCGATGGGGTCGGCGGCGATCGCCGCGCTGAGCTCGTCGTCGGATCCGGCGAGCAGCAGACCGAAGATGACGAGGATCACGGGAGCCACCGAGCCGCCGATCGTGTTCCACAGGACGATCGCCCCATCGGATGCCGTGCGCTTCTGGTACCGCGACCAGTCGGCGGCGATGTTGATCCAGCCGAGCCCGAAGCCGGTCATGACCATCACGAGCGCGCCCGTGACCTGTCCGATCCCACCGTCAGGACGCGCCAGGACTGCGGCGAGGTCGATGCTGGGGGCGGCGAGGACGATGTAGACCACCGTCACGATGCCGGTGAGCCACGTGAGCACCGACTGCAGCTTCATGATCGTGTGATAGCCGAGCACGGATGCCGCGACGATCAGAGCGGCGACGATCACGGTGGCGGTGATCTTCAGGGCGATGCTGTCGCCGTCGCCGCCGAGCTGCGTGATGACGGTCGCCGTGGCGAGCACGGCCATGATCGCGAGGAACGTCTCCCAGCCGATCGACGTCAGCCACGAGACGATGCCCGGAACCTTCTGCCCCTGCACGCCGAACGCCGCGCGGGACAGCACCATGGTCGGTGCCGAACCGCGCTTTCCGGCGATCGCGATCAGTCCGCACAGCAGGAACGACACGACGATGCCGATGATCGACACCAGGGTCGCCTGCCAGAACGAGATGCCGAAGCCCAGCACGAACGAACCGTAGGACATGCCGAAGACCGACACGTTGGCCGCGAACCACGGCCAGAAGAGGTCGCTCGGCTTGGCTGTGCGCTCGGATTCGGGGATGATCTCGATGCCCGCGCGCTCGATGAGAGCAGGCTTGATGTCCGTCATGCCATCATCCTGGCACTGCGCAGGGCCCGCGAGGGCGCAGGCAGGGCTCAGCCGGCGAAGAATGCTTCGGCGACGCGGGTGAGGTCGTGCAGGTCCGAGACCCCGGCGAGCTCGCGCGCCGAGTGCATCGACAGGATCGGGATGCCGACGTCGACCGTGCGGATGCCGAGACGCGTGGCCGTGATCGGCCCGATCGTCGAGCCGCACGGCACGTTGTTGTTCGACACGAACTCCTGCGTGACCACGTCGGCGCTGTCGCACCAGGCACGCCAGGCGGCGGAGCCGACGGCATCCGTCGCATAGCGCTGGTTGGCGTTGAGCTTGAGGATCGGACCCGAGCCGAGCACCGGCTGCACGACGGGGTCGTGCTTGTGCACGTAGTTCGGGTGCACCGAGTGACCCACGTCGCTCGACAGGCACCACGACGAGGAGAAGGCGCGGCGACGCTCGCTGGCGTCGGCGCCGAGTGCGTCATAGACGCGGCTGAGGATGTCTTCGAGCAGGGGGCCGCCGGCACCGGAACGCGAGTTCGAGCCGAGCTCCTCATGATCGAACGCCGCGAGGATCGCGATCGGCCCCGTGGCAGCGGCGTCGATCTTCTCGAGCGCGACCACGCCGGCGTGCACCGAGGCGAGATCGTCGAGACGGCCGGAGGCGAAGAACGCGCGGTCCTTGCCGAAGATCGCGCCCCTCGCCGTGTCGGCGATCACGACGTCGTAACCGCGGATGTCGGATGCCGAGACTCCGGCCGACCCGGCGAGCTCGGCCAGGATGTCCTCCTGCGTCGGGTCGCCGAGACCCCAGACGGGCTGCGTCTGGAACTGCTTGTCGAGCGCGAGGCCCGTGTTCGCCTCGCGGTCGAGGTGGATGGCGAGCTGGGGGAGCCGCAGCAGCGCTCCGGTGTCGGCGAGCACCACGCGTCCGTCGGCGAGGGCGAGGCGTCCGGCGAGACGCAGCTCGCGATCGAGCCACGAGCTCAGCAGCGGACCGCCGTAGACCTCGACGGCCGCCTGCAGCCACCCCCGCGAACCGGTGGTCGGCTGCGGCTTGAGCTTGAAGCCGGGGGAGTCGGTGTGCGCGCCGAGGATGTGAGCGGGCGTGGTCGCGGTGGCGCCCTCCGGAACCGTCCACGCGATCGCTGCACCGTCTCGCACCACGACATAGCGTCCGCCGGGGGCGACATCCCAAGCCTGGTCCTCTTCGAGACGCGTAAAACCGGCATCCTCGAGGCGCCTGGCCACCTCGGCGGCGGCGTGATAGCTCGAGGGCGAGGCGGCGACGAAGTCGGCGAGATCCTCGGCGTGGGCGAGAGCGTCCGGGGTGACGGGCATGAGGGGCCTTCCTGCAGGGGGCGGTCCTTCGATCGTAATCGGCGCCTCGATGCGCGATCCCCCCGACGGTCGCACGGCCGTCGTTCACCTTCTCGTCACCATCGCCCGGTACGGTCGGTCTCGATAGCGCCTAGGGTTCCGGGGTTCGTCCCGTCTGGTCCGAGCGGCGCCACGGTGCTCCTCCGTAGGGGCACCGTCATCTGACAGGACAAAAGCCCGGAGGACCCTGTTCGTCGCGCCCGCGATGGACGGAAGGGTCTCTCATGTCCGCATTCGCCTTCGCTCTCGTCATCGCCGCAGCGGTCTCGCACGCCGCGTGGAACATCATCGCCCACGGCGTGAGCCGGGCGGGCACGCCGTTCCTCTGGTGGGGCGCCGTGGGAGGCACCGTCGTCTGGATCGGCGTCGTGCCGTTCACCGGCGGGCTCGGCACCGACGACGTGATGGCGTTCCTACTCGGCGTGGGAGTCTCGGGCGTGCTCCATGTGGCCTACATGGCGGTGCTGCAACGCGGGTACCGCGAAGGCAACCTCTCGACCGTCTACGCCACGGCGCGGGGAACCGGCCCGTTCCTCTCGGTGATCATCGCCGTGCTCGTGCTCGGAGAGCGCCCGTCGATCCTCGCGCTCACCGGCGTCGCGGCGATCATCCTCGGCGTCGTGGCGATCGGTCTCGTCGACCGGGGTCGCGCCGATCGGTCGCGACGGCTGGATCCCGGACTCGTGTTCGGGCTGCTCACCGGCGTCGCGATCGCCGTCTATACGATCTGGGACGCCAACGCGGTGCGCACCTGGAACCTCTCGCCCGTCGCCTTCATGGTCGGGACGATGCTGCTCGAGATCCCGTTCTACTCCTTCGGTGTTCGAGGTCGGTGGCCGGCCGTGCGAGCGCTCGGTCGCACCCAGTGGAAGCGCATCGTCGCGTTCAGCATCCTGTCGCCCCTGTCGTACATCCTGGTGCTCACGGCGATCCAGATCGCGCCGGTCGCCCTCGTCGCGCCGTTGCGTGAGGTCAGTGTCGTGCTGGTCAGCCTGTTCGGCGTCTTCGCGTTGAAGGAGAGCCGGCCAGGATGGCGGCTGGCCGCGTCCGCCGTCGTGGCCGGCGGGATCGTGCTGCTCGCGCTGTAGTCGTGGGCCTGCTGCTGCGGTCCTGCTGTCGCTGTCGCTGTCGCTGTCGCTCGGGGGGCGTCGCAAGCGTGATTGTATGGATGCTGTGTCGGCCGGGTGGAGTCTTCGAGAGAGCGAGCCCTCGGACGCTTCGTGGATGTCGGAACTGCGAGCGATCGTCATGCGTCCTGACCTCGAGCGACTCGGTCGCTTCGACCCGGTGCATGTGCGGCAGCGGTTCCTCAGCGGGTTCGTTCCGCAGAACACGCGGGTGATCGTGGTCGACGGACGCGACGTCGGTCTCATCGCGGTGAGGCCCGAGACCGACGCGGTCTGGATCGAGCACTTCTACCTCGATCCGGCTCAGCAGGGGCGCGGCCTCGGTTCGGCGGTGTTGGCGGACGTGCTGGCGCAGCGTCCTGAGGGTGGCAACCGACCGTTCCGTCCCTTCCGCCTCAACGTCCTGCAGGGCAGTCAGGCACGACGGCTGTATGAGAGGCACGGCTTCGTGCTCGAGAGCGAGGACGAGATCGACGTCTTCATGAGGGCCGAACCGGTCCGACGCTGACCGGGCGCTCGGTGTCGGGCGCGCGATGGTTCGTGCACGGCGCTCCTGGGTGTGTGGGTGTGGGTGTGGGGTCGGGGAAGTCGGGGTTGGGTCTGCTCTGACGCGGGTGCTGGTGTTCCCCTCCTTCGTGGGTGTCTCGTTCTGTGCTCGTTCGGTTCTGCGGCTTGTCTCGTTCTGAGCCGCCTTCATGCTGCGCTCGTTTCGTTCCGTGCTCGTCTGTCCGTACCCGCCTTGCCGACATTCTGGGAGATTGGAATACGTATTCTGATCTGGGGTTATTCGGGGTGGTTTCGGGGTTCGAATGTCGGTGGTGCCGGGTTGAGTGGGGGTATGAACAGCACCGCGGAGCGTCTGGATCGGGTTATCGCTGACCTCGATGCCGTGTTGTCCGACGATGCTCTCGCGGGGTTGAGTGACGCGGACCGGATCGTGGTGCTGCAGGGCGCGGGGGCGGTGTTCCGGCGGGCGGAGGCGGTGATCGTGGAGACGTTCGCGACCGCGGATCCCGTCGATTTCGCGCACTCGGCGGGGTGCCGGGGTGTGAACGAACTGCTGCAACGAACCGTGGGAGTCGACGTGCGAGGCGCGACGCGGGTGGACCGGGTCGTGGATCTGGTGCGGCGTCCGGTGAGTTTGGCGGGGGAGCGGATGCCGGCCCGGTGGTCGGAGATGCGCCTCGCACTGCTGGACGGGGTGGTCGGTGTGGCGGGGTTTCTGGCGGCGACGGGGCCGATCGAGCGGGTGTGGGACCGGTTGAGTGTGGATCAGCGGTTGGCGGCCGATGTCGCGTTGGCGGGGTGCGCGCGCGGGCACGGCCTCGACACGGATGATGCGGATGCGGATGCTGACTCGGAGGCGGCTGGTCCGGCGCCGACGGCGCAGGATCTGAAGGCTCTCGCGGAGGATCTCGCGTCGATGTTCGACCCGGACGGGGAGGAACCCAAGGATGAGGATGCGCGGCGCAAGCGCGGGATCACGATCGGTCGTTTGAAGGACGGCATGCATGCGATCCGCGGGTATCTGACCCCGGATGCCGCCGCCCAGTTGCAGCTGATCCTGGACGCGATCCTCAACCCGAAGGGTGACGGGCCGTCCATGCCGGGAGTGCACTTCGCGCCGAGCGACGGCACGGGTGCGGACAGGGAATCTTCGGACGACTTCTCAGGCGGTGCCGACAACGACGCAGCCGCACGCGCAGACGCAGACGCAGACGGTGACGACCACGACCCATTCAACTCGGATCCGCGGTGCGTGCTCGATGACCGGACCGCCGCGCAGAAGCGTCACGACGCTCTCGCGATGGTCTTCGCGATCGCGGCCCGTCATCGGGACATGCCCACGTTGGGTGGTGCATCACCGGTCCTGGTCGTGAACGTCGACGCGAAAGATCTCGCTCATCAGGCGGGTGGTTCTGCTTTCGGCGCCGCCTTCGGCGCGAGCGCAGGCAATGGCGGGTGGGCGACGATCCCCGGATCCGGAGCCCACGTGCCCATCTCCGTCGCCGCGCAGGCCGCGTGCGGCGGGGCGGTCCAACGGGTGCTGATGGATGAGGGCCGGATCATCGGGATCAGCACCACCGACCGGGCGTTCACCGTGCATCAACGCCGGGCGATCATCGCCCGCGACAAGGAATGCCTCATCCCCGGATGCCACGTTCCCGCGTCCTGGTGCGAGATCCACCACGTGACCGAGCATGCGCGGGGTGGCCCGACGCATACGGACAACGGCGTGCCGTTGTGCTGGTGGCACCACCGCTCTCTCGGCACATCCGGGTGGGAGATTCGCATGAACGACGGACTGCCTCAAGTCCGTGGACCGGCATGGTGGGACCCGGCTCACCGCTGGCGCACCCCGAGACTCAGCCTCCGCGCGCTGAGTCACCCAAGGCGACTAGTTCGCACGGAGTGACGCGCGGCCGATCTCCGCACCCCGGTTCAGCGGAAGTCGACCAGGCCGGCGTGCGCTGCCGTGACCAGGATCTGCACTCGATCGCGCACGTGCCACTTCGACATGATGCGTCCGAGGTGCGCCTTCACGGTTCCCTCGGACACGATCAGCGTGCGCGCGATCTCGGCGTTGGACATACCCTGCGCCAGTCGCTGCAGCACTTCCTGCTCGCGGTCCGTGAGCGCCTCGAGAGTGTCGTCGCCGCCGACGGGCTCTGTATCGCGCACATGCTTGATCAGCAGGGAGGCGATGCGAGGCGACAGCGAACTCGCCCCGCTGTACACCTCGCGCACGCCCTCGAGGATGCTCGCCGCGCTCGAGTCCTTCAGCAGATACCCCGACGCGCCGGCGCTGAGCATCGGCAGCACGGTGTCGCTCCCGTCGAGCGTGGTGACGGCGAGGATCTTGATCTCAGGCCACCGCTCACTGATCACCGCTGTCGCTTCGATGCCGTTCATCTCGGGCATCTGCACGTCCATCATCACCACATCCGGGCGCTCGCGCTCGACGACCTCGATGCCCTCGAGCCCGGACTCGGCCTCTGCGATCACCGTGATCTCGGGGTCGCGTGAGACGAAGTGAGAGAGCGCTGAGCGCACCAGGGGATCGTCATCGACGATCACGACGCGGATTTGGGACATAGAGGAAGCCTAACCGGGGTGCACCTGCGCCGCGAGGTATTAGACCTTTGGCTAGCGAGGTCTAGACAAGAGACAGATGTGCCGCCCGCAGATCACCGAGAAGATGAACTTGTTACTTCACAAAAGTTCAATCACGGAGGTGAATCACTATGACTTTCTGGCAGGCATTCAACCAGTTCTTTGGCTTCACTCGCTAATCTACCTGGCTATTAGGAGATACTAAAGCATGGCTTTTAGTCCTCCCCGCTCCGACGACTCCGTCGTCTCACGGCTCGGGAAGGGAGAGAAGCTCAGCACGATCGAACGCATCGCCGTTCTCGCGATCGTCGGAACGATCGTCGTTTTCGGCATAGTCGGACTGTTCCTCCCTCCGGGAGTGGATCCGTTCGTCGCCGCGGTCAGCATCGCATCGACCGCCGTGCTCGTGCTGTATCTCTGGTGGCCCCTCATCGCGACGTGCGCACTCGCCGTCGTGTTCGCACTCTCGTTCCTCACGGGAACCCAGACCGAAGTTCTGACGGTCGCCGCCCTCGCTGCGGCGCTGATCATGCGACTCGGCTGGAACGCGCTCATCCTCTCCTACGCGGGAGTCTTTCTCCTCGCGACGGCACTCGTTGCCTTCGGGGAGACGAGCACGCCGATCAACCTCGGCATCTACCTCATCACCGCGACCGTCGCCGGCGCGGTGGGTTTCGCTCTTCGCATCGCCTTCGCCCGAGGGCGGACCCTGGAAGAGCAATTGGCCGAGAAGGCCGAGCAAGAACGCCAAGCAGTACTCGCCGAACGACGTTGGATCGCCGGCGAGCTGCACGACAGCATCGCGCACCACCTCACGGTGGTGTCGCTGCACGTGCAGATGCTCGACGACGACCGCACCAGCAGTGACTCGCAAGAGGCGATCCGCATCGCCGCACGCAAGGCGATGACCGACCTCCGCTTCGTCATCGACCTCGCAGACGATGGACCCCGATCCGAGGGAATGCCCTCCGGAGACCTGGTGGCATCCGTCGACGAGGCCGCGCAGGAGTTCGAAGCCGCCGGCCATGCAGTGGCCGTCATCGGCGACCCTTCCGACGAACGCATCCCGCGTGCGGCCGAGATCATCCTCGCGCGCATCATGCGCGAGTCCGCCACCAATGTCCTCAAGTACGCGGGCGCGGGCGAAGTCGAGATCCGGTTCGAGATCGACGACGATGCCGCGACGATGACGGTGAGCAGCCCGCTCTCCGTCACGCCGCGTCGCGAGCTCTCCTCGAGCCGCACCGGCATCGGTCGCATGGCCGAACGGGTTCTCGGTGCCAGCGGCGAATTCAGCGCCGGAGAGGTCGACGGCCGCTGGGTCGTCTCCGCGCTCTTGCCGATCGTCTGACCCGGCCCAGGCTCCCGCCTCTGAGAGGCGACACGAGGCCGGATGACCGACCGGTATTCCGGTACTCTGCAGACGACACCCGCGGAATTCCGGGGTTTTCCGGCTCAACCCTAGACGAAAGTCCAGGGTAGGTCTCGACAATAGACCGTGTTCCATGGTGTAGCGCGCCGCTTACATTGGGTATACCCCAGAAATAGCGCATCCCCAGCGCTGTGATCGCGAGCGCGGTCTTTGGAATCTGATCCCCATCGCGCTCGCGATCGGCTTCTCTTCTCGGAACATCCGAGGGATCGATGCCGATCGGCCCGGCCGTCAGCCGCCTACGGCACGCATGAAGTGCCCGTCCGTCGAGATCCCCGACGCCGCGACCGTGAACCGCACGACCTCACTGAGGTATCGGTCTTCGGAGGCCTCGAAGATTCGTCCGCTCGCATCGCGGGAGATGCGGCTGAGTCGAAGGATCGGCGTTCCCTGCGGCACCCGCAGCAGAGCGGCATCCTGCTCATCGGCCGCGACAGCGTCGATCTGGTGCTCGAGCCCGACGATCGGGTGTCCCACCGACCCGAGGTACTCCGTGATGGAGATCTCGTCGGTGTCGACGTCGAGCAGCCGCCGTCCGACCGCCTCGGTGTAGAAGAGTCGCTCGAGCATCGTGGGTCTGCCGTCCAGCAGGCGCAGGCGCACGACGCTGACGATCGTGTCATCGGGGGAGACCCCGAGCAGCTCTGCGCGCTCACCCGCCCTGCGAAGGCTCAGCTCCTGTGTCTGCGCCCCCGGAGTCACGCCGAGATCGCGGGCCCAGCGTGTGAAGGGCACGGACACGTCCACAGCCTGGCTGGCCTTGCGCGACACGACCCGCGCGGGTCGGCCTCGCCCCGTCTCGATCAGCCCTTCGCCCCGCAGCGCGGCCAGAGCGTTCCTGATCGGACCACGCGATGTGCGCCATCGTTCGGCGAGCTCCGCCTCGGTGGGCACGTCGTCGCCGGGGCGCAGAGTGCCTGCCGCGATCTGCGCGCGGAGGTCGTCTGCGATCTGGGTGTATACAGCTTCGGCCACATAGGCATACTACTTCGCCATCGGGCGGAGCGGACGCGCAGGTCGGTTGCCCGTTACGCCGACGTTCACCCGGGGAACGCGGGGGTGAACGGACCTTGAACTCTTTCAAGTTAGGTACATATCTCGACTCCGGCCCTGTCAGAGTGGCACGTGGATCACCCCTCCCACTCTGAAAGGTCCTCATGAAGCTCCGCGCTCTCCCCGTACTCGCCGGCGCCGCGATCCTCGCGCTCGGCCTCGCCGCCTGCTCCGGCTCCGCCGAGGCCACCGGCGCGTCCGGTTCCGACGCCTCGTCGACCGCCGGGGGATTCGCCGTCGACGAGAGCACCCTCGTCTTCGGCGTCGTGCCCGACTCGGTCGACACCGAGACGAACTACCAGCCGCTCATGGACTACATCGCCGAGATCACCGGCACGACCGTGGAGTACCACGAGTCCACCGATTACGCGGCGCTCATCGAGGCCGCCGTGGCCGGCAAGGTCGACGTCGCCTCCTTCTCGGGCTTCACCTACGTCACGGCCACGAACAACGGCGCGAAGCTCACCCCGATCTCCTCGATCGTCACGGACGAGGGCCAGGAGCCCGGCTACTACTCCCAGGCGATCGTGCCCGCAGACAGCGACATCTCGAGCATCGACGAGTTCGCGGGCAAGAAGGTCTGCTTCGTCGATCCGTCTTCGACGTCGGGGTATCTCTTCCCCTCCTACAACCTGCTGGAGGCGGGCATCGACCCCAAGACCGACATCACGCCCGTCTTCGCGGGCAAGCACGACGTGAGCGTGCAGAAGGTCGGCGAAGGGGTCGAGTGCGAGGTCGGCTTCGCCGAGGACTCCGAGGTCGAGAAGTCGGATGCCGTCAAGGTCATCGACGAGACCATGGTGCCCGGAGCGCCGCTCGTCTACTCGTCGACCCTGCCGGACGACGTCGCGCAGGAGCTCATCGACGGTCTGTCGGAGATCACGATCGACGACATCATCGCCGCGGGGATCGACGGAGCCGACACCGACGCCTTCCGCAGCGTGTTCTTCGCCACCAAGCCGGTCGACGACGCGTACTACGACCTGATCCGCGACATCTGCACGGAGACCGAAGCGGAGCAGTGCCAGGGCTGACGCCCGATCGCTGACCGCATCGTCAGCCGAGCGCCCTCGTTCCGCACTCCTGCCCCTGCGGGAGCGGCGGAGCGCAGGGCGCTCACCCGCAGAGAATCACGCTCGACGCCACGACCCTGGAGAATCCTCATGAACACGGCATCCGATGCCCTCATCCGCCTGGACGGCGTGACGAAGACCTTCGGCTCGACCACCGCGCTGAAGAACGCATCCCTGCAGGTGTCGCGCGGCGAGATCGTCGTGCTGCTCGGGCTCTCCGGTTCGGGCAAGTCGACTCTGCTGCGCCACCTCGACGCTCTCGAGGTCCCGACCTCGGGTGAGATCGAGGTGCTCGGCTCGAAGGTCCCGACGCTGAAGGGCAAGGCGCTGCGCCGACTGCGCAGCCGGGTGGGATTCATCTTCCAGCAGTTCGAGCTCGTGCCGTCGCTGACGGTGCTCGAGAACGTGCTCACCGGGGCGCTGTCGGAGGTCCGCGGGCCGCGGCTGGGCCTCTGGGGCTACTCCAAGGCGGCGAAGCTGTGCGCCCTGGAGCACCTCGACCGCGTCGGGCTGCTCGACCGGGCATATCAGCGCAGCGACACCCTCTCGGGCGGTCAGCAGCAGCGGGTGGCGATCGCCCGCGCCCTGATGCAGAAGCCCGACATCCTGCTCGCCGACGAGCCCGTCGCATCGCTCGATCCCGAGTCCAGCGACCAGGTGATGGCGCTGATCCGCGAGATCGCCGCCGACGAAGGGCTCACCGTCGTGTGCAGCCTGCACCAGGTCGACCTCGCGATCTCGTGGGCCGACCGCATCGTGGGGCTGCGACACGGCGAGATCGTGCTCGACACACCGACAGGCGACCTCACCAAAGCAGAGGTCATGGAGATCTACGGCCGCGTGGCGACGACCACGGCAGAGATCCGGGCGGTGCAGGACGAACTCACCCCGATCACGGTCGACGTCGCCCAGCTCGACAAGGCACGAGTTTCATGACCGTCCTCGCCGACACCCCTCGACCGCAGGCTACCCGGGCCGGCACCGGTGTCGCCGCTCGTGCGCCTCGACGCCCGATCTCCGCCGAGCGCATCGCGGCCGGGCTGACCCTGGTGGCGCTCCTGGTGCTCGGCATCCTCGCGGTCGACGAGATCGGCATCTCGATCCCGGCGATGGTGCAGAGCTGGGGCAACGCCGAGAACTTCGTGGCCCGCGTGGGCGGCCTCTCCTTCCCCGAACCGGCCGACCTCGCGTGGTTGATCGCCCTCACCGTGGGGCTCGTGCTCGTCGGCACCCTGCTCGCCGCCGTCCTGTCGGTGCCGATCGCCTACCTCGCAGCCTCCAACACGACCCCCGGCAACGGATGGCGTGCCGGCGCGCGGTTCGTGGGGGTGCTCACCCGAGCGCTGCCGGATGTGGTGCTCGCGATGGCGTTCGTGCTCATGTTCTCGCTCGGCACCCTGCCCGGCATCCTGGCCATCGGCATCCACTCGATCGGGATGATCTCGAAGATGTTCGCCGACGCGATCGAGCAGATAGATGAGGGTCCGCGACTCGCGATCCGTGCAGCGGGCGGGTCGAGGATGCAGGAGTTCGTGTCAGGGATCCTTCCCCAGGTGCTGCCCAGCTGGGTCGCGACGGTGCTGCACCGCAACGACATCAACCTGCGCGGCAGCGTCGTTCTCGGCTACGTCGGCGTGGCCGGGCTGGGACTGGAGATGTCCTACGCCTTCAAATCGCTGAACTACGGGAAGGGTCTCGGCATCGCGCTGGTCATCTTCGTCCTGTGCGTGGTGATGGAGATCGTCTCGAGCCTGGTGCGCGGAGCGATGCTCGGCCACCAGCGGCAGACGCGGTCGTGGATCGATCGCATCGTCCACCCGCGACTGCGCGAGACGACGGGCGTGCAGGCGACGGCTCGACCGGCGTGGGCGACCAGCCCGCAGGCGGCCGTGCGTCGCCCGTGGACGGCAGAGCGTGTGCGCAACACGATCGGCATCGTGACCGCGGTGCTCGTCGTGATCGGCAGCGTCGTGGTCAGCCAGATCAACTGGATGGACTTCGTCACGTTCTGGGCCAAGCTCCCCGAGGTGGCGGCGAGGTTCTGGCCGCCGTCGTTCGGCAGCTACGAGGCGTCGTCGATGATCGCCGCCATGCGAGACACGGTCGCCATCGCACTCGCGGCGACGGTGCTCACGCTGCTGCCCTCGATGATCCTGGGCTCTCTCGCAGCGAGCAACGTCGCGCCGGGCGCCGGCACTCGAGGCGTCGCGCGTTTCCTGCTCGTCGGCATCCGCGGCATCCCGGAGCTCATCCTCGCGATCGTCCTCGTCGTCATCACCGGCCTCGGGGCGCAGGCCGGAGTCATCGCGCTCGCCGTCGGGGGCATCGGCCTGCTCGGCAAGCTGATCGCCGATTCGCTGGAGGAGGTCGATCGTGGACCCGAGCGCGCACTGCGGGCCGTCGGCGCCACGCGCCTGCAGACGTACGCCTCGGCGACGGTTCCGCAGGGCATGCAGGCACTCATCGGGCACAGCTTCTACATGCTCGACACCAACATCCGCGCGGCGACGATTCTCGGCATCGTCGGCGGGGGCGGCGTCGGCTACTACCTGCTCAACGCCAGCCAGGGGTCGCGATACGAGACCGTGACGGCGATCGTGCTGATGATCCTCGTCACCGTGCTCGTGGTCGAAGGCCTCGCGATGTGGATGCGGAAGGTGTTCCGATGAGCGGCATCGCATCCTCGGCCTCCTCGGCGTCCTCGGCCGACTCCGCTGACCTCGTGGTCGTCGGCTCGGGCATCGTCGGCCTCGGCGCCGCCTACGCGGCGGTGCGGCGCGGTCTGAGCGTCATCGTCGTCGACAGAGCGGATGCTCCGGTGGGCGCGACGATCCGCAATTTCGGCCATCTCTGCATCGGCGCGCAGTCGGGGGAGGCGCGGCGGTACGCGGACGTGTCCCGCGACCTGTGGCTGCGCCTCGCTCGCGATGCCGGGTTCTGGATCCGCGAGTCCGGAACGCTGGTCGCCGCGCGTCACGCCGACGAGATCGCCGTGCTCGAGCAGGCGGCGACCGATGGCGGCATCCGGATGCTGGAAGCCGACGAGCTGCTGCGCCTCGCGCCGCTCCGCCGTCAGGGCCTCCTCGGCGGAGCGCACATCGACACCGACCTGCAGACCGATCCGCGCACCGCCGCCGCGGCGATCGTGCGGCACCTCGCAGGACTGGGTGTCGACTTCCGCTTCCGCACTCAGGCGACATCGGTCGCCGGACACCTCGTCGAGACGACCCGCGGCGCGATCACCACCGGCGCCGTCGTCGTCGCGACGAACCACGACATCGACCAGCTGCTGCCGGAGGTGGCGGAGCGGTCGGGCGTCGTGCGCTGCGCCCTCGACATGATGCGCGCGGCGGTGACGCTGTCGCATCCGCTCTCCGCCCCGCTGCTGACTGGGTGGTCGCTCGTGCGCTACGGACGCTTCGCCGACGGTGCGGCCACCGGAGCGCTGCGCGATCGTCTGCACTCCGAGCGCCCTGACCTCGCCGCGCTCGACCTCAACCAGATGTACACGCAGCTGCCGGACGGCACCCTCATCATCGGCGACTCGCATGCCGCGTCGACCGCGCCGGAGCCTTTCCAGCCCGAGGCCGCGTTCACCGCATTCCTCGCCGAGGCGGAGGCGCTGTTCGAGATGCCGGCGCCGCGGGTGCTCGAGCGCTGGCAGGGCGTCTATGCGAAGGCGCCGAAGGACTTCCTCATCGAGACGGTCGACGAGGGGGTGCTGGTGCTCGCCGCGACCACCGGCATCGGAATGACCACGGGTCTGGGGCTCGCCGAAGAGAATCTCACCGCCGCCTTCGGGTGGACACCTGCAAGGGAAGGAACCCCATGACCACTCAGCTCGAGACCGCTCCCGCGCTCGAACTCATCGTGCTCGACATGGCCGGCACGACCGTGCTCGACGACGGTGTCGTCGAGACCGCGTTCCAGCGGGCCGCCGAACGCACGGGAGTCGCGGACCGGATGCCGTGGGATGACGCGCTCGCGCACGTGCGCAACACCATGGGGCAGTCCAAGATCGATGTCTTCACGCATCTCGCGGGAGGCGATCGCACCGCGGCCGAACGAGCGACGGCGGCATTCGAGGGCGCCTACGCCGAGATCGTCGCCGAGCAGGGGGTCACCGAGATCCCCGGGGCGGCCGACGCGATCCAGGGACTGAAGGATGCGGGTCTGCGCGTCGTGCTGACGACAGGATTCGCGCCGGTCACTCGCGATGCTCTGCTCGACGGTCTGGGCTGGCGCGGCCTCGTCGATCTGGCTCTCTCTCCCGTCGACGCCGGGCGAGGTCGGCCGGCACCCGACCTCGTGCTCACGGCGCTGATCCGCACGCAGACGTCGCGCGTTGCGGCCGTCGCGGTCGCGGGAGACACGGTCAGCGATGTCGAATCCGGTCGCCGCGCCGGCGCCGGCCTCGTCGCCGGCGTGCTGACGGGCGCCCACGACTCGGCCGCGCTCCGGCTCGCCGGTGCCGACGTCGTGCTCGCCGACGTGACGCAGCTTCGCAGCGCGCTCTCCGAGCGCGGACAGCTTCCCCTCGTCCCGTCTGTCTGAGGCTCCGACATGGGCACTCTGCTGATCCGTCCTCCTGGCCATCGCCGCGATGTCGCCCTCCGACCCGCCGCGACAGCGATGGTGTGGATCGGAGAGGGACACCCGCACGAGACGATCGCCGTGCCCGGAGTGGCGCTCGGCGACCACGACGTGCTCGTCTCCGTCGAGATGTCGACGATCTGCGGGTCCGATGTGCACACCGTGCAGGGCCGTCGATCGGCTCCGGTGCCGGTGGTGCTCGGCCACGAGAGCGTCGGACGCGTGATCGCCGTGGGCGATGGCGGGGCATCGACGGTCGACGGCATCGACGTGCGGATCGGAGACCGGATCGTCTGGTCGGTCACGATCTCGTGCGGCACCTGCGACAGATGCACCCGGGGTGTGCCGCAGAAGTGCCGCACGCTCGGCAAGTACGGTCACGACCGCATCGGCGTGCACGGCGATCTCACCGGCGCCTTCGGCTCGCACGTCCAGCTGCGGTCGGGTACCGCGATCGTGCGGGTGCCCGAGTCGCTGCCGGCTGCCGTTCTCGCTCCGGCCTCGTGCGCGACCGCGACCGCCTGGGCCGCCGTCGCCAGGGCCGCGCGCGATCATGACCTCGACGGCGCGACCGTGCGCATCCACGGAGCCGGACTCGTCGGACTCTCGGCCGCAGCGATAGCGGTGGAGCAGGGCGCGACGGTCGAGGTGCTCGACCCCGCGCCCGAACGGCTCGCTCTTGCCGCACGCTTCGGCGCCGGTCGTATCGATCGCGACCCGGACGTCGTGATCGAGGCCTCGGGGCATGCTGTGGCCGACGCCCTCGCCGGCGTCGGAACCGGAGGCACGGTCGTGCTGGTCGGGAGTGTTTTTCCCGCTGATCCCGTGCCGCTCGACGCCGAGAGCATCGTGCGTCGGCTGGTGACTGTCACCGGCGTCCACAACTACACCGGATCGGAGCTCGCGGACGCTGTCGGATTCCTCGCGGGGCGCGGACGCGCCTACCCGTTCATGGAGGCGGTCGGCGAGGTGCGACCGCTCGCCGACCTCGACGAGGCCATCGCGGCGGCATCCGCTCCCGGTGCCCCGTTGCGCATCGGCGTCGTGCCCGGACGCTGACGCGACGCGGGGACGAGCGACGGAGAGAGCGGACTCAGGCCGTAGGCTCCACCGCGGCATCCACTGCGGCATCCACCGCGGCATCCACTGCCGCGTCGTTCTCGGCATCGTCCTCGGCAGCTGAGGGCGCCGTCGACTCCGGTCCCGAGCGTCGAGGTCCTGCAGGGCGGATGCCCTCGGCGTGGAACGCGAGCAGCCGCATGGCGGTGTCGACCGTCTCGTCGAGGACCTGCTGCGGATCGCCGTCGAGCGCCAGGCGGCGGTGACCGACTCCGTCACCCGTGGCCCATCCGACGTAGACGGTGCCGGGATCGTGCCCGCCCTCCGCGTCGGGCCCGCCCACGCCCGTGGTCGAGATGCAGACATCCGCGTCGAACAGCCGCAGCGCGCTCTCGGCGAGGTGCTCGGCGCACTGGGGCGAACAGGGATCCGTGCCCGGAGCGAGTCCGAGCAGACTCTCCTTCACGTCGGTGAGGTAGGCCACGATGCCGCCGGCGAACCACTCGCCGGCGTCGGCCCCCGCGCCGATCGTGCTGGCCAGACGCCCCGAGGTCAAAGATTCCACCACGCAGATGCGCAGCCCGCGCTCAGCGGCGATCTCGCTGATGCGGTCCAGCGGTGACTGCTCTGCGGTCACTTCTCTTCGGCGGAGTCCGCGTGCGTGGGTGCGTCCGACTCGATGCTCGCCTCATCCGAGTAGTCGGGCCGCGGGGGCTGCAGCGGCTGATCGGAGTATTCGCCGCCGAGGCGTCCGCCGTACGGGCGGCCGTGGTCGGCGAATTCGTCGCGTGCGTAGACCAGCTCCCATTCGCCGACGGTGAAGCGTGCGCCGGTGCGCAGCGTCTGGGTGTGATCGCCGGGGTGGGTGGCGGTGGCGTCGGGATTGCTGTTCATCTCGCCCTCGCCATGGAGCTCGAGGACGTACTCGTCGCGGTCATCATGCGTGATCGTGGCGTGCACGGGGTCGGCGCCGTCGAGCCGCAGCTCGTTGTCGGCAGCGGAGCCGATGCGCACCACGTCGACCTCGAGGGCGAACTCGGTGCGTTCGCCGTCGCGCGTGACGCGCAGGCGCGGGTTTCCCTCGCCGAACTCGGCATGAGTTGTCGTGGGGGTGTATCCCTCATCGGAACGGTCGTCGATGTGTCGTGCGTTCATGGTGGGTCTCCTCGCGGTCCCTGCCAGAATATCGGCGAAGGGATCCGGACGCAGGGGGTTGACTTCCGCCCGCTCCGCACCCGTCTGGACGGCCCCTCATGGCGGACGCGGAGAGGGGGTCTGTGGTCCCATAAACTGCAAGACGAAGACCTGCACACAGAGGAGAGGGCGAATGGGCAAGTTCATCTACGAGGGCAGCGTGAAGACCGAGATCGAGGACCGCGCCCTCACCCACCTGCAGCTCGTCATGACCGCCAAGCTGCGACGCGCCGAGCCCTTCCCGTTCAGCTGGCGTGAAGACTCGAGCGTCGGCGGCGGCCGGACGACCGTGTGGGTGCATCCGGGCAGCTCGCTCGTCTTCAAGTACTTCGGCAGCAGACAGCCGTCGATCAACCGCGCCTGGATCGAGGCGCTCGCCTTCACCGCGAACGCGCCGAGCGGGCTGTACCTCGTCCCCGAGCCGCAGGACACGTCCGGCTCCATCGCGCCCGCCGACGGCGAGCCCTCCGCTCCGGGAGCCTGACCGGGCCGAGGCGTCTCCCCGTCGCGCCCTCCACCTGCCTCGCCCGATCGTCGACCGAGGCGGTGCTTGTCAACCCCCTCCCGACGGGGACGACGGGCCGCGAGTCTCGATGGACGCCCGACTCATGCCACGAACGATGATGGCGAGTCGCGAGGAAGAGGAGACACCATGGCAGACAGCACGCCCGACCCCCGCAGCCAGCACCGGGACGAGGAGTTCCCCGGTCAGCAGCAGAACCAGCCAGGGCTGACAGACGACATGCGCCCGGCTCCCGATCACGGCGAGGAGTCGTACGTGGGCCACGGGCGTCTCGAGGGGCGGCGAGCCCTGATCACCGGTGGCGATTCCGGAATCGGCCGAGCCGTCGCGATCGCCTTCGCCCGCGAGGGAGCCGACGTGGCGATCGTGCACATGCCGGAGGAACAGGCGGATGCCGACAGCACCATCGAACTCGTGCGCGCCGAAGGGCGGCAGGGGGTGAGCCTCGCCGGTGACATCCGTGACGAGTCCTTCGCGACCGACGTGGTCTCCGAAACGAGGAGCGCCCTCGGCGGCCTGGACATCCTGGTGCTGAACGCCGCGTACCAGCACGACATCGACGGCTTCGAGAACCTCGAGACCGACCGCCTCCGCCGCGTGTTCGAGACCAACCTGTTCGGCCTGCTGTACTCGGCCAGGGCCGCGTATCCGCACCTGGAGTCCGGCTCGAGCATCATCGTCACGTCCTCCGTGCAGGCCTTCGAACCGTCGCCCAACCTCATCGACTACGCCATGACCAAGGCGGCGCAGGTCGCATTCGTCAAGGCGCTCGCCGAGGAGGCGGGGGAGCGCGGCATCCGCGTGAATGCGGTCGCTCCCGGCCCCATCTGGACGCCGCTGATCCCGGCCACCGGATGGTCGGACGAGCGGGTGAAGACCTTCGGGTCCGACACGCCTCTCGGCCGGGCCGGACAGCCCGCCGAGCTCGCCGGCGCGTACGTGTATCTCGCGTCGGCGGAGTCGTCGTACACCTCGGGCGCGGTGCTCGCGGTCACCGGCGGCAAGCACCTCTGACGGGCCGGTTCGCCGGCACCTACGAGCGCCGTAGGCTGGCTGGGTGAAGCAGTCCACGCCGTCCCGTCCGCTCGTGGGCGTCGTGCTCGTGGTCTGCTCCTGCCTGTCGCTGCCGTTCGGGGCGGCGGTCGCCGCGCAGCTCTTCCCGGTGCTCGGCCCGTGGGGTGTGACCTCGCTCCGTGTGGCGATCGCGGCACTCCTGCTGGTCGCCATCGTGCGCCCGAGGCCGTTCCGTTGGACGAAGGCGCAGTGGATCGCCGCCGTGCTGTTCGGCGTATCGCTCGCCGCCATGAACGGCTTCTTCTATGCGGCGATCGACCGCATCCCGCTCGGCCCTGCCGTCGCGATCGAATTCCTCGGGCCGCTCGTGCTCGCCGCCGTGCTGACCAGGCGCCTTGTCGACGCCGCCTGGGTGGGGGTCGCGCTGCTCGGAATGGTGCTGCTCGGAGTCGACGGGCTGATAGGCGCCGAGCCGCTGGATCCGCTCGGGGTCGTCTTCATCCTGATCGCCGCCGGATTCTGGGCGATGTACATCCGCATGAGCGCCCGGGTGGGCGCGATCATCCCCGGCAGCAGCGGACTCGCGGTCGGACTCGTCGTCGCCGCGATCCTGCTGATCCCGGTCGGTGTGCCGGCCGCGGTCACCGTCGCGGGCGACATGCAGCTGCTGCTGCTCGCCGCGGTCACCGCGGTGCTCTCGTCCGTGATCCCCTACAGCTTCGAGCTCGCGGCGCTGCGTCGACTGCCGCAACGCGTGTTCGGCGTGCTCCTGAGCCTCGAACCCGCATTCGCGACGCTCGCCGGGTGGCTGATCCTCGGGCAGTCGGCGACTCCGCTGCGGATGCTCGCGATCGCGCTCGTGGTCGCTGCGAGCGTCGGCACCACGCTCGGCGTGCGTCGTCAGCGCCGTCGAGACGATGCGGCCGCCGCGCGAGAGGCGGCCACCGAGCCCGACGGCGTGCGCCGCGACGACGAGCCCGGTCCGTTCACGGCTCCGATTCCGCTGCCCGAATGACCGCCCCACCCGTCACGCGTTGACCGCAGCAGGCACGGGCAGGGGATACCGGCGCCGCAGCAGCATGCGCTGCGCCAGCGTCCACACCACGGTCACGGTGAGGTAGAGCGCGGCGGCGAGGGGCACGAACATCGCGAACACGGCCGTCAGATAGTGCAGAGCGCTGGTCACGCGCACCATCGTCGGCGAGTTCAGCGGAGAGTCGTCGCCGACCGCGGCCGGCCGCAGGACCCGTCGCGTGATGTCGGCCACCACGATCATCACCGCGATCAGCGCCCCGAAGACCCACAGCGTCTCCGGCGTCGCGGTGCCGCCGAAGACGGCGGAGATGAGACTGGTGCCCAGCGGTGCTCCGAACAGGTCGTGCGTGAGCAGGTCGTTCGGGTGTCCGGCGATGTCGGGGCGGATGAACAGCGTGTACAGGATGCCGACGACCGGCGCCTGAGCGAGGACCGGCAGCATCCCGGCGAACGGAGACGTGTTCTCGGAGCGGTAGAGCTCGAGCATCTCCTTCTGCAGGCGCTCCGGATTCTTCTTGTGGCGGCGCTGCAGTTCTCGCAGTCGAGGAGCCAGGCGCGCTCTGGTCTGCTCGGCCCTCGCCTGTGAGACGCCGACGGGAAGGAGCAGGGCGCGCACGAGAAGCGTCACGAGCACCACCGCGAGTGCGGCGGCGGATGCTCCGGCGAGCGGTTCGAGCAGTGCGGAGAGGCCGGCGAGGGCGCCGTACGCCGCGTCGAGCAGGAAGGTCAGGGGTGGGAAGGCGAAGATGTCCATGGAAGTCCGTTCGTGTGTCGGGAAGGGTCGGCGAAAGCCGCGCGGTCCCGTGCGAGGACGGACTACGCGGAGACGGCGACTCCCGGCGCACGAGGGCGCGGGTGACCGGCGGCGTCAGGATCGCTCTGCGCGAGCAGCGTCGAGACGTCGATCGCCCGCAGGGGATGCGGGGCGCTGCGAGGAGAGGGCGGTGCGACGCTCAGCGCCACGGCGATCGTGAGCGTCGTCAGGGCGATCAGCGCGATCGCGATACCGAGCGCCGCGGCATCCGGCACCGCGATGATCCCGAGGGCAGCCGCGACGAAGCCGAGCATCTGCCCGAACCATTCGCTCATGCGCGCCTCCCCGATCCCTCACGCCGAGGTTATCACCGGCATCCGAATGCGGCACCGGTCGTGCGCCCGCCTCGGGGTCGCAGAGCGCGGGATAGCCTCGAGACATGACTGATCTGCGCGCGCTGCTCGGCATCGAACACCCCATCGTCCTCGGTCCGTTCGGCGGACTCTCCTCCGTGGAACTCACGGCTGCCGTGAGCGAGGCCGGTGGTCTCGGCGGCTATGGGCTCTACGGCTACGACGCCGACCGCATCCGCTCGACGATCGCGTCGCTGCGCGAGGCGACATCGCGCCCGTTCGCGGTGAACATCTGGCTGCCGACGGGCGACGAGGTCGAGCCGAATCCTCAGCACACGGTGTTCGCGCAGGCGCTGCAGCCGTTCTACGACGCCGTCGGCCTCGAGGTGCCTGCGCGCCCCGAGCGATACCTGCCTCCCCTCGACGAGCAGCTCGACGCGATCTGGCAGGCGGCGCCGCCCGTGCTCAGCACCGTCTTCGGGGTTCCTTCCGAGGCCGTCGTCGCCGAGGCGCACCGCCGCGGCATCCGCGTCGTGGGAACCGCGACCACCGTCGCCGAAGCAGTCGCACTCGCCGATTCAGGGGTCGACGCCGTCGTCGCGACCGGCTTCGAGGCAGGCGGCCACCGGGTGTCGTTCCTCCGTCCGGCCGAGGAATCGCTCGTCGGGACCTTCGCGCTCGTGCCGCAGGTCGTGGATGCCGTCGATGTGCCGGTCATCGCCGCCGGCGGCATCGCCGACAAGCGGGGTGTCGCCGCCGCGTTCGCGCTCGGGGCGTCAGCCGTGCAGGTCGGCACGGCCTTCCTCGCGACGGCCGAGTCGGCAGCCAACCAGGCGCATCGCGACGCCATCCGCGCCACCCCCGCCGACGGCACCGTGCTCACGCGCGCGATGAGCGGACGCCTCGCCCGCGGCACCCGCAACCGGGCGGTGCGAGCGATCGAGGCGAGCGGAACCATCGCCCCCTTCCCGATGCAGAACTGGCTCACCGGACGATTCCGCGCGGCAGCGGGCGAGCAGAACCTCGGGCAGCTGCAGTCGCTCTGGATGGGTCAGGGGGCGGCGCTGGCCGGTCATGCGACCGCGGCCGACGCCTTCGCCGAGCTGCTCGCGGGAGTGCCGGCGGACGCCTGATCCCCGGCCTCGCCCGTTCAGAGGATGACGGTCGAGCGGCCGTGGACGATCACACGGTCCTCGGCGTGCCACTGCACGGCGCGCGCGAGGACGAGGCGTTCGACGTCGGCACCGCGCTGCTGCAGATCGGCGGCCGACTCCGAATGCGTGACGCGGGTGACGTCCTGCTCGATGATCGGCCCCTCATCGAGATCTGCCGTCGCGTAGTGGGCGGTGGCTCCGATCAGCTTCACGCCACGGTCCTTCGCCCTGGCATACGGGTTCGCCCCGATGAACGCCGGA
This sequence comes from Actinomycetota bacterium, assembly GCA_037033305.1. GTDB lineage: Bacteria > Actinomycetota > Actinomycetes > Actinomycetales > Microbacteriaceae > Microbacterium. The sequence continues at coordinate 18,148 of JAZBLP010000007.1, read as the reverse complement.
AGGAAGGAGTGGTGGATGTTGATGATCGGGGCGCCGAGCCCCTCGATGAAGTCATCGGTGAGGATCTGCATGTACCGGGCGAGGACCACGAGATCCACGTTGCCTCGCAGGAGCTCGAGCTGACGCTGCTCCATGGTCTGCTTGTCGCCGGAGGGGATGTGCACGAAGGGCACCCCGAACGAGCGCACGGATTCGGCGAGGTCGGGGTGGTTCGAGACGACCATCGTGACGTCGATGTCGAGCTGGCCCCGCTGTGTGCGCCACAGCAGCTCCATCAGGCAGTGGTCGTACTTCGAGACGAAGATGGCGACGCGCTTGCGGCGCGCGGTGTCGTGCAGCGACCACTCCATGCCGAACCGCTCGGCGACCTGGGCGAGATCGGCTTCGAGCGCCGTGCGTGCCGCCGAAAGGCCGGGGAGGTGGATCACCGTGCGTTGGAAGAACCGACCGCCCTCGGAGTCGGTGGAGTGCTGGTCGAGCGAGATGATGTTCGCGCCGTGGACGGAGAGCACGCCGGCGACGGCGGCGACGATGCCGGGCTGGTCATCGCAGGCGATCAGCAGGCGGGCGGTGTCGGGCTGAGACATGGGGGCTCCTCGGGGGTGTGCATCGATTCTGCCGTGGATGCGACCACCGGGCGAATCGGACGGATCGCGACGACGGGTCGCTACTCTGGGAGCGTGGACGCGGGCGATCTCGGACTGGTGCTGATCCCGCTGCTCGCCGTGGCAGCGCCGCTGCTCGCGCGCGGCATCCGACCGCTCATCCGCGTGCCGATCATCGTGTTCGAGCTCGTCCTCGGGATTCTCGCGGGACCCGCGGTGCTCGGTTGGGTCGAGCCGACCCCCATCCTCGAGAAGCTCAGCGATTTCGGCCTCGCGATGCTCTTCTTCATCGCCGGATCCGAGATCGACTTCCGGGCGGTCGCCGGACGGCCCCTCGTCCGCGCCTCGATCGGGTGGGCCATCAGCGTGGTGCTGGGGATAGGCATCGGCTTCCTCCTCGCCCCGGGTGAGGGGATGGTCGTGATCGCGATCGCCCTCAGCTCCACCGCGCTCGGCACTCTAATGCCGATCCTCCGGGATGCGAAGGAATCCGACACTGCGTTCGGGCGCGCGGTCACCGTGATCGGCGCCGTCGGCGAGTTCCTGCCGCTGATCGCGATCTCGCTCTTCCTCAGCACCCGCACCACACCGCTCGCCACCGCCGTGCTGCTCGCCTTCGTCGTGCTCGCGGGGCTCGCCGTGCTCATGGCTCGGAGGATGCCGCACGGGCGCCTCCACTCGTTCGTGCGTGCGACGCTGCACACGTCCGACCAGTTCGGCGTGCGGTTCGTGCTGCTTCTCATCGCCTCGCTGGTCGGCCTCAGCGTCATGCTCGATCTCGACATGCTGCTGGGCGCATTCGTCGCCGGAGCCGTATGGCGCATCATCATGGCGCGCGCGCCCGAGAAGGACGCCGAGGCGGTCGAGACGAAGCTCGAGGCCATCGCGTTCGGCTTCCTCGTGCCGATCTTCTTCCTCTACACGGGCGTGAACTTCGACCTGCAGGCGCTCACCGGATCCTCGTCGGCGATGCTGATGCTTCCGCTGTTCCTCGTCGCGCTGGTCGTGCTCCGCGGCACGACCGCGCAGCTGTCCGTGCCGGCGGGCGCGAGCGCCAAGGACCGCACGGCGATCGGGTTGCTGGCAGCCACCGGCCTGCCCATCATCGTCGCCGTCACGGCGATCGGGGTGGATCAGAAGATGATCGACACCGGCACGGCGGCGGCGCTCGTCGGAGCGGGGATGCTGTCTGTGCTGCTGTTCCCGCTGATCGGCATGATGATCCGGGGAGATGCGGCGCGACTCGTCGAACCCGCCCTCGTTCGCGAGACGCCCCAGGGGGAGCTGTGACGACCGCATCCGCTCTGATCGACGACGCCGTGCTGGCGCTCGCCGGCCTGCCGAAGGAGGGGCTGGGCGAAGAGCGCGAGTCGCGGTGGCGCGGACGCCGCATCGTGAAGGTGGGCGCGGCGTGGCATCTCGGAGTGCTGTTGCTCACAGAGACGCACGCGCTCGCCACGGCAGAGGTGCTGAGGGCTGCGGACCCCGGACGCCGCGGCTACACGGCGGAGTCCGCACGCGAGCGCGCCGAACGTCGTGCCCTGGCGCTGCGCGGCGGATTCGACGAGGGCGACGTCGTGCACGTCGGGTGGTCGGTGATCGACCTCGCCGCAGTGGACGCGGGCGGAGCGTCAGGGCCTCTGTCGATGGTCGGCACCGTGCCATCCGTGCGGTGGAGCACGGCAGGCGGATGGATGCCGCTCGAGGCATACCTTCGCGAACGGGTGGAACTGCTGCGCGGCTGACCCGGTGGTCGCCCGACCGGTCGGGAGCGCGGGCGTCAGGCTGCCGCGAACGTCTGCGCGAAACGGCGCAGCAGCGCGGCACCCTCCGTCACCGATGCCGAGAGCACCTGCCCCTGCACGACGTCGAACTCGTCCGGGTCGAAGTAGCCGGTGGTGCGGTAGAACGTCATCCGATCGGCGAAGTCCCTGGGAGTCGGCTCCGGGTGGAACTGCGCCGTGTAGAGGTGGGTGCCCACCCGATAGGCCTGCACCGGACAGGTGTCGTTCGTGGCGAGCAGCACGGCGCCCTCCGGCAGACCCGCGGCGCTCTCCTTGTGAGCGGTGAAGACCGTGAGGGCGGGGGAGCTCGGACCGAAGACCGGGTCCTCGGCGCCGGCGGCGGTGGTCACGATCACGGTCGCGCTCGCCGACTCGGGAGTGTCAGAGGTGACGCGGCCGCCGAGCATCCGCGTGACCACGCCGATGCTGAAGCAGGTGAAGAAGGCGGCGATCTGCGAGTCGATCGCCAGCCGGGCGATGTGTTCGAGATCCGCCTCGACTCTCAGCTGCACGTCGGACTTCTCGTCGTCGCTCACGTTGAAGGGCGAGCCGCCGACCACGACGCCGCTGTACCGCGCGAGACGCGCAGGGTCGAGGCGCTCGGTGAGCAGGTCGAGGCGGTCGACGACGTCGACGCCGAGCGCCCGTCGGAACGAGGCGTGCTCGGCATCCGCCGCCCCGAGCTCGGGGCGCACACAGACGTAGAGAAGCGAGACCACCACGCGAGTCTAACGACGACGGGACGCCGTCGATGTCGCCATCGACGCGGGTGCCGGCGCGGTTGCCGACGCGGACGCCATCACGAAGCTGCCGGAGAGCTGTCGTGGAGGTGGCGCGGTCGCGTCATCGGGACGAGTTGGACGTGCGGCCGCGCACGATCCCGATGAACGTCTCGACGTCGGGGGTGGTGTGATCGCGGCGCCAGGCCAGGGCGACGGGCGAGGTCGGGCCATCGACCAGGGGACGGTGATCGACATCCTTGCGGTGGTGCAGGCGCGCGAGCGACATGGGGACGATCACGATCCCCGTACCCGTGGCGGCGGTCACGATGGCGTCCGCGATCGACAGCGGCGCGAACGCCGGCGCGACAGCACCCGGGATGTCGATCGGACCCAGCGCATCATCGGTGGGGACCATCACGATCTCGCCCGACAGGTCGGCGACCGTCAGCTCGTCGGCCGCGAGCAGATGCGACTCGATCGAGGCGACGACCACAGGAACCTCGTCGTACAGCGCGATGATGTGCAGGTTCTCGTCCGACAGCGGCAGACGCACGAGTGCCGCGTCGAGGTCGTCGATGGCGTCGCGCTGCTCGGCGACGGTGATCGGGGTCAGCTCGACGGGCACGTGCGGCATCCGCTGCTTCCAGGCATCGATCCATTTGCCCGGGGTCGCGCCGGGGACGACTCCGAGACGGAACGTGCGCGGCTGCTCGGGTTCGACGTCCGGTGCGTCGAAGACGACCTTCGCGGTCTTCTTCGGAGGCTTGGGCGGCGGGAACCGCTGAGCCGGCGCTGCCTTGTTGCGCCGCACGGGAGAGCCTTTGCCGGCGCGTCCCGCCGGTCGTCGTCCCTGAGTCGCCATGTGCTCCAGGGTACCCGGCGGATCCGGTGAGACGGTCTGAGATCGCGGGCCGATCAGGCCGCGAGCCACAGCCCCTTGGGATCGGTGGCGACCGTCAGTCCGGCCGCGACCGTCTCGTCGTCGCCGATGCGTGCACCGCGGACGATGCGCGCTCCCGCTCCGACCTCGGTGCGGACGCCGATGTGTGCGCCGTCTCCGACAGCGGCACCCTGGCCGATGTGTGCGTGCGCGTCGACGTGCGCACCCTCGCCGATCACGGCATCCGGTTCGATCCATGCGCCGCGCGCGATGGTCGCGCCCGCGCCGATACGGGCGCCGGGTTCGATGTAAGCGCCCGCTTCGATGTGCGCCTTCGGATGGACCTTCGCGCCGTGCGCGACGAGACCGCGACCGTTCGCGTGCTTGCGGTATCGCAGCGTGGCGCCCTGGTCGTTCTCGATGTCGACGTAGTTCTTTCCCACGATTCCTCCCGTGTTCCGGAGTTCTCCGGATATATCAATAACCACGGGGGCGCGGGATTCATTCCCGAGCATGGATGCGGGTCATCGCTGACACACCGGGCACCAGAATGTGATCCTCTCGCGGGTCGGATCAGCGCCCTGCTCGCCCCGTCTGATGAGGGTTCCGCAGCGCCGGCACTGGCGTCCCGCACGTCCGTACACCCACGTCCCCTGGCCCGGGCGATCGACGCCGGTGAAGGTGCGATGACGGCGATCGCGGTTCGCGCGGATCGTGCGCACGCCGAGGTCGAGCAGCGCGGGCACGTCGACCTCTGGGGCGGGTGTCGTCGGCAGGATTCCGCGTAGGAACAGGAGTTCCGCCGCGTATTCGTTGCCGAACCCCGCGACGTTGCGCTGGTCGAGCAGGGCGACGTGGATGCTGCGGCTGTCGGCGCTCACGCGTCGGGCGGCCTCGACGGCATCCCAGTCGGGGCCGAGGGGATCGGGGCCGAGATACCCGACGAGCTCCTCCTCATCACGGGTCGGCACGACCTCGATCTCGGCGAGGTCGATGCCCACCGCCTCGCGCTGAGCCGTGCCGACGATCGCGCGCACCTTGAATGCCGGATGCCGCCACTTCTCGCCCGCCCGATAGACCAGCCAGGCGCCGTCCATGCGCAGATGGGAATGCAGCGTGCTGTCGCCGATGCGCAGCAGCAGGTGCTTGCCGCGCGGGATCGACGCGACGATCGGCTGACCTGTCAGGTCGAGGGTCGCGAAGCGCGGGACCCGAAGGTCGAAGCGCGCCACTTCGCCGCCGACCAGCGCCTCCTCGAGACGTCTGGCGGTGCGGAAGACGGTATCGCCCTCGGGCATCAGGCGTGCCCTGATCCGGGGGGTGGTGGCACGGACGCTGAGACGCTGCCCGGGAGCGGAGGCGCGGGGGCGTTCAGGGGCGGTTGCGGGAAGGTGTGCGGTGGTGTGCTCTGCGGCAGTGGTGTGCGCTGCGGCAGCGGCGTGCGCTCCAGCATGGTGCGCGCGAGGGCCGTGGCGCCTGCGACGGCGGCCGGCATGACCGCGACCGCACCGCCGGGAATCAGGAAGCACAGCTGCGTGGCGACGCCGAAGCCGAGCACACGGGCGCGACTGCCGCGGAACAGCAGTGCGCGGTCGGCCGGGCTGAGGTCGCGGGCGTCGAACGCCCGCCCGGTGAGTTCGCGGGCGAGCATCCGTCCCGAGAGCACGACGCCGCCCACCGCCCCGAGAAAGCCGCCGACGATGGGGACGAGACCGAGCAGCAGCACGGTGATCGCGATCAGGATGCCGAGGACCACGAGTCTCAGGCCCTCGCCGACCGCCATCCAGAAGCCGCCGCCGTCCGAGGGCGGGGCATCACCGAGATCGGCCTCGACCGCACGCCAGATGCGCTGGTAGAACGGGTCGCCGATCGTCAGCGCGAGAGCGCTGAACACGGCGCTCGCGAGTGCGAGCGCCGCGGCGAAGATCACGATGCCGACGGCGGCGCGCAGCACCGAGCGCCAGGCCGGGATCCAGCCGTCGGCGAAGGGGGTGAGACCGTCGGAGATCGGCCCGAGCGCGAGCGCCAGCGGCACGAGCCCGGCGAGCAGCACCAGCGCGGCGATGAAGCCCGGTACGAGACCGAGAGCCATGAGCCCCGGTCGGCGCCGCCACGTGCCGAAACCGCGCAGCAGGGTGCGGACGCCGCTGATGAACTCCCCGATCATGCGTCCAGCCTAGAAGCAGTGGTCATGGCCGGTCAGATCGCCTTGCGCAGCGTGTAGCCGCGGGGGGTGGCCACGAACCCGGACTCCTGCAGAGCGAGGGCCAGCTCGGTGCCGTAGACGCCCTCACCGTTGACCTTCTCGACCGTGAGGGTGTCGAGGCGCCGCGCACGTGCGGTCGCCGCGAGGTCGGTCGCTGCCGCGCGGAGCACCTCGGCGTCGTCGGTGAAGCACAGCACCGTGCGTCCGCCGCGTTCGAGGTAGAGGACGAGCGATCCGTCGACGATCACCACCAGGCCGCCGGCCTTGCGCCCTGGCCGATGCGAGACCTCGTCGCGTTTGGGCCATCCGAGCGCCGCGCCGTACGGGTTGGCGGGGTCGGTCGCTGCGAGCGTGACGGCCTTGCGCGGAGGCGGATCCGCGAGCCCGGCGAACGTGCGGAGCCGGTCGACGGTAGCGGATGCCGCGAACTGCGCCGCACCGAGCCGCTCGATCACGTAGCCGCGCCGGCAGTGCCCTGCTTCCTCGAAACCGGCGAGGACGCGATACGTCTGGGCGAACCCGCCCGGCACGCCCTCGGCCTGCACGGCTCCGCGGGTGACCACGCCGTAACGGTCGAGGAGCAGTCCGGCGGTGACGGTCGCGCGGCGAGCGGCATCCGTGTCGACGGCGGGCAGCAGCGACCAGCGCCCTCCGATCGACGTGGGGCGGGGCGCGGTGCGGGTCAGTGACATGCCCCGATAGGTGCGCGTGCGCGGAGCGCGTCGTGTGACCCGGTGCGCCTGAGAGCCTCCGGCCAGCAGTGAGCGGATCGGCGCGAAGGTGTCGTTGGTGACCCGGCCGGCCCACGTCAGCGACCACAGCGCCTCGAGCACGGACTGCTCGTTCTCGGCGCCCGTCATGTCTTTCAGCTGACTGGCGAAGTACGCGCCGCCGGCATCCAGCGCGGTCAGCACTCGAGCCTCGAGCGAGTCGACGGCGATCTCGTCGTCGGGTTCGGGCAGCGTGAACGGCGCGAGGTCTGCGGGATGCAGCGAGACCCAGCCGTCGCGTCCCGGCAGGGTGCCATGACCCGACCAGATGACCTCGCCCGATGCCGTGAGCTCATCGAGCAGGGCGGGCGAGTAGTCACGCACCCGCGACGGCAGCACGAGCGACTCCCACGCGCTGGCGGGAACGGGCACCCCGGCGAACTGCTCGATCACGGCGAGCACCCCGTCGAGGCCCTCGAGGGGGCGTCCCAGGTGCTGCCAGTCGGGCAGGAAGCGCGCGTACGCTTCGGGCGACACGGGCTCCACGCTGCCTCGGATCGCGGCGAGCGACCGCATCCGCAGGCGGCGCAGTACCTCGGTGTCACACCATTCGGTCTCGTTCCCCGTGCCAGACGCCTCGGGGAGGAAGTAGCCGCTGGTCAGTCTGCCCGAGTGCTCGAGCCGCTGCAGGGTGTGTCGCGCGACGGCGGCGCCGAGCCCGAAGCGCGTGGCGACGGCATCCGTCGTGAAGGGCCCGTGCGTGCGGGCATAGCGTGCGACGAGGTCGCCGAGAGGATCGGCGAGCGGCTCGAGGAATGCGACGGGGATGCCGGTGGGCAGTGCGGCACCGAGCGCGTCGCGAAGCCGGCCGGCGTCCTCGATCGCAGCGACGCGTGTGGTGCCGGCGACGGTGACGGGGATCGCGCGGCGGGCGGCGATCAGGGCGTCGAGGTGCTCGGATGCCGAACCTGTCTCGGGGTCGAGTCGAGCGTCGATCTCGGTGGCATCCATCGGACCGAGCATCCGCAGCAGGTCGGCGACGCCTTCGAGGCCTCGCGCTCGCCGCTCGGGGTCGAGGCGTTGGGCCTCTCTCTCGAACTGGGCGATGACCTCGGGGTCGAGCAGCTCGCGCAGTTCGACTGTGCCCAGAAGCTCGCCGAGCAGTGCCGGGTCGACCGAGAGCGCGGCCGCCCGCCGCTCGGCGAGAGGCGAGTCGCCTTCGTACATGAAGGCGCCGACGTAGCCGAACAGCAGGTCGCGGGCGAAGGGCGAGGGCTGAGACGGCTGCGTCTCGACGAGTCGGATGCGCCGGTCGGCGATCGACACGGCCAGCCTGCGGAGCGAGGGAAGGTCGTAGACGTCCTGCAGGACCTCGCGGAGCGTCTCGAGGATCACGGGGAACGTCGGATGCCGGCGCGCCACTTCGAGCAGCTGCGCCGAACGCTGACGCTGCTGCCAGAGGGGCGTGCGCTTGTTCGGGTTCATGCGCGGCATCAGCAGCGCTCGGGCGGCGCACTCGCGGAAACGCGACGCGAACAGCGCCGATCCGCCGACCTCCTGCGTGACGAGCTGCTCCAGCTCATCCGGGTCGAACACGAAGAGCTCGGCCCCTGGCGGCTCGGCCTCGGCATCCGGGATGCGCACGATGATCCCGTCGTCGCTCGCGACCGCGGAGCCCTCGACGCCGAGTCGTTCGCGGATGCGCGCGTTGATCGCCAGCGCCCACGGCGCGTGCACCTTCATGCCGTACGGGGAATGGAGGATGACCCGCCAGTCGCCGACCTCGTCCCGCCCGCGCTCGACCGTCAGCGTGCGATCGGTCGGCAGAGTTCCGGTCGCCTCGCGCTGCTCGGTCAGGTGCGCCATCAGGTTCATCCGCGCCTGCTCGTCGAGCCCGGCCTCGATGAGCCGCTGCGCCGCCTTCTCGGGCGTCGCCGCCGACACCTCGCGGGAGAACTTTCCGAGTGCCTCGCCGAGCTCGAACGGCCGTCCGATTCCGTCGCCGTGCCAGAACGGCACCTTGCCGGGCTGGCCGTAGGCCGGGATGACGTTGACCCGGTCATGCGTGATCTCGGCGATCCGCCAGCTCGTCGTGCCGAGCGTGAACACGTCGCCCACGCGCGACTCGTAGACCATCTCTTCATCGAGCTCGCCGACGCGGGCGCCGGTCGACTCTCCCGCGACGAAGACGCCGAAGAGCCCGCGGTCGGGGATCGTGCCGCCGCTCGTGACGGCGATGCGCTGCGCGCCCGGGCGCCCGGTCAAGGTGCCGGCGTCTCTGTCCCACACCAGCCGAGGGCGGAGCTCGGCGAACTCGTCGGAGGGGAACCGGCCGGCGAGCAGGTCGAGCGTCGCCTCGTAGGCCGAGCGGGGGAGGGACTGGAACGGAGCCGAGCGACGCACGGTCTCGAACCACTCCTCGACGCTGATCTCGCCGAGGGCGCTGGCGGCGACCGTCTGCTGCGCGAGGATGTCGAGCGGATTGCGCGGCACCTGGATCGCCTCGATCTTGCCCGCCAGCATCCGTTCGGTGACGATCGCGGTGTGCAGCACGTCGCCCCGGTGCTTCGGGAAGAGGGCGGCGCGGCTGATCTCGCCGACCTGGTGGCCTGCTCGCCCGACGCGCTGCAGACCGGATGCCGCAGACGGCGGCGCCTCGACCTGGATCACCAGATCGACCGCACCCATGTCGATGCCGAGCTCGAGGCTGCTGGTCGCGACCACGCAGCGCAGGACGCCGGACTTGAGCTCTTCTTCGACCTGGGCGCGCTGCTCCTTCGAGACCGACCCGTGGTGCGCCTTGGCGAGCACGGGGTCGGCTCCGGCGGTGGCACCCGCCTGCGCCATCATGGCTGCGGGCACGGCGGCCTCGGGCAGCGCGACCCCGATGCGCTCGGAGTAGATCTCGTTGAGGCGCCCGGTGAGGCGCTCGGCGAGGCGACGCGAGTTGGAGAACACGATGGTCGACTTGTTCTGCAGGATGCGATCGACGATCGCCTCCTCGACGTGGGGCCACACGGAGCCGGTGACCTCGGTGTACTCCGCATCCGCCGCGTCGCCGGCATCCTTCGGCGCGCCGGGCGGGGGCGGCGGATTGGTCATGTCGTCCATCGGCACGACGACGCCCAGCTCGAAGGTCTTGGACGCCGGCGGGGCGACGATCTCGACAGGGGCCGCTCCGCCGAGGAACCGCGCGACCTCGTCGATCGGACGCACGGTGGCCGACAGGCCGATGCGCTGTGCGGGTTCGTCGTGGCCGTGGATGCGTCGCAGCGCGTCGAGACGCTCGAGGCTCACAGCCAGGTGGGCGCCGCGTTTGGTCGCGGCGACCGCGTGCACCTCGTCGATGATGACCGTGTGCACGTCGCGCAGCGTCTCGCCGGCCCGACTGGTGAGCATCAGATACAGGGACTCAGGAGTCGTGATGAGGATGTCGGGCGGATCGGACACCAGCTTGCGGCGATCGCTCGAGGTCGTGTCACCCGAGCGGACGCCGACCGTCACGGAGGGGGCCTCGACGCCGAGCCGCCTGGCCGACTGGCCGATGCCGATGAGAGGGGAGCGCAGGTTGCGCTCGACGTCGACGCCGAGCGCCTTCAGCGGCGAGATGTAGAGGATGCGCGTGCGCGAGGTGTCTGCGGCCTTCGTGCGCTTCGCGGACGGAGCCGGCTGCTCGACGCGCTCGCGGAACACGCTGTCGATCGCCCAGAGGAACGCCGAGAGCGTCTTGCCCGATCCGGTCGGTGCGACGACGAGCGCGTGCTTTCCGGCCGAGATCGCATTCCAGGCGCCCGCCTGTGCGGGCGTGGGTTCGGGAAACGCACCCCGGAACCAGTCTTGCGTGGCGGAGGTGAAGCGGTCGAGCACGTCGCTCATCCCTCCATCATCACCTGTGCCACCGACATCGGGGTCGGCATTGTCCGAGGGTGAGGCCATGCTGTAGGCATGGCGACGTGATCTTCACTGCCGACGGGCGTGACCTCACCTCGCCGTCAGTGAGCCGTCGTCGTCGATCTCGAGCGTGAGCCCCAGGTCGAGACGCGCGAGGAACGCATCGTCATGACTCACCACGAGCACCGCTCCGCGGTATGCCCGGAGCGCGTCGACCAGCTGATCGACCGTGTCGATGTCGAGGTTGTTGGTCGGCTCATCGAGCACCACGAGGTGGGGTGCGGGGTCCGAGAGCAGCACTTTCGCCAGAGCGACACGGAATCGCTCCCCGCCCGACAGTGCGGCGACGGGCCGCTCGGCGGTGGCCCCGCGGATGAGGAATCGAGCGAGACGGTTGCGCAGCTCCTTCTCGGGCACCTGAGGTGCGGCATCTGCGATGTTCTCGAACACCGACCGGTTCTCGTCGAGCCCGTCGACACGCTGCGGCAGATAGCCGATCCGGTCGGTGAGAGGCGTCGCGACGAGCCGTGCTCCGGAGTCATGGCCGGCGTCGGCCACCAGGCGTTCGAGCAGCGTGGTCTTGCCTGCGCCGTTGCGCCCGGTCAGCGCGACCCGATCAGGGCCCTGGATGATCCACGACCTCTCGCCGTCGCCGATCGTCGCGAGGCGCCGACTGCGCGACACCTGCGGATCCGGCAGCTCGATCTTCATCGACGCATCGGACCTCAGACGCCGCCCGGCCTCGTCGAGCGCGGTGCGCGCGGCATCCTCCTTCGCGCCGACCTCGGTGCGCAGTCTGCCCGCCGACACCTCGGCCGCCATCTTGCGGCCGTGCGCGATGATCTTCGGCACCCGCTTCTCGATCTCGGCCCTCTTCGCCGTGCGGGCGCGGTGGGCGAGTTTGACCTCGGCATCGATGCGCTGACGCTTCTCCTTGCGGAACTCCTGCTTCGCCGTGACCTCGGCCTGCCTCGCCGCCTCCTGCTCGGCGTCCAGCCAGGCGCGCCATTCGGAGTACGGCCCGCCGAACACGCTCAGCGTCTGGTCGTAGAGCTCGGCGGTGTCGTCCATGAGCTCGAGCAGCGACAGGTCGTGGCTGACCACGATGAGCGTGCCCTTCCACGACCTGACCATGGCCGCGAGCTTTGCGCGGGCGTCGCGGTCGAGGTTGTTCGTCGGCTCATCGAGCAGGGTGATCGGCGCGCGTCGGAGACGGATGCCGGCGATCGCGACGAGCACGGCCTCGCCGCCCGACAGCTCGCCGACCCGGCGATCAAGGAACTCGGGGGCGAGCCCGGCGTCCGCCAGGGACATCTCGGCCCGCGCTTCGATGTCCCAGTCGTCGCCGACCGTGTCGAAGTGCACCTGATCGACATCGCCCGCGCTGATCGCACGGACAGCGTCGAGCGCGGGGGCCACGCCGAGCAGCTCGGCCACCCGACGGTCGACGTCGAGTGTGAGCTGCTGCGGAAGGTAGGCGACCTCGCCCGTGATGGTGAGGTGACCCGCCGTCGGGGTCAGCTCGCCCGCCATCAGCCGCAGCAGAGTGGACTTGCCGGCGCCGTTGCGACCGACGAGACCGGTGCGACCGGATCCGAAGGACCCGGACACCGATTCCAGTGCCGACGTGCCGTCCGGCCAGGCGAAGGTGAGTCGGTCGAGAGTGACCGACGAATGAAGAGTGGGGACTGACATGGTGTCTCCTGTCGAGTGCGGGGGTGCACTGACACCGGTCACCTATGGTCCCGTCTGAGCGGGACGCGCAGTCGAAGAGACAGCGGTGATGGTCTGCCGTGGAGTCGGCGATCGTCGGGTCAGCGCGCGGAGGAATGAGCGCGGAGGCGACGGATCAGATCAAAGGACTTCCAGACACGGCGGACAGGACTCCATGACGATACCCGGGCGTGTCGGAGTTTCGCAACCCCGGGCGTGTCGCGGATGCGCGCGGGTGCGGTCACACCTCGACCGCGCGCTCCAACCACTTCGTGAGGAAGGTGTGCACGTCTCGGAGCTCCTCCTCCGAGATGCTGTGCGTGAGCCCGGTGTAGACGCGTCCGGACAGCTCGGAGTGCGCCGGAAGCCACTCGGCGGTGTGGGCGATGAGCGCCCCGGGGATCACCTGGTCGTTCGTGCCCCGGCCCCAGAAGACGTGAGGTCGGGTCTCGGTCAGCGCGTCGTCGCCCGGCAGCTCGCCGGGGGCGGCGTAGCCGCTCAGCGCCACCACGGTGTCGATGCTCTCGGGCGCGAGTCTCATGGCCTGCAAGGCGACGGCAGCGCCCTGGGAGAACCCGAGGAGGGCCACGGCAGGGGCGTCTGCCCTGGCATCGTCGAGCCAGCGCAGGAATGCCTCCGCCGCGACGGTGACGGATGCCGAGCTGCGGCCGTCGAGACCCTCGATGGCGTACCACGAGCGCCCGGGCATCGGCCACGGGGGAGCGAGAGGGGCGGCGACGGACGCGACCGCGATGCCGTCCGGCAGGTGGGGCACCAGCCCGAACAGGTCATGCTCGTCGGCGCCGTATCCGTGCAGCAGCACCAGCAGCGGCATCCCCGCGCGATCGTCTGCCGACCAGCGCGTGAGGAGCCCGTCGATCCTCAGTTCTTCGCTCACGGTCCCATCCTGCCAGCGCGCCCCGACACCCGCAGGTGACGTTGATCGGATCGTATGCCGGTCGTGGCCTCAAGTCGGTGTGCGCGCGAGTGCGCTGCTGGTAGAAAGGAGACATGGCCGTCCGCACACCTGATCCCGACCCCGAGCCCGACGACGGCATCGAGGGCTTCGGTGCCTCCCAGCCCTCGCGTGACTCCAACCCGGGGTGGTTGAGCGACTTCGAGCTGGCAGAGGCGCGGCGCCACCTGCCGATGCTGTACGTCGAGGCGATCCCGGTGAGGACGGATGGATCGGGGCAGGTGACCGAGATCGGCATCCTGCTGCGCTCGACGCCGATGGGCGAGATGACCCGCACCATCGTCTCGGGCCGAGTGCGGTTCGGCGAGACGATCCGCGATGCGCTGTTCCGCCACGTCGAGAACGACCTGGGCCCGATGGCGTTCCCGCTGCTCCCGCCTCAGCCGTTGCCCTTCACGGTCGCCGAGTACTTCCCGATCCCCGGGGTCAGCGCCTACCACGACGACCGCCAGCACGCCGTCTCGCTCGCGTACGTGGTGCCTGTCACCGGTACGTGCGAGCCGCGCCAGGATGCGCTGGAGGTCACCTGGTTCTCACCCGAGGCCGCGGCATCCGACGCCGTCGCGGCGGAGATGGAGGGTGGCCGCGGCACCCTCATCCGTCTGGCTCTCGCCAACCTCGGTCTGCTGCGCTAGTCGAGCCGCTCAGCGCGTCGTGAGGCGCGCGAGCTCTGCGACGAACTCGTCGACGTCCGACTCCTCGGTGTCGAAGCCGCACATCCACCGGACCTCGTTGCGCGCGGCATCCCAGTCGTAGAAGCGGAACTTCTCGCGCAGCCGGTCGGCGATGCCGTCGGGCAGCTGCGCGAAGACGCCATTGGCCTGGGTCGGCTGCGTGAACGAGACGCCGGTGATCGCGCCGTCGGCGATCCCGCTCTCGATCTCGCCTCTCAGACGCCGGGCCATCGCGTTGGCGTGCTGGGCGTTGCGCAGCCACAGGTCGCCCTCGAGCAGCGCGATGAGCTGCGCCGAGACGAAGCGCATCTTCGAGGAGAGCTGCATGTTGAACTTGCGGGAGTACTGCAGACCCGTCGACGCCTCGGGGTTCAGCACCACGATGGCCTCGCCGAGCATGGCACCGTTCTTCGTGCCGCCGAAGCTGAGCACGTCGACGCCGGCATCGCGGGTGAACGCGCGCAGCGGCAGGTCGAGCGCGGCCGCCGCGTTCGAGATGCGTGCGCCGTCGAGGTGCAGGGTCATGCCGCGCTCGTGCGCGTGGTCGGCGAGAGCGCGGATCTCGTCGACGGAGTACAGGGTGCCGAGCTCGGTCGACTGGGTGATCGAGACCACGAGCGGCTGCGCGCGGTGCTCGTCGCCCCAGCCCCAGGCCTCACGGTCGACGAGCTCCGGGGTGAGCTTGCCGTCGTCGGTCGGCACGGCGAGGATCTTGAAGCCGCCGATCCTCTCGGGTGCTCCGCCCTCGTCGACGTTGATGTGCGCGGACGACGCCGCGATCACGGCGCCCCATCGGGGCAGCATCGACTGCAGTCCCGTGACGTTCGCCCCCGTGCCGTTGAACACGGGGAACGCCTGGACGCCGTCGCCGAAATGCGTGCGGAACACCTCCTGCAGGCGTGCGGTGTAGGCGTCCTCGCCGTACGCGACCTGGTGGCCGCCGTTCGCCGCTGCGATGGCCGCGAGGACCTCGGGGTGGACGCCGGAATAGTTGTCGCTGGCGAAGCCTCGGACCGCGGGGTCATGCTGAATAGTCACCGCACAAGCCTACGGGGGGATGCCGAGCCCGGCGTCCCGACCGGCGTACGGCTCTAGCGGATGTCCGAGGCCCCGCCTACCCTCTAATGCATGGAGCGCAGCGCTGCGAAGACCGCCTTCGCGAACGTCCTCGTCAACACGCTCATCGCGAACGTGACGACGAGCTTTCTGTGGTTCGCGCTCACCTTCTGGGTCTACATCGAGACGCAGTCCGTGCTCGCGACCGGCGTCATCGGCGGCGCGTACATGCTGTTCATCGCCTTCTTCGCGATGATCTTCGGCACGATCGTCGATCGCAACCGCAAGCACACGGTGATGCTGCTCTCGAGCGTCATCTCGGCGGTGGCGTTCCTGATCGCCGGCGTTCTCTACGTCTGGCAGCCGGAGGATGCGCTGCTCGACCTCGGCGGGCCCTGGTTCTGGCTGTTCTCGGCGATCATCCTGTTCGGCGGTGTGATCGAGCAGCTGCGCAACATCGCCCTCTCGACGACGGTCACGCTGCTCGTGCCCGAAGACCGCCGGGCCAATGCCAACGGCCTGGTCGGCACGGTGCAGGGACTCGCCTTCCTCGTGACGAGCGTCTTCTCGGGTCTGTCCATCGGTTTCCTAGGCATGGGGTGGACGCTCGCGATCGCGATCGGAGCGATGGCGCTGACCTTCGTGCACCTGCTCTTCATCCGCATTCCCGAGGGGGCACCGCAGCCCGACCCCGATGCGAAGAGCGCCCTCGACTTCCGCGGCAGCGTGGCGGCGATCCGGCTGGCCCCCGGACTCTTCGCGCTGATCATCTTCTCGACGTTCAACAACCTCATCGGCGGCGTGTACATGGCGCTGATGGATCCCTACGGCCTGACGCTCTTCGATGCCCAGATGTGGGGCTTCGCCCTGGCGTTCGCGTCGACCGGATTCCTCATCGGCGGCGGGCTCGTGGCCAAGTTCGGTCTCGGACCGAAACCCATGCGCACCCTGCTGCTGGTCGTGATAGCGATGGGCGTCCTGGGCTCTGTCTTCATGCTGCGCGAATGGTGGCCGCTCTACGTCATCGGCATGTGGATCTACATGGCGCTCGTCCCGCCCGTCGAGGCGGCCGAGCAGACGATCATCCAGAAGGTGGTCCGCTACGACCGGCAGGGGCGGGTGTTCGGCGTCGCGGCGGCGATGGAGGCTGCGGCTGCTCCGATCACGGCATTCCTGATCGCTCCGATCGCGGAGTTCCTGATCATCCCGTACATGAAGACGCCAGAGGGGCAGCAGCAGTGGGAGTGGCTGCTGGGAGAGGGCGACGCTCGCGGCATCGCCCTGATCTGCCTGTTCGCGGGCATCATCATGGTGATCGCCGCGACGCTGGCGTTCTTCACGAAGTCGTATCGCAAGCTCACAGAGCTCTACGCGAACGCACCCGAGCAGAATCCTGGGGACGGCGGAGGCGAAGGCGAAGGCGCTCCGGCGGAGTCGACCGCCGACGCTCCACCGCCGCTCCGAGGACTGCCTCCGGAAGTGCCGGAAGCCCGTCGCTGACCCGACGGGCTGCGCCGATCAGTCGAGCGTGACGATCTGGTCGTTGAGATCGGCGGCGTCGGAATCCCATAGGGCGAGCACCTGCGGCGCGAGCGAGTCCGGGTCCAGTGCCTTGGCCCGGAAGACGACGGATGCCGCGCGCAGCGGCTCGTCCGCCTCCCGTGCCGCCTTCGCGAATCCCTGTGCCACCGCTCGCGCCCACGCCTCGCTCGCGGCTTTGACGGCGGCGTAGTTCGCGCCGCCTGCCAGGGGACGACCCACGGCGGTCGATGAGACGATCGCGAAACGTCCGGCGTCAGAAGCCCGCAGGGCGGAGTCGAACGCACGACTGGTTGCGCGCACGGCCTGGAATGCCGGCAGGAGGGCGTCCAGGTCGTCGTCGGTCTGTCCGGCGAGTCCGCCGCCGCCGCGCCAGCCACCGACCAGCGGAATCACGGCGTCGACGGCGCTCAGGCGCGCGGCGAGGTCCGACATCGATGCGAGCGACGTCGCGTCCGCCACCTCGACGTGCGCGCCGACCGCCCGCAGCGGCTCCAATCGCTCGGCCGATCGGCCGGTCGCGGTCACCCGTGCACCCGCATCGACGAGTGCGCGCGCAAGGGCGAGGCCCGACACGCTGGTTGCTCCGGCGAGGACGATTGTGCGATCTGTGACGCTCATGTGCTCAACTCTCGTGAAGAAACAGTTCTGCGGCCACCCCGGACGGGAATGGCCGCAGACGCTGCGTCCGCTCACCCCCGCGAGCGGACCCCAGAAATGCGCGAGTCAGTCGTCGGTGCCCCGGATGCCGACGGTCGACTCGATGACCGCCTTCATCTTCTTGTCGAGGGTCTCGAAGAACATCGACAGCGGGAACTCGTCGTCCATCACGGCGTCCGTGTATCCCTTCGGCGCTCCGGCGAGGACCTCGTCCGACAGGCCGCGGGCCCACTGCGATGCCGGGTGCGGCGTGAGCGTTCCCCGCACGAGCTCGTAGGCGGCGAGCCAGTGAGCGACCTTCGGACGGTCGATCGAGTGCCAGTACAGGTCGTCGATCGCGTCGCCGAGAGCCACGACGGCATCCGGCACGTTGTCCCAGTCGAATGCGAGAGCGGTGTCTGTCCAGTGCAGCACTCCACGCTGGTGCAGCCAGGCGAACAGCAGCTGTCCGCCGACGGCGTCGTAGTTGCGCGTACGGGTGCCCGTGATCGAGAAGCGGAAGATCCGATCGAAGATGACGGCGTACTGCACGAGGTGTGCGTACTCGTGCATCTCCTTCTCGGTCTCGGAGAGCTGCTCGCCCGCGTCGACGCGGGCGTCGAACGCGCGCTCGATCTTCACGGACTCGCGGAACGCCGTCATGTCGCAGCGCATCTCCTCCAGTGAGTAGAGGAAGAACGGCATCCGCTGCTTGATCATGAACGGGTCGAACGGCAGGTCGCCGCGCATGTG
>JAZBLP010000006.1:0-74243 GCA_037033305.1 Actinomycetota bacterium | reverse complement strand
TTGAGGAAGATCCGGGCTCCACCGGCGTGCTCCGCGAAGCGGGCGACCTCGGTGAGCGGCGACGGGCGTCCGGCGTAGGAGCTCAGCAAGGACGCCAGCTCCTCGCGGAAGACCGGGTCGACGATCGCGTCGGCGTACGCTGCCGAGAGCTCATCGATCGCAGCGATGAGCGACTCGGGCATGTAGCGCCCGCCGTAGTCGCCGAACAGTGGACCGTGTTGGTCTCGCAGGCTCATCACGCCTCCAGGAAGCTCTTGAGTGTGGCGACCGGGTCGCCCGTGACGAGCGCCTCCCCGATCAGGACGACGTCAGCCCCCGCTGAGCGGTAGTGCGTGACGTCTTCAGGTGTGAGGACCGCTGATTCCGCGATCTTGACCGCAGTGTCGGGGATCCGGTCGACGAGACGGCCGAAGAGGTCGCGATCGAGCTCGAGGGTCGTCAAGTCGCGCGCGTTCACGCCGATCAGCGGTGCTCCGAGATCGATCGCGACCTCGAGTTCGTCCGCAGAGTGCGTCTCGACGAGCGGCGTCATGCCGAGCTCGGTGACGAAGCCGAAGAGTTCGCGGAGCACGTGCGGCTCGAGCCCTGCGACGATCAGCAGCACGAGGTCGGCGCCCGCCGCTCGTGCTTCGAGCACCTGATACCGATTCGCGATGAAGTCCTTGCGCAGCACGGGCAGCGAGACGCGGGCAGTGACAGCCTCGAGATCGGTGAGGCTGCCGCCGAACCGGCGTTCCTCGGTCAGGACGCTGATCGCCGACGCCCCGCCTGTCTCGTACAGCGAGGCCTGGAGTGCAGGATCGGGGATCTCCGCCAGGGCGCCGCGCGACGGGCTGGCGCGCTTGACTTCGGCGATGATCTTCACGCGCTCGGCAGGAGCGAGGAACGCGAGGGCATCTTTGGCGGCTGGGCGTGCAAGAGCATCGCGTTCCACCTCGGCCAGAGGCCTGGTGAGAGCGCGACGTTCCGCGTCTGCGACTGCGCCGGCCGTGAGGTCGGCGAGCACCATTAGTGCGCCTTCGGCGAGTACTTGGGGCCCTTCACGCCGTAGCCGGCCCTCGCGAGCAGCCAGCCCACGAGCGCGCCGATCGGGATGATCGCCGCTCCGATCCAGATCAGGGCGACCCAGACGGGGCTGAACTCGGCGAGGCAGAAGGCCAACGTGGCGATCGTGAAGCCGGCGAGCATGATGATGACGCCCGTCCATGCGGCAGGCGAGTGTCCGTGGCCGGGGTCAGCGATCGGGTTGGTCATGGTCTCCTCCGGGGGACGACGTGCTGGTTCGGGTCAAGTCTATCGGGGTCATCGCGTCGGGTCGGTTCCGCGAGACAGGTCGTCCCACGAATCGATCGCGTCCACGGGGCCGGCGGTCGCGTCCACATGTGCGGCATCGGTGCGGTAGCGGCGGCCGCCCCGCTTCCAGCCGCGCCACGTGACCAGTACGACCAGGGATGCGGCGAGCAGGATGACCCATCCGATGAGCGTCATGACGGGCCAGGCCGAGAGCTCGATGCCGGCGACGACATCCGCGATCGCCGAGCTTCCGGCCAGCCCGGTCGTCTCGGTGACGGTGGGGCCGACGGCGTTCAACGGCTCGGTCAGCAGCAGCTGGAGGGTCGTCCACCCGAGGAACAGCGCGGCTGCGGTGGCGAGGACGCCGAAGATCAGCCGCAGCACAGGACCGACGATCGAGAGCGCGATGCCGAGCGCCAGCACCGCGAGGCTGAGAGGAGCGAGAAGGGGCAGCGCCGACGCGCCGGGCACGAGGATCGCCTCCCCCGCGTCGGTGCGCGCGACCGTCAGCCAGGTCTGCGTCGACGAGATGATGCCGATCGCACCGGAGAGAAGGAACCCCGAGACTGCAATCGAACGGCCCCTGCGCGCGAGCGTCATGTGGCGGAGCCCCCCTCGACGGCCTGCAGGTCGGTGGTGTCGAAACAGGTGCGCGTGCCGGTGTGGCACGCCGGGCCCGTCTGGTCGACTCGGAGCAGGATCGCATCGCCGTCGCAGTCCAGTCGCGCCTCGTGCACCACCTGGATGTTGCCCGAGGTGTCGCCCTTGCGCCAGTACTCCCGGCGGGATCGGGACCAGTAGACCGCACGTCCGGTCGTGAGGGTCCGTCGCAGCGCCTCGGCATCCACCCAGGCGAGCATCAGGACCTCCGCGGTGTCCCACTGCTGCACGATCACCGGTGCGAGACCGTCGTCGTTGAAGGCGACCTGCGCGATGCGCTCTTCGATACCGCTCATCGGACGAGCACTCCTTCCGCGCGCAATGCGTCCTTGACGTCGCCGACCGTGAGCGCTCCGGTGTGGAAGACGCTGGCAGCCAGCACCGCATCCGCTCCGGCTTTGATCGCGGGAGCGAAGTCTTCGGCCTTGCCTGCGCCGCCGGAGGCGATCACGGGCACCGAGGCCGCCTCGCGCATCAGCTTCACCAGTTCGAGGTCGAAGCCGTCGCGCGTTCCGTCGGCGTCGATCGAGTTGACGAGCAGCTCGCCCGCACCGCGTTCAGCGGCCTCTCGTGCCCAGTCCAGCGCGTCGAGGGTGGTCTGGGTGCGTCCGCCGTGGGTCGTGACCACGAAGCCGGACGAGGTCGTGTCGGCGCGCTTGACGTCGAGCGACAGCACGAGCACCTGCGCACCGAAGCGGTCGGCGATCTCGCCGATCAGTTCGGGCCGTGCGATCGCGGCGGAGTTGACTCCGACCTTGTCGGCTCCGACGGACAGCAGTCGGGACACGTCGTCGACGCTGCGCACTCCCCCTCCCACCGTCAGGGGCACGAACACCTGTTCGGCCGTGCGCTGCACGACGTCGTAGGTCGTCGCGCGGGCATCGACGGTCGCCGTGACATCGAGGAAGGTGATCTCATCCGCACCCTGCGCCGCATAGTGACGCGCAAGCTCGACGGGGTCGCCCATATCGCGGAGGTTCTCGAAGTTGACGCCCTTGACGACTCGACCCGCAGCGACATCGAGGCACGGGATGACGCGACTCGCGAGCGCCATCAGAGCCTCGCGTTGTGGATCGCCGTGACGAGGATCGCTCGGGCGCCGAGCGCGTAGAGCGCATCCATCACGGGGTTGACCCGAGCCCGCGCCACCATGACGCGCACCGCGACCCACTCCGGGTCGCGCAGCGGCGAGACGGTGGGAGATTCGATGCCGCCGGCGATCTTGACGGCGTCGTCGAGCAGAGCGAGCGGAAGGTCGTAGTCGATCATGACGAACCGGCGGGCCACCATGACGCCGCGCAGACGGCGGAGAAGCGTCTCCGACCCCTCGGCATCCTGCGGACCGGCGATCAGCACGGCCTCGGACTGGAGGATCACAGGACCGAAGACGTCGAGCCCCGCCTGACGCAGCGTCGTGCCCGTCTCGACCACGTCCGCCACGGCATCGGCGACGCCGAGGCGCACCGCCGACTCCACCGCACCGTCGAGCGGCACGAGGTCGACCGCGATCCCACGCTCGTCGAGGAACGCGTCGACGAGACCGGGGTAGGACGTCGCGATGCGCAGACCGTCGAGCTCGGACACCTCGGTGTAGCGCCCCGACGGGGCGGCGAAGCGGAACGTCGATCCCGCGAAGCCGAGCGCCTCGATCTCCCGTGCGCCGGGCATGCGGGCATCCAGGAGCAGATCGCGGCCGGTGATCCCGACGTCGATGGCGCCGGACCCGACGTACGTCGCGATGTCCTTCGGGCGCAGGTAGAAGAACTCGACGTCGTTGTCGCTGTCGACGACGTGGAGCGTCTTGGGGTCACGGCGACCGGCATAGCCGGCCTCCGCGAGCATGTCAGCGGCCGTCTCGGAGAGAGAGCCCTTGTTGGGAACAGCAATGCGCAGCATGGGATGCCTTCAGATCGAAGCGAGTGGGGCGGAGCGCATCACAGATGTCGGTAGACGTCCTGCAGGCTCAGGCCCTTCGCGAGCATCATCACCTGCACGTGGTAGAGCAGCTGCGAGATCTCCTCCGCAGCGGCTTCGTCGGTCTCGTACTCAGACGCCATCCAGACCTCGGCGGCCTCCTCGACGATCTTCTTGCCGATCGTGTGCACGCCGCCGTCGAGCTCGGCGACCGTCCCCGATCCCTCGGGTCGGGTCTCGGCCTTGACACTGAGCTCGGCGAACAGCTCGTCGAAAGTCTTCACGATTCCAGGCTAGCGGCTCTGGCGCGGTCTCTGAGCCGGGTGACGGCCGCTTCCACGTCGTCGGCGCCGTAGACCGCGGATCCGGCGACGAACGTGTCGGCGCCGGCGGCGGCTGCGGCCTCGATGGTCGCATCGGAGATCCCGCCGTCGACCTGCAGCCAGATGTTCGATCCCCTTCGCTTCGCCTCGTCGGCGAGAGCGCGCAGCTTCGGCATCGTCTCGGGCATGAACCCCTGACCGCCGAAACCGGGTTCGACGGTCATCACGAGGATCTGGTCGAACTCCTCGAGCACGCTGTAGAGGCCGTCCGCCGGGGTGTCGGGCTTGATCGCCACTCCGGCCCTCGCGCCGATGCTGCGCAGGGTGCGGGCGAGGGAGATCGGGTCGGCGGCGGCCTCGAGGTGGAATGTGACGCTTGCGGCCCCGAGCTCGGCATACGCGGGAGCCCAGCGCTCGGGGTCGGTGATCATCAGATGCACGTCGAGCGGAATGGGGCTGGTCGCCTGGATCCGCTCGACCATCTGCGGACCGAACGTGAGGTTCGGCACGAAATGGTTGTCCATGACATCGACATGCGCGAAGTCGGCGGTGGCGATCTTCGCGAGATCGCGCTGCATGTTCACGAAGTCGGCGGCCAGGATGCTGGGGTTGATGCGCGGTGCGCGGGGCAGGTCCACGTCTCTAGTCTCCTTGCTCGGCGCTGGCGTCGCGCGGATCGGTGTCGGCTCGTCGGAGCAGTGCGAGGAACATCGCGTCGGTGCCGTGCCGGTGCGGCCACAGCTGGACCCGTCCGGTGCCGTCGCTGCCGAGATCGATCGGCGAGGCCACGACTCCCGAGAGGACTGCTCGAGCGTCGAGCTCGGTGATGTCGGAGCGGCCACGGAGAACCTCCTGGACGACGCCCGTCGTCTCGGCGAGATGGGGCGAGCAGGTCGCGTACGCGACGACGCCACCGGGGGCGAGCGCGTCGAGGGCCGCCGACAGGAGTTCCACCTGCAGCGGGACCAGCTCGGCGACATCGCCCGGGGTCTTGCGCCATCTCGCCTCGGGACGCCGACGCAGAGCACCCAGTCCCGTGCACGGCGCATCGACGAGGATGCGATCGAACCCGCCTGCGTGGGAGGCGCCGAACGTGCGGCCGTCCTCTTCGTGGACCACGACATCGGCGGGCACGGCACGCAGGGCGTTGCGCACGAGTCGCGCGCGGGTGGGCACCACCTCGTTCGCCTCCAGCGACACATCGTGCTGTCGCGCGACCGCCGCGAGCAGCGCCGTCTTGCCGCCGGGGCCGGCGCAGAGGTCGAGCCATCGTTCGCCGGCACGGATCGGCGCCGCTTCGGTCAGAGCCAATGCGACGAGCTGGGACCCTTCATCCTGCACGCGCACCGTGCCGCCGGAGGAGGCGATCACGTGATGCGGGTCGCCGCCCGGAGATCCGTAGGCCGTCGGCGCATACGGTCGGCGTGGCTCGCCGGGCTCGGCGAGGCCGGGGAGAGCGACGAGAGTGACCTCGGGCGACGCGTTGTCGGCCTCGAGAAGATCATCGAGCTCCTCGACGCGGCCCTCAGCGGCCAACGCACGACGCAGGGCCCGGATGACCCAGACGGGATGAGCGGAGCGCAGCGCCAGCCGCTCGTCGTCCGACCGGGCGGAGGACTCGATGCGCTGCTCCCACTCCCCCGGCGTCTCACGGGAGATTCGCCTCAGCACGGCGTTCGCGAAGCTGGATGCTCCGCGACCCTGCGTGGCCGCGACGATGTTCACCGACTCGTTGACGGCCGCGTGCGACGCGACGCGGGTCGCCAGCAGCTGATGGGTCGCGAGCCTCAGTGCGTCGAGCACACCGGGGTCGATCTCCTCGACAGGCCTGTCGGCCGCGGCAGCGATGATCGCGTCGTAGGTTCCGCGACGTCGCAGTGTGCCGTAGGCGAGCTCCGTGGCGAGAGCGGCGTCCTGCGGAGTGAGTCCTGCATCTGCGATGGCGGCCGGAAGGATCAAGTTCGCGTAGGCGTCAGATTCCGACACGGCGCGCAGCACGTCGTACGCCACTCGTCGCGCAGGTTGCACCGCGCGCTGGGGGCCCGTGCGCTGGGGGCCCGTGCGCTCGGGTCCACGGGGCTGTCCCTCGCGCCTTCCGCCCCGGGCCTGGCCGTCCCGCGGGCGCTGACCGCGCGGGGTGCTCGCCTCCGAGCGGGAGCCGCCGCCCGAATCGCCGGGACGCGGGTCACGACGCGAGCCGTCGCCCTGCCCGCTCATGCGCCGGCCCGCAGGTTCTCGGTGTCGCGCTGTCCGCGCCACCAGTCGACCGCGCTCATCGCTCCCTTGCCCGACGGCTGCACACGCGTGACCGCGAGCGGGGCGGATGCGGTTCCGATGAGGAGGACGGACTTGGTCGCGGCGAACGCGCCGGGCTCGAGCGCGACTTCATCGGCCGAGGGCGCGGCTTCCAGCACCTTCAGCCGGATTCCGTCGACGGTCGTGTGGGCGCCGGGTTCAGGAGTCACGCCACGGAACCGCGCGAACACCTCGGTGAGCGGGCGAGACCAATCCAGCAGACCATCGTCGAGGGTCAGCTTCGGGGCGAGGGTCGGCTCGCCCTCCTGGGGCACCGATCGCGCACTGCCGTCGGCGATCGCCGCGACCACCTCGGCGGTGAGCTCGGCTCCGTCGACGGCGAGTGCATCGAGAGCCGCATCCGCAGTGGCGTCGGGAGCCACGGCGACGATCCGCGTCGCGAAGACGTCACCGGCATCGAGCGCGGGGACGAGCTGGAACACACTGGCGCCCAACTGCGCATCGCCGTTGATCAGCGCGCGCTGCACGGGTGCAGCACCCCGCCACTGCGGGAGGAGCGAGAAGTGCAGATTGATCCATCCCTTCGCCGGTGCGGAGAGCAGCGGCTCGCGGACCAGGCCCCCGTACGCCACGATCACACCGAGCTCGACATCGAGCGCGGCGATGGCGCCCGTCGCGTCGTCGTCGAGACGGGCTGCCTTGATGACCGGCAGTCCGAGCTCGTCTGCGGCCTGAGCGACAGGCGACGGCGTGAGCACTCGTTTGCGGCCCAGCGGCGCATCAGGGCGGGTGACGACCGCAGCGATGTCGTGCTCGGCCGCGAGGCGGCGGAGGGTGGGGACAGCTGCCGACGGTGTGCCGGCGAAGACGAGACGCATGAAGGTGCTCCGGAGGGATGCGGGGGTGGATCTGATGGGTTCGGAATGCAGAGGTGTGGTTCTCGCGTTCAGAGCTCCGGGTCGAGGATATCGAGCCGAACCGTGAGGGCGCTCCGAGTCGTCTTGCCTCGGCCCCGCCGATTGCTGACCGCTTCGGCGACGACCGCCGCGCGCAACGTGGTCGCGACCCTGGCCCCTGCACCGTAGTCGAACCGGATCAGGGCCCTGACACGTGGCGGATAGTCGTCCGACTCGACAGGCACCGGGCCGAGTACGGCGTCCGACGGCAGCGCGAGCTCCTGGAGCGACGCCAACGCCCTCGCCACAGCTGCCGTCGACCCTTCGACCAGGGCGACACGAGCGGCCGGCGGCATGTGCAACGGCGCGCGCTCGGCGAGCTCGGTCCTCGCATACGCGGACTGGCTCCAGGTGGCGAGAGCTCGCGCGATCGCTCCATCGACGCCGACGAGATGGATGGGAGCTCCAGGAGCCGCGAGTGCGGCGGCGTTCGACCACCATCGCAGACAGGATTCGCCGATCCGCAGGTCGGGAGCCTGGAGCATCCTCGGTCCGTCGAGCAGGACCACAGCTCGGTATCCGCCCTCGGCCAGCGGTTCCGCTCCCCGAGTCGCGACGACGAGCGCCGGCTTGTCGGCGACCCGCTCGACCGGATGGGCGCTGTCGGCCACGATCACCCGTATTCCGGGAAACGCCTTGCCGAGCTCATCGGCGGTCCGTTCGCTGCCCGACGAGGCGAGGCGCAGCTTCGTCGACGAGCACGCCGGGCACGCCCATGCACGGGCTCCCCTGCCACACCACGCACACACGGGCACGGCACCGCGGTGCTTCGCGCCGAGCGGTCCGCCGCAGTGCGCGCACCGTGCGGGCGCGCGGCACTCGGCGCAGACCAGCGATGGAGCGAAGCCCGGTCGCGACACCTGGACCAGCACCGGTCCCTCGGCAGCGGCATTGCGCGCGGAGAGGAACGCAGACGACGGCATCCGCTGTGCGGTCGGCGCATCCATCTCCTGAGGTGTGCTGAGAACGACCCGCGGCAGCACTCGACGCGCCGCACGGACATCCTGCAGCCAGCCGTGGGCGACGAGGCGTTCGACGTCGGTGGTGCGGGTGTGCCCCACGAACAGCAGCGCGGATCCCTCCTGCTCCTGACGCAGGAGGGCCGCATCCCGCGCGTTGACGTAGGGAGCGAGCGGCTCGCCGAGGAGAGGATCGCCGTCGTCCCATACAGCGACCATGCCGGCGCGGACCGGCGCGTAGACGGCGGATCGGTTGCCCACCACGATGGACGGCGCGTCCTCGAGGGAGCGCAGGAACGCGCGGTACCGATCGGGGTTCGTCTGGCGCGAGTCGAAGCGCACGACGGCCGCATCAGGGACATACGACCCGAGGGCGCCGAGCAGCTGATCGAGGTCGCGGTGATCGGGCACGACGAGAATGCTGGAGCGGCCCGCCGACAGCGTCCGCGCCGCCGTGGAGGCGAGAAGGGCTGCCCAACCGGGCTCGTCCTCATGCCGCACGGGGATCGCCTCGACGGCCGCTCTGCCGCCCGCATCGAGCACGTCGGCGAGCGAGTCGTAGGTCGCGATCAGGCCGACGGCGGCCGAGAGCGCCTCGTCAGACGGGGCGAGCGCCGGGGAGTCGTCGGTCCAGGCCTTCTCGACTCTGACCTGGCGCTTGGGAATGATGAGACGCAGGACGTCGGATGCCGAGCCCGCCGCCCGATCGGCGGCACGGCGCGCGAGGCGATAGAGCCGTTCGGGGAGCACCGCGACCGGGGACACGACGCTGTCGACCTCGGACAGGGGCCTGTCGCCGTCGTGTTCGGTGTCGAGCTCGACGACGTAGCCGTCGATGACGCGGCCGGCGGTACGCAGCGGCACACGCACCCGCACACCCAGAGGAACATCTCCGAGCTCCGCCGGCACCGCGTAGTCGAAGAGCCGATCGAGCTGTGGGAGCGGCGAGTCCAAGAGGACGCGTGCGATCCGCCGACTCTGCGACGTCAGTGGAGAAGGGACGCCATCAGGCATGCGGCCCTCAGAGTCCTGCAGCGCGCCGCAGCTCTTCCGCGCGGTCTGTGCGCTCCCACGTGAACTCGGGCAGCTCTCTCCCGAAGTGCCCATAGGCGGCGGTCTGCGCGTAGATCGGGCGCAGAAGGTCGAGCTGCTCGATGATCGCCTGGGGCCGCAGATCGAACACCTCGTCGATGGCGCGCGTGATCACCTCGTCGGACACCTTGCCCGTGCCGAAGGTCTCGACGTACAGACCCACCGGACGAGCGACGCCGATCGCATAGGCGACCTGGACTTCGAGACGGTCGGCGAGTCCTGCGGCGACCGCGTTCTTGGCCACCCAGCGCGTCGCATAGGCGCCGGAACGGTCGACCTTCGACGGATCCTTGCCGCTGAAGGCACCGCCACCGTGTCGGGCCGCGCCGCCGTAGGTGTCGATGATGATCTTGCGCCCGGTCAGACCGGCGTCGCCCTTGGGCCCGCCTGTCACGAAGGGACCGGCGGGGTTGATGTAGTACGTGAGATCACCGAGATCGAGACCCGTGGAGGCCAGGATCGGATCGATCACGTGCTCGCGCACCTGAGCCTTGAGGTCGTCCTGCGAGATGTCGGGGTGGTGCTGGGTCGACAGCACGACGGCGTCCACCGTCTTCGGGGTGAATCCCTCGTATCCGAGAGTCACCTGGGTCTTCCCGTCCGGGCGCAGGAACGGCAGCACTCCCGAGCGTCTGACCTCGCTGAGACGCTCCGCGATGCGATGGGCGGTCCACGCAGCCATCGGCATGAGCTGCGGGGTCTCGTTCGTCGCGAAGCCGAACATGATGCCCTGGTCGCCCGCGCCGAGGCCGTCGAGAGGATCGACCGAGCCGCCGTCGCGGTGCTCCTGAGCGGTGTCGACGCCGTGGGCGATGTCAGTGGACTGCTCGCCCACCGAGATGCTCACACCGCAGGAGTCCCCGTCGAAGCCGGTCTCGCTCGAGGTGTAGCCGATGCCGTTCACCACCTGCCGGACGATCGTCGGGATGTCGACGTACGCCTCGGTGCGGATCTCTCCGGCGACATGAACGAGACCGGTGGTCACCAGCGTCTCGACGGCCACCCTGGAGCCGGGGTCTTTCGCGATGAGTCCGTCGAGGATGCTGTCCGAGATCTGGTCGCAGATCTTGTCGGGGTGCCCCTCGGTGACGGACTCGGACGTGAACAGACGCAGCGCGCTCATCAGGGCTCCAGAACGGAATCGGACAGCAGAAAGGGGGTGGCTCCCATGATGGACCGCACCGCCGACATCAGTCGGCGGTGCGGTCATCGGACGTCACTCGGCGTGACGGAGGCGGAGCTTGTCCTCGTTGATCTCGTGCAGCGCGATGGTCAGCGGCTTGTCCTCGACGGACGAGTCGACGAGCGGTCCGACGTTGTCGAACAGGTTGCCCTCGTGCAGGTCGGAGTAGTAGTCGTTGATCTGACGGGCGCGCTTCGCGGCGTAGATCACGAGTTCGTACTTCGAGTCGACGCGGTCGAGCAGGTTGTCGATGGGGGGATCGATGATTCCGTTGGTGTGGTGTCCGGCCATGGTGGGACCTCCTGATCAGGCGACGGGATCGTCGCGAAGACGGTGAAGCGGGCGCGCGAAGACGCTCAGCGCGCAGAGCTCGAAGACAATTCTACGACCTCTGCGGCCGCGGCGGCGACGTCCTCGTTCACGATGAGGTGATCGAACTCGTTCTGCGCCGCCAATTCGACCTTCGCGGTGCGCAGCCTGCGCGCGCGTTCCTCCGTCCCCTCGGTGCCTCGGCCGACCAGCCGCTGGACCAGTTCGTCCCAGGTCGGAGGCAACAGGAAGATGAGCGTCGCTGTGGGCTCCGCCTTGCGCACCTGGCGGGCTCCCTGCAGGTCGATCTCGAGCAGCACGGTCTTGCCGGCTGCCAGAGCGGCGTCGATCGGGGCCCGGGGCGTGCCGTACCGCGACTTGTTGTGCACGACGGCGTACTCGAGGAGTTCGTCGTCGGCGATGAGCCGGTCGAACTCCGCATCGTCGACGAAGTAGTAGTGCACGCCGTCGATCTCGCCCGGGCGCGGCGCCCGCGTGGTCGCCGAGACGGAGAGATGGATCTCGGGATTGTGCTCTCGGATGTGGGCGGCGACAGTGCCCTTGCCGACGGCCGTGGGGCCGGCGAGCACGAGCAGACGGCTTCGCGCGCCGCGCGGCTCGAGGAGCGGGAAGCGCGAGTCGAGCCACTGCGAGAGCGCGACTCGCTGGCGGACGCCGAGACCTCCCAGTCGCTTGACCGGGGAGATGTGCAGCTCCGCCAGGATGCGGTCGCGCTTGCCCGCGCCGATCGCGGGGAGGGCGAGCAGGAAGTCCGTGACCCGCATGGACCCTTCGACCGAATCCGCGTCTGCGGTCGCCCGATCGAGCACGGCCTGCGGGGTGACGACACGCGTGGTCAGATCGCGCTTGAGTGACGCGCGGGCACGGCGCCGTTCGACCGCCTTGCGTGCGGCGGCGGCGCGATCGACCTCGGGGACGGGACGGGACTCAGCCACGGCCGGCCTCCCTGTACTCTGCGACGCGGGCGTCGATGGCGGCGGCGAGACCGGCGGGTCCGGCCGAGAGGATGCTGCGGCTCTCGCTCGCGATGACGGCGGCGCTCATCGAGCCGAAACGCCTGTGCAGGTCGGCCGGAGTGGCACCTTGCGTGCCGAAACCCGGGGCGAGGATCGGCGCCGTCGGCGTGAACGCCGCGATGCCGGCATCCGTCCAGTCGACGGTCGCTCCGATGACGAAGCCGAAGCTCCCCCACTCCCCTGCGGCCGTGTGCTCGGCGTTGCGCGCCGAGACGACCGAGACGATGTCCGCCGAGACGGCACGGCCGGTCTCGGAGATCGAGCGCTGCAGCACCTCGGCTTCGGGGTTGCTCGTCGCAGCCAGCACGAACAGACCCTTGTCGTGCTGATCCGCGAGGGCGAAGGCTCCGTCGAGCGCGCCGACACCGAGGAACGGGTTCACGGTGAGGGCGTCGACCTCGAGTGGAGATCCCGGTGTGAGCCAGGCAGCTGCGTAGGCATCCATGGTCGACCCGATGTCACCGCGCTTGGCATCCGCGATCACGAGGAGGCCGGCTGCCCTGGCAGCCGCGATGACCTCTTCGAGCGCCGCGAATCCGGCGGAGCCGAAGCGCTCGAAGAACGACACCTGGGGCTTCACGATCGCGGCCCGGCCCGCAGCGGCGTCGACCGTGCGCAGCCCGAACTCCCGGATGCCCGAGGCATCGTCGCCGAGGCCCCAGGACCCGAGCAGAGCGGCGTGCGGATCGATGCCCACGCACAGCGGGCCGCGAGCCGTGAGGGCGACGCGGACCCGTTCGCCGAAGCGTGCGCTCACACTGCGACCTTCCGGTCGAGGGCGTACTCCTGCAGGCTCTTCACCTGGAAGCCCTCGTGTGCCGCATCCATACCGCTCACAGCGGCGCCGAGCACCGCCATCGTGGTGAACAGCGCCTTGTCGGCCGCGACCGCCGCCGCGCGGATCTCGTAGCCGTCGGCCCGCGCCGCGCCGCCCGAGGGCGTGTTCACGACGATGTCGATCGAGCCGTCGTTGATGAGGTCGACGATGTTCGTCGCGCCCGATTCCTGCGTCTCGCTGTACTTCTCGACCACTGTCACCGCGATGCCGTTGCGCGAGAGGATCTCGGCCGTGCCTTCGGTCGCCACGATCGTGAACCCGAGCTGCTGCAGGCGATGCGCCGGCAGGATCACCGCGCGCTTGTCGGAGTCGGCGACCGAGATGAAGACGGTGCCCGAGGTCGGCATACCGCCATATGCGGCCGCCTGGCTCTTCGCGAACGCGGTCGGGAAGTCACGGTCGATGCCCATGACCTCGCCGGTCGAACGCATCTCCGGCCCGAGGATCGAGTCGACGGTCTTGCCGTCGGCCGTGCGGAACCGCTTGAACGGAAGCACGGCCTCCTTGACCGACACCGGTGCGTCGAGAGGGACGCGAGAACCGTCCTGCTCGGGCAGCATGCCTTCGGCGCGGAGCTCGGCGATCGTCGATCCCACCATCACGCGGCTCGCTGCCTTGGCCATCGGGATGCCGAGGGCCTTCGAGACGAAAGGCACCGTACGGCTCGCGCGCGGATTGGCCTCGATGACGTAGAGCACGCCGGCGCTGATCGCGAACTGGACGTTCAGCAGGCCGCGGACGCCCACGCCCTTCGCGATCGCGAGCGTCGCCTCGCGCACCCTGTCGATGTCGGTGCGCCCGAGCGAGACGGGAGGCAGCGTGCAGCTCGAGTCCCCCGAGTGGATGCCGGCCTCCTCGAGGTGCTCCATCACGCCGCCGATGAACAGTTCGGTGCCGTCGTACAGCGCGTCCACATCGAGCTCGATCGCGTCGTCGAGGAACCGGTCGACGAGCAGCGGCTTGCCCTCTTCGATGATGACCTCGCCCGCCGTGCGCACGAAGTACTCGCGCAGCGACTCCGAGCTGTAGACGATCTCCATTCCGCGTCCGCCGAGCACGAAGCTCGGACGCACGAGCACCGGGTATCCGATCTCCTCGGCGACGGCCACCGCGCCGTCCGCGTCCACAGCTGTGCCGTGCCGCGGGGCGATGAGGCCTGCTGTGTCGAGCAGCTGGGAGAACAGCTCGCGCTCCTCGGCGATGTCGATGGCCGCAGGGCTCGTGCCGAGCACCTGGTAGCCGGCCGCCTCGATGCCCTTCGCGAGCCCCAGCGGCGTCTGGCCGCCGAGCTGGCAGACGACGCCGAGGATGGTGCCGCTCGCGGCTTCTGCGTCGAGGACCTCCAGCACATCCTCCAGCGTGAGCGGCTCGAAGTAGAGCCGGTCGGACGTGTCGTAGTCGGTGGACACCGTCTCGGGGTTGCAGTTGACCATGATGGTCTCGAAGCCGGCATCCGAGAGGGCGAACGACGCGTGCACGCACGAGTAGTCGAACTCGACGCCCTGGCCGATGCGGTTCGGGCCCGATCCGATGATCACGACCTTGGTGCGATCCGACGGCGTGACCTCGGTCTCGAAGTCGTAGCTCGAGTAGTGGTACGGCGTGAGAGCCGGGAACTCACCGGCGCACGTGTCGACGGTCTTGAACACCGGGCGGATGCCGAGTCCGTGACGCACGCCGCGGATCTCGGCCTCCTTCTCGCCGCGGAGCTCCGCGATCTGCGCATCGGAGAAGCCGTGCTCCTTGGCGTAGCGCAGCGTAGCGGCGTCGAGTTCGGGGGCCGTGCGCACGATCTCGGCGACCTCGTTGATCAGCACGATCTGGTCGATGAACCAGGGATCGATCGCCGTGGCGTCGAAGGCCTGCTCGACCGTGGCACCCTTGCGCAGCGCCTGCTGCAGGGTGACGATCCGGCCGTCCGTCGGGACCTTCGAGACCTCGAGCAGCTCGTCGACGGAGCGGCTCTCCTCGCCCCAGTGGAAGCTGGAGCCGCGCTTCTCGAGCGAGCGCAGCGCCTTCTGCAGCGCGGTCGCGTAATTGCGGCCGATCGCCATCGCCTCGCCGACCGACTTCATGGTGGTCGTCAGCGTCGCGTCGGCAGCCGGGAACTTCTCGAACGCGAACCGGGGCACCTTGACGACGACATAGTCGAGCGTGGGCTCGAAGCTCGCGGGCGTGACGCCCGTGATGTCGTTGGGGATCTCGTCGAGGCGGTAGCCGAGCGCCAGCTTCGCCGCGAGCTTCGCGATCGGGAAACCGGTGGCCTTGGATGCGAGCGCGCTCGAGCGCGAGACGCGCGGGTTCATCTCGATCACGATGATGCGGCCGTTGCTCGGGTCGATCGCGAACTGGATGTTGCAGCCGCCGGTGTCGACGCCGACCGCGCGGATGATGTCGATGCCGATGTCGCGGAGCTTCTGGTACTCGCGGTCGGTGAGGGTCAGAGCCGGGGCGACGGTGATCGAGTCCCCGGTGTGCACGCCCACGGGGTCGACGTTCTCGATAGAGCAGACGACCACCGTGTTGTCGGCGGTGTCGCGCATGAGCTCGAGCTCGTACTCCTTCCAGCCGAGGATCGACTCCTCCAGGAGCACCTCCGTGGTCGGAGAATCGCGCAGACCGGCACCGCCGATCCGGCGCAGATCCTCTTCGTCGTACGCGAAGCCGGATCCGAGACCGCCCATGGTGAACGAGGGGCGCACGACGAGCGGGTAGCCCAGCTCAGCCGCTCCCTCGAGCAGGTCGTCCATCGTGTGCGCGATGATGCTTCGCGCCACGTCGGCGCCGGCGTCGAGCACGAGCTGCTTGAAGATCTGGCGGTCCTCGCCCTTGTTGATCGCCTCGAAGCTCGCACCGATCAGCTCGACGTCGTACTTCTCGAGGATGCCGTGGTTGTGCAGCTCGATCGCGGCGTTCAGGGCCGTCTGGCCGCCGAGGGTCGGCAGGATCGCGTCAGGACGCTCCTTCGCGATGATCGTCTCGATGACCTGCCAGGTGATCGGCTCGATGTAGGTCGCGTCGGCGAAGTCGGGGTCGGTCATGATCGTCGCCGGGTTGGAGTTGACGAGGATGACCCTCACGCCCTCCTCGCGCAGCACACGGCACGCCTGGGTGCCGGAGTAGTCGAACTCGCACGCCTGACCGATGACGATCGGGCCGGAGCCGATGACGAGGACGGAGTTGATGTCGTCGCGCTTGGGCATTACTTGGTGTCCTTCTTGCTGGCGATGACCATGTCGCGGAACCGGTCGAAGAGATAGTTGGCGTCGTGCGGTCCGGCTGCCGCCTCCGGGTGGTACTGCACCGAGAACGCCGGGATGTCGAGAGCTCGGAGACCTTCGACCACGTTGTCGTTCAGTCCGACGTGACTGACCTCGACCTTGCCGTAGCCCTGGGGACTGTCGAACGAGCCCTCCAGCGGGGCTTCCACCGCGAACCCGTGGTTGTGTGCGGTGATCTCGACGCGCCCGGTCGACTTGTCGAGCACGGGCTGGTTGATGCCGCGGTGCCCGAACGGCAGCTTGTAGGTGCCGAGACCCAGCGCTCTGCCGAGCAGCTGGTTGCCGAAGCAGATGCCGAAGAACGGCAGCCCGTCGTCGAGCACCGAGCGCAGCAGCTCGACGTGGTCGCCGGATGCTGCAGGGTCGCCGGGACCGTTCGAGTAGAAGACGGCGACGGGGTCGATCGCTCGGATGTCATCGATCGTGACGTTCTGCGGCAGGACATGCACCTCGAAGCCACGGGCCGCCAGGTTGTCGATCGTGGCCTGCTTCACGCCGAGGTCGAGGACGGCGAGATTGCCGACCCGCTCCCCCATCGCCGTCGTGACGGTGGCGACGTCGACCGAGACCTGCGCCGAGAGGTTCTGACCGGCCATCTGAGGCGCCTCACGCACGAGGCGCAGCTGCTCCTCGTCGTCGATGCGCGCCGCCTCGCCCGAGAAGACGCCGCCGCGCATCGATCCGGCCGAGCGGATGTGCCGTGTGATCGATCGCGTGTCGATGCCGCTGATGCCGACGATGCCGTCCCGAACGAGGATCTCGTCGAGCGAAGCGTTCGCACGCCAGTTGGAGACGACGCGTGAGGGGTCGCGCACGATGTAGCCGGCCACCCAGATGCGACGGGACTCGCGGTCCTCGTCGTTCATGCCGGTGTTGCCGATGTGCGGTGCCGTCTGAAGGACGATCTGACCCGCGTACGAGGGGTCGGTGAGCGTCTCCTGGTATCCGGACATGCCGGTCGAGAAGACGACCTCGCCGAAGGTGGTGCCCAGCGCACCGTATGCACGGCCGATGTGGCGGGTCCCGTCTTCGAGGACGAGGACGGCGGGTTCGGGGAGGGCTGTCATGACGTTGCTCCTGTGTCGGGGGCGGCGGTGTCGTCCGTAGCGGGGACGAGACGCTGCAGTTCTGAGATGAAGTTCTGGGGGTCGCCGTCGGTGACCCTGAGGTACGAGTCGACGATCGTGTCGTCGTCCGCATTCCACGCGACGCGCACGAGCCCACCCGGTTCCACGACGCGGTCGATCGTCACCGTCGCACGGTCGACGCTCGCCAGCCGCGTGGAGGCGAGGAAGACGGTCGGCGCGCCGTCGAGGCAGAGTGCGAGTCCGCGATCGGTGACAGCCGCCTCTCCTCTGGCCCGATAGGCGAGCGGGCGGATGGCGAGGCGCTCGAGCGGCTGATCGTGCTTCGTCGTCGAGACGTAGAGCACCTCGCGACGGTCGATGACCTCCGCGTGCTCCGGCACGCCCAGGGGGGCCGCCAGATCGGAGTCGCGTCGGAGTCGTCGGCGCCAGGCGAAGAGCATCGCCGCGAGGACGAGCACCGCCAGCCCGATCATGAGGGCTATCGCGAGATCCCGGGGGATCATGCGTTCAACTCCTCGACGACGGATCCGCTGTCGACCGTCAGGAGTCCGCGGTGCATCGTGAACTCGACGCGGCCGGGAAGGTCACGCCCGAGGTACGGCGAGTTCACGCTCCGACCGTGCAGGTCGGATTCCGTGAAGACACCCGCGACGGACGGATCGTAGAGCGTGATCTGTGCGGCGGCACCGGCCTGCAGAGGCAGTCCGTGGCCGGTGAGGCGCCCGATTCGCGCGGGGGCTGCGCTCATCACCCTGGCGACGTCTTCCCAACCGATCAGGCCGGTCTGCACCATCGACTGGTGCACCACGCGCAGTGCGCTCTCGAGTCCGACCATGCCGTTGGCGGCGGCCTGCCACTCGCACGACTTGTGCTCGCTCGGGTGCGGCGCGTGATCGGTCGCCACGATGTCGATGGTGCCGTCGGCGAGGCCTTCGCGCACGGCCATGACGTCTTCCTCACGGCGCAGCGGCGGATTGACCTTGAAGCGGGCGTCGTAGCCGCGCACCAGTTCATCGGTGAGCAGGAGATGGTGCGGGGTGACCTCTGCCGTGACGTTGATGCCCCGCTTCTTCGCCCAGCGGATGATTTCGACTGAACCTGCGGTCGACAGGTGGCACACGTGCAGGCGGGAGCCGACGTGTTCGGCGAGAAGCACATCGCGGGCGATGATCGACTCCTCGGCGACCGCGGGCCACCCGGCGAGTCCGAGCTCGGCCGAGACGACGCCCTCGTTCATCTGGGCGCCCTCGGTGAGGCGCGGATCCTGAGCGTGCTGCGCGATGACGCCGTCGAACGACTTCACGTACTCGAGTGCGCGGCGCATGATCAGTGGATCGAAGACGCAGAAGCCGTCATCGCTGAAGACGCGCACCTGGGCGCGCGAGGTGGCCATCGCACCGAGTTCTGCGAGGCGCTCGCCCTTCTGCCCCACGGTGACGGCGCCGATGGGCTGCACGGTGGCGTACCCGGCTGCCTCCCCCAGGGCGAGCTCCTGCTCGACGACACCGGCCGTATCGGCGACCGGTGACGTGTTGGGCATCGCGAACACCGCCGTGAACCCGCCGGCCGCCGCGGCACGGGTTCCGGTGAGGATCGTCTCGGAGGCTTCGTACCCCGGTTCGCGGAGGTGGGTGTGCAGGTCGACGAGTCCAGGAAGAGCCACCAGGCCGTCGGCGTCGATGACTCGCGCACCCGAGCGGCTCAGTCCGGTGCCGATCTCGGAGATCAGCCCGTTCTCCACGATGATGTCGGCGCGCTCGGCGCCGAGAAGCTGTGCGCCGGTGATGACGAGGGTCTCGCTCACTGGTTCCCCCCTCGTTCGTCGTCTCGTTCTCCTGCAAGGAGCAGGTACAGCACCGCCATGCGGATGGACACTCCGTTCGTCACCTGTTCCAGCACGGTCGAGCGCGGGGAATCGGCGGCTTCGGAGGAGATCTCCAACCCTCGGTTCATGGGTCCGGGGTGCATGACAATGCTACCGTCCGGAAGGCCGGCCACACGCCGTGCGTCCAGACCCCATCTCCTGGAATACTCCCGCTCAGTGGGGAAATACGCGGCGTTCATGCGCTCGAGCTGGATGCGCAGCATCATCACCGCGTCCGGACCGTCCGCCAGAGCCTGATCGAGGTCGTAGACGACCTGGGCGGGCCAGAGCGAGACGTTCTGCGGCACCAGTGTGGGCGGCGCGACGAGGGTGACCTCCGCTCCGAGTGTCGCGAGCAGCCACACGTTCGACCGGGCGACGCGAGAGTGGAGCACATCGCCGACGATCACAACGCGGATGCCGGCGAGATCGCGACCACGGCTCTCCGCGCCGAAGCGCCGCTTGCGGATCGTGAATGCGTCGAGAAGCGCCTGGGTCGGATGCTCGTGCGTGCCGTCGCCGGCGTTCACCACTCCGGCCGAGATCCACCCGCTGGTCGCGAGGGTCTGCGGGGCGCCGGACGCGGGGTGGCGGATGACGACGGCATCCGCCCCCATCGCCTGCAGCGTCTGGGCGGTGTCCTTGAGGCTCTCGCCCTTCGAGACGCTGGACCCCTTGGCGGCGAAGTTGATGACATCGGCCGAAAGGCGCTTGGCGGCCGCCTCGAAGGAGATGCGAGTTCGGGTCGAGTCCTCGAAGAAGAGATTCACGACCGTCTTGCCGCGCAGCGTCGGGAGCTTCTTGACCTCGCGCGACTGGGTGTCGGACATGTCTTCGGCGACATCGAGGATGCGCAGAGCCGTCGCTCGGTCGAGGGTGCGGGTGTCGAGCAGGTGTCTCATGCTTCGATCGTCACTTCCTCGGCGCCGTCGTCCTCGGTGAGGCGCACGTTGACGCGCTCCTGCCGGGAGGAGGGGATGTTCTTGCCGACGAAGTCGGGGCGGATGGGGAGTTCACGGTGGCCGCGATCGACGAGGATCGCGAGACGGACGATCGACGGGCGACCGATCGACTGCAGCGCGTCGAGCGCCGCGCGGATGCTGCGGCCGGAGAAGAGCACGTCGTCGACGAGGACGACGGTCTTGCCGTCGATCCCGCCGATGGGGATGTCTGTCGGACGCGGGGACCTGGTCGGGTGTTTGGCGAGATCGTCACGGAACATGGTGACGTCGAGCGCTCCCACCGGCACAGAGGTCTGTGCGATCTCGCCGATGACAGCGGCGAGGCGACGGGCGAGGGTCACGCCGCGGGTCGGAATGCCCAGCAGGACGAGGTTCTCAGCCCCTCGGTTGGATTCGAGGATCTCATGTGCGATGCGGGTCAGAGCCCGCGAGATATCGGCTTCGTGCAGAACGGTGCGTGCACTCATCAGCCGCTCCCTTCTCCGCCTCACAGGACGGTGTTAAAGGTTGCTTGATGCGTCCAGTCTAGCGCGGGTCAGCGCCAGCCCAGGACCTCTCGAACGACCGCCTGCGAGACGGGGGAACCGTCATCGGGGACTCCGGCGAGATACTCATGCGAGAGCATCGCGCCTTCCGTGCCCGCTGCCGCGGTGATCTGCTCGAGGGCCTCGCGCACGCGAGGAGCAGCTGCGCGGGAGTACGCCGGAGACCCGCGGCGCGAGGTGTGGGGGAACACGATGAGCTCGGACACGAGAGGTGCGACAGGACGGGAGGCGACGACGACCAGCGTCGGCGAGAGCACACGCTGGAACGCCCGCGGCACCGGGAACGGGAGTTCGTCGATCACCATGCCGAGCAGCGCGAACCGCTTCGATCTCTCCTCGTCGCCGATCTCCAGCGCGACGGCCGTCCACTCGGATCCGCGCTCTCGCAGCTGTTCGTCGAAGCCATCGTGGCGCTGCTCGAATCCGGCGTTCTCGAGATAGTCGACGGCCACCCGGATCAGCCGTTCCGGCGTGGAACGGGTGATCCATCGAGCACCGCGGAGGGGCCCGGTGAACATCGGCATCGGTGTTCGAGCATCGCGCCCCGATCCGTGCGGGTGCGAGGAGCGAACCACGTCAGCTGGCCTCGCGGAGCACTGCGTCGGTGACCTCGTCGATCTTCGTCGAGCGGATCGGGTGGCCGCTCGTCGACAGGCAGCGGCCGGTCTTGAGGTCCCACTTCCAGTCGTGCATGCTGCACGTCAGGATGCCGTCGTCGTCGACCTTTCCGGTCTTGGTCAGATCGGCCCGCAGATGTGGACAGCGCCGCTGTACGAGCCAGTCCCCGATCTCGGCATCCTCGGTCTGGTCCGTCTGCTCCTGGTACCAGTTCTCGACGTACTCGATGCGATCGACCGAGAGGCACTTGAGGAACGTCGTGAGGAACTCGTTGAACTTGCCGCTGCGTCCCACCTGGAACTGCATCGAGAGGAAGATCGAGTTCGACCAGTCGATCTCATGGTCGCGGATGTTCGTCGAGACGAGGTCGGCGGGAATCGTGTACCAGTAGATGCACTCCTCGCCGGCGTACTCGCGGACCTTCGCGCGGGGGAAGTCGACCACCATGTCGAGGTCGCCGATCCGGAACCGCACGCACCCGCCGACTCCGAGTCGGATCGTGCGCGACTTCTTCAGCAGCGGCTCCCACCAGGTCTTGAGCTCCTCGAGCATCTCGGCCGGGGGCATCACCGCTGCGCGCGAAGCCTCCTCGTCGAGGATCTCCTGCTGGCGAGAGGCGCGTTGCTCCTCGAGGTAGTCCCACTTCTCGTCGAAGATGTGGGCGAGTTCCGCCTCGGTGTAGAGCGACTGCTCGGTGGACACCTCACCGCCGTCGACGGTCACGACCGTGCCCGGTACGAACAGATGCCCGTCGTACTGGGGCGAGAGCTCCTTCATGTGAGCGAGGAACTGCTTCTGGTCGGTGAAGATCGATTCACCGTTGCGGCCGACCCCGTTGAAGTCGAAGAGGTCGTCTCGCAGGAACATCGGCGGACCGGCCATCGGGAAGACGTGAGGAGCGTCGACCTTGTCGATGTAGTACATGGCCCGCTTGTTCTGGGCATCCCGCTTGAGCTTTGCGAAGTTCTGCTTGGCGTCCATAGGCAGGTCGTAGACCATGGGCCACCAGATCGCGCCGGAGACCTGAGTGAAGTACGCATCCGGCTTGCCGAAATGCAGCAGCGTGTCGAGGTCGAGCGGATGCGAGTCGTTCTGGTTGAGCACCGAGCCGGTGCCGTCGTCGACGCTCAGCGAGGAGTCGCCGATCGGACCGTCGCTCGGAGCTCGCAGTGGAGTGATCATGATCTTCAGAGCACCGCGCTCGATGATCTCGCCGGCGGGCGCATACGTGATGTTCGTGTAGCCCAGCGCCCTGATGTCCTGCTCGAGGTCATCGATCGGGTACTCGGGCAGCAGCACCTCGATGTCCTTGCGGATGTAGCGCTCGAGCAGCTTCGGATCGAAGTGGTCGCGGTGCCGGTGCGAGATGTACAGGAAGTCCGCCTCGCGGCCGAACCGCTCCCAGTCGAGCCCGCGGTTGTCGGGGAAGGGGAACCACGAGCCGAAGAACGACGGCCCGAGGACCGGGTCGCAGATGATGTTCCCGCCGACTGTCTCGATGAACATCCCGGCGTGGCCGAGTCCCGTGATCCGCATGCATTCCTCCTGAAGTGAACCGTTCGATTCTACCGATGGGGTCCTGGGCGGACGCGATGACCCGGCCGGGAGAAATCAGGCGTCGTCGAACAGCCCCTTGATGTCGTCCGCGGTGAGCGACTGTGCGAACAGCTCGTCGTCGTCCATCACCGCGGTGAAGAGCCTGGCCTTGCGGCGCTGCAGCTCGAGCACCTTCTCCTCGATCGTGCCCGTCGAGATCATCCGGTAGACGAACACCTGATTCGTCTGACCGATGCGGTGCGTGCGGTCGATCGCCTGCTCCTCAGCAGCCGGGTTCCACCACGGATCGAGGAGGAACACA
The DNA here is from genome assembly GCA_037033305.1 of Actinomycetota bacterium. Classification (GTDB taxonomy): domain Bacteria; phylum Actinomycetota; class Actinomycetes; order Actinomycetales; family Microbacteriaceae; genus Microbacterium. The sequence goes on along the minus strand of JAZBLP010000006.1, from coordinate 51,207 downwards.
TAGTCGGCTTCTGTCAGCGTGAGTCCGAATCCACCCGCCTTGAGGCTGATGAGGAACACCGGCTGCTCCCCCGACTTGAAGCCGTCGATCACCTGCTCCCGGCGGCGCGTCGAACCGTCGAGATGCGCATACGGGATGCCGGCGGCCTCGAGCCGGGCGGCTGCGAGGTCGAGGAAGGACGTGAACTGGCTGAACACCAGGGCACGGTGCCCCTCGGCCTGCAGTTCGGCCACACGCTCGAGCAGTGTGTCGAGCTTGCTCGACCCGATCTCCGCGTCGGCCTCATCCACCAGCGCGGGGGCGAGGCTCAGCATGCGCAGCAGGGTGAGCGAGCGGAAGACGATGAAGCGGTTGCGATCGAGGTCATCGATCAGCCCCAGGACCTTCTGGCGTTCACGCTGCAGCACGACGTCGTAGAGCGCCCTGTGCGCGGGGCTCAGCTCGACCTCGAGCAGCTGCTCCTGCTTCGCCGGCAGGTCGGGTGCGACGAGCTCCTTGGTGCGTCGCAGCATCAGAGGTCTGACACGACGACGCAGCTGAGCGAGACGCCGCGCGCGGTACTCGCCACCCTCCTCGTTCTCGGGGACTTTGCCCTTCTCGATCGGCTGGATGTAGCGATCCTTGAACTTCCGCGCCGAGGGGAACAGGCCCGGGGCGGCGAGCTTGAGCAGCGACCACAGCTCGGAGAGGCTGTTCTCCATCGGCGTTCCGGTGACCGCGTACGTGACGTCGGCGTGGAACGTCGAGATGGCGCGGTGGAGCCGGGTCTTGGGGTTCTTGACGAACTGGGCCTCGTCGAGGATCAGCCCGGCCCATTCGATCTCGCGGAACTCCTCTTCGTCGAGGCGCGCGACCGTATAGGAGCTGACGACGAGATCGCTCGACCGGGTGGCAGCTCTCAGGACGTCTGACCGCTTTCCGCTCGTGCTGTCGACGATCGACACGCGAAGTCCGGGAGTGAACCGCGCCGCCTCCGACCGCCAGGTGCTCAGGACCGACGTGGGGGCGAGCACGAGGAACGGCCTCGTCTCGCCGGCATCCCGCGTGTACTGGATGAACGTGAGGAGCTGCAGAGTCTTTCCCAGACCCATGTCATCGGCGAGGATCCCTCCCAGTCGATGACGCCACAGGAAGACGAGCCAGTCGAAGCCGGCCTTCTGATACGGGCGGAGATCGGCCTGAAGTCCCGCGGGAACGGGCGTCGGCGGGACGCCCGTCGCCTGACGGAGCCCGTCAGCCGTGGCGCGCCAGCTGACAGCAGGCTGCGCCTCGTCGGCGAGATCTTCGAATTCCTCCCACAGATCGGTCTGGTAGCGGCTGATGCGCGGGCCGGTCTCCCACTCGTCGAGCTCGCCCGCCTCCTCGATGAGGTCGCGCAGACGATCCAGCGATGGGTGGTTGAGCGAGAAGTACCCGCCGTCAGAGAGGAGCAGCTTCTTGCGCCCCCTGCTCAACGCCGTGAACAGAGGTCCGAACGGGATGAGTCGACCGTCGATCGTCACGAGGATGCCGAGATCGAACCAGTCGGAGTCGGTCGACTCGACGGTCGTGACCTTGACCTCGGGATCGCCCGTCAGCTCCCGATACGCCTTGCGCTCTCCCGTGGACTCGACGCGGACGCCCACCGCCTCGAGCGCGGGAACGCCCTCCGCGACGAACGCCGCCGCATCGACGTCGTGGAACGAGCCGCTCGGCCGGAAGCTCGTCGTGCGGAACTCCTGCCATGCCGCCTCGATCGCCGCCCGCCTGGTCGTCTCGCTCTCGGCATCTCGCACCGCTGCCTCATTCCAGGCGAACGGCACTCTTCCGAACGGACCATAGGACCACTCGAACGCGTAGCTCACGACATCGCCGCGCTCGTAGCTGACGGTCAGCACGGGCTCGGGCTCCGGCACGTCCGGAAGCTCGACCGCACCGACCGTGCGCACGGTGCTGCGCCTCGCCAGAAGTGGATAGGCGTCGGCGATGAAGGCCTGCTCGTCGTCGGCCGGCACGAGGATCGGGTCGGCGGCCGCGAGGAGCGCACGTGTCTGCTCGCTCAGGGGCACTTCGGCGAGGACGACCTCGATCCGGGTGCCCGCGAGGGTCGCCGCGTAGACACCCGTGCGACCGATCGGATGCACGTCGCCGGCCGGTATCGAGCGATCATCGATTCGCACGTCCGCGGCGACCTCCAGCGCTCCCCCTTCGGCGCGACTGATCTTCGCGGATACTTCAGCCGCGGAGGCGATTCGCACCGAGGCGCTCTTCTGATTGGGGACGAGAGGGATGCCGACGTCGGCGGCCGATCGGAGGTGCCTCCACAGCAGCGGCGACTCGACCTGGTCGAGGACGATCCACTCGCCGGCATTGCCGGACAGCAGCGAATCCCGCGAGATGCTGAGGAGATCCCCGAACCAGCGGTTCTGTTCGCGACCGAACTGCGAGGCGTCGCGACGGACCGCATCCCAACCTGCTCCGCCCTGGATCCATGCACCGGTCTGAGCGCTGCGCATCATCGGGCGGATCGCCAGAAGCAACTCGCCGCTCGGTCGGGCGAGATCACGTGCCGTCGCCGCACGGACGGGACGCGGCCCCCAGTGGTTCTCGCTCCGGGACTCCCGGTGGCGCAGCTCGATCCCCAGGGCGAGGCGCTGCGGGTGCTGGGACACCGCAGGATCGAGCAGACTCCTCCACGACGCCTTCGCTGCGCTACGGGGCGCGGCTGGCTTCTGCTCCGCGTCCGGCTGACGCTGGAGAGCCGCAGCCTGCTGCGAGTACTCGTGCACGTTGGAGGCGAGAAGGGTGGCGACCACGTGCTTACACCCGCTCCGTACCGGACACGTGCAGCGGGTCGACCTGACGCGCCTCGTCCCGTTCGACGAGAGGAAGACGATCTCGGTCACATACTGCGCGTCGGCGCTCCCGCGAACATGGCCCTCGAGTTCGAGCAGGTCCTCATGCCAGACCACATCGAGAACGTTGCCCTCGCGGAAGTAGGCGAGGCCGCGCTGGTAGCCCCCGACATCGGTGATCTGCATGAGGTCACGAAGATCGACGTGCGGCGCGGGCATGGCCCCATCCTTCCCGCGGCCTCCGACATCTCGGGGACCGCGTCCTGAGTCGTCGCTCAGGCCGCGCGAGAGACGCGGGCGAGCACGCCGTGCACGAACGCGCCCGAATCGTCGGTGGAGAACTCCTTGGCGAGCTCGACCGCCTCATCGATGGCGACAGCGGTCGGCACGGCGTCGTTGAACAGGATCTCCCAGACGCCGATGCGCAGCAGGGCCCGATCGACCGCAGGCATGCGCTCGATCTTCCAGTCGCGGCTGTGGGTCGTGATCTGCTCATCGATCTCGTCGCGGTGATCGATGATGCCGTCGACCACCTCGCGGGCGTAGAGCCAGGAGGCCTCGCGCGCCGGTTCACTCGCAGCGCGCTTGGCCTCTGCGGCCAGGGTCACAGAGATCTCGTCTCCACGGACGTCGGCGGAGAAGAGGATGTCGAGTGCGCGCTTGCGCGCTTTCGTACGGGCGCTCACGCCTTACTTCTCGCGACCGAGGTAGTCGCCCGTGCGCGTGTCGACCTTGACCTTGGTGCCGGTCTCGACGAAGAGCGGCACCTGGATCTCGTAGCCCGTCTCGAGCGTGGCCGGCTTCGTGCCAGCCGACGAGCGGTCGCCCTGCACACCGGGCTCGCTGTAGGTGATCTCGAGGATCACCGACGCGGGGAGGTCGATGTACAGCGGGTTGCCGTTGTTGAGCGCGATCGTGACCTGCTGGTTCTCGAGCAGGAAGTTCTTCGCATCGCCGACGGTCGCAGCGGGGACCGTGATCTGGTCGTAGTCGGTCTGGTCCATGAACACGTACCCGTCACCGTCGGTGTACAGGTAGGTGTAATCGCGACGGTCGACGTTCTCGATCTCGATCTTCGCACCGGCGTTGAACGTCTTGTCGACGACCTTGCCGCTCATGACGTTCTTGAGCTTGGTGCGGACGAACGCGCCGCCCTTGCCGGGCTTGACGTGCTGGAACTCGACGACGCTCCAGAGCTGCCGCTCGATGCTCAGGACGACGCCGTTCTTGATGTCTGCGGTAGATGCCATGCGCTGGACTTTCCGTTTCTCGAGTCTGGGGGCCGCTCGCGTCCGGTCTGGACTGGGGTGGGCCGAGAGTCGATTCTACGGGATCAGCGCTGCGAGCTGCCGCACAGCACTCGCGTAGCCGTCGACGCCCTCGCCGATCACCCGCACGGCCGCGACATCGTGCAGGTAGGAATGGTGCCGGAACTCCTCCCGCGCGTACACGTCAGAGATGTGCACCTCGGCGAACGGCAGCGCGACTCCCGTGAGGGCATCGCGCAGCGACACGCTCGTGTGCGTGAGCCCGCCTGGATTGATGATGATCGCCGCGCAGTCCTCACGCGCCGCATGGATCGCGTCGATCAGCACGCCCTCGTGGTTGCTCTGCACGGCGCGCACCTCGAAGCCCTCCGCAGCCGCGGCCTCCGCCGTGAGCCGCTCCACATCGGCCAGCGTCGCCGTGCCGTAGACCTCGGGCTCGCGCGTGCCAAGCAGGTTGAGGTTCGGTCCGTTGACGAGCAGGATGCGGCGTGTCATTCGCCGATCTCCTGGTAGGCCGCGAAGAGCAGCGACTCGTCCGGTGCCTGCAGGACGGTGGGCTTCGCGATGTCGTCTAGGAGGATGAAGCGCAGCATCCCGCCGCGACTCTTCTTGTCGCGCTGCATCGTCGCCAGCAGCTGCGGCCACGCACCGGCCCGGTAGCCGGTCGGGAGTCCCAGCGACTCGAGGATCGTGCGGTGGCGCTCGGCGGCGGAGTCGGACAGTCGTCCGGCGAGTCGTGACAGCTCGGCCGCGTACAGCATGCCGATCGAGATCGCCGCTCCGTGGCGCCAGCGGTACCTCTCTGCATGCTCGATGGCGTGGCCGAGCGTGTGGCCGTAGTTGAGGATCTCGCGCTGCCCCGCCTCGCGGAAGTCGTCCGAGACCACCTGGGCCTTCATGTCGATCGCGAGCTCGACTGCACGCCGGAACTCCGGTGTGGTCGAGTCGACGGCGCGCACCGGATCGGCCTCGATGATGTCGAGGATCTCGGGCGCCCAGATGAACCCGGCCTTCACCACCTCGGCGAACCCGGCGGTCGCCTCGTTCGGGCTGAGGCTCGCGAGCTCGTCCAGATCGCCGATCACGGCACGGGGAGCCCAGAACGCTCCGACGAGGTTCTTGCCCTCGGCGGTGTTGATGCCCGTCTTGCCGCCCACGGAGGCATCGACGAGGCCGAGCACGGTGGTGGGCACCTGCACGAGCTGCACACCTCGCAGCCATGTCGCCGCGACGAATCCGGCGAGATCGGTCACGGCACCTCCGCCGTATCCGACCACAGCGTCCGAGCGGGTGAAGTCGGCCTGTCCCATCACCTGCCAGCAGAACGCGGCGACCTCGATGCGCTTGCCCTGCTCGGCATCCGGCACCTCGGCGAGCAGGACCTCGCGCGGACCGTTCTCGACATCGGAGAGCAGTCTGTCGCGCAGTTCCGCCGCACGAGCGGCGAGGGTCGGCGGGTGGACCACCAGGACCTTGCGGACTCCGGGATCGAGTGCCGCGGACACCTCATCGAGGATCCCCCTGCCGATGGCGATGTCGTAGGGGTTCTCGCCCGTCACGCTGATGGTTGTCGTAGTCATCCCAGTTCTCTCCTCCATGCCACGATGTCGTCGGCGATGCGCTGCATGGGGCGCCGCGACGTGTCGAACGTCACGGTCGCCACTTCGTCATACCAGTCTCGACGCTCTTCGAAGATCTTCGTCCATCGCCCGACCGGGTCTGCCCCCGCGAGCAGCGGTCGGCCGCCGCTCTGGATGCGGTCGGCCACTGCCGCAGGGGTGACGGTCAGGAACACGACCGGCTGGTCACGCAGCAGCGTCCTGGTCGCCAGGTCGGTCACCGCTCCCCCGCCCAGCGAGATCACGCCGCCGCCCAGCTGCAGAGCCTCCGCGACCTCCGCCCGTTCGAGCGCGCGGAAGTGCGCCTCCCCGTGCTCCTCGAAGATCGCCGAGATGGGGCCGTGGGCCGCGACCACGCGCTTGTCCGTGTCGATGAACGGCACGTCGAGCGTGCGGGCGACACGACGACCGACGCTGGTCTTTCCCGCCGCCATCGGGCCGACGAGCACCAGCGACAGCTGGTCAGCTGCGCTCGTCATGCGCGATGAGCGCCGCCTCGGACGCAGGCGTCGTCCGCAGTTCGGCCGGGATCGCAGCGAGGTAGGCGTCGAGGTTGCGGCGCGTCTCGCCGATGCTGTCGCCGCCGAACTTCTCGAGCACGGCGTTGGCGAGCTCGACGGCGACCATGGCCTCGGCCACGACGCCGGCTGCCGGCACCGCGCACACGTCGGATCGCTGGTGGTGCGCCGTGGCATCCTCGCCGGACGCGATGTCGATCGTTCGCAGCGCGTGCGGCACAGTCGCGATGGGCTTCATCCCCGCGCGCACGCGCAACACCGTTCCCGTAGACATCCCGCCCTCGGTGCCGCCGGCGCGATCGGAGCCGCGCGAGATGCCGTCCGCGGTCGCGAACAATTCGTCGTGAGCCGCCGAGCCACGTCGCCGAGTGGTCTCGAAGCCGTCGCCGACCTCGACGCCCTTGATGGCCTGGATGCTCATCAGGGCCTGTGCGAGCCGTGCGTCGAGACGGCGGTCCCAGTGCACGTGCGAGCCGAGTCCGGGCGGGAGACCGTAGGCGAGCACCTCCACGATCCCGCCGAGCGTGTCGCCGTCCTTCTTGGCGTCATCGACCTCGGCCACCATGAGTGCGGACGTCGTCGCGTCGAAGCAGCGCAGCGGATCGGCATCGAGTCGGTCGACGTCGTCGGGTGTCGGCAGCGCGGCGCCATCGGGCACGTGCACCGGGCCGATCGAGAGGGTGTGGCTGACGAGGCGAATGCCCAGCTCGCTCAGGAACGAACGCGCGATGGCGCCGAGCGCCACCCTGGCCGCCGTCTCTCGGGCGCTGGCGCGTTCGAGGATCGGACGAGCCTCGTCGAAGTCGTACTTCTGCATGCCCACGAGGTCGGCGTGCCCGGGGCGAGGACGGGTCAGCGGTGCGCTCCGGCCCCGTGACTTGTCGGTCAGCTCGACCGGCTCGGGATTCATCACCTCGATCCACTTCGGCCACTCGGTGTTGCCGATGCGGAGGGCGATCGGGCTTCCGAGGGTCTTGCCGTGGCGTACCCCGCCCGAGATCGTGAGCTCGTCCTGCTCGAACTTCATGCGGGAGCCGCGCCCATAGCCGAGTTTGCGGCGTGCGAGATCGGCCTGGATCGACTCGGAGGACACGGGGACTCCCGAGGGCAGACCCTCCATGACGGCAATGAGTTCTGGGCCGTGCGATTCGCCGGCAGTGAGCACGCGGAGCATTGCTCTAGTCTCCCACGCGTTTCACACCGGATCGTGCCGCGTGACGTCGGGTGCCTGCAGGGCTGCTTCCATCGCGGCGATCACGACACCCTCCGCGGGCAGCGGAACGCTCTGGTCGCCGTGGAGGAAGATGCGGATCTGACGCACGGCCTGACGCAGCAGCATCCCCTCGCCGGAGACGGCCGGCCCCCCGCTCCACACGGAGGCGAGCGCCGAAGGCCAGGGCGAGTATGCGACGTCGAACAGCGCTCCCCCGCTCCCGCTCAGGCGGGCAGCCGTCGCCTCCTCGAGCACGCTGCCGCCGGGAAGCGTCGCGACGGTGAGCCCGACGTCGGCGGCGTCCGCGTCGAACGTCGAGACCGTGATCGAGACGCCGAGTCGCCGCCCGAGCGACAGCAGTTCGGCGGCGCGTTCAGGCCGACGCGCGCGGATGTCGACCGTGCGCGCCCCGGCCTCGACGCAGGCGACCAGAGCGGAGGATGCCGTCGCGCCGGCGCCGAGGATCCGGACGTCCTCGATCGAGAGCAGGTCCTGCTCACCCAGGGCGTCGACGATCCCGCCCACATCGGTGTTGAAGCCGAGGATGCCGTCCGTGAGCAGCAGCGTGTTCACTGCACCGGTGAGGTCGGCATAGCGGTCGCGGGTGACCGACGCACGGTGGGCCCGCTCCTTGAGGGGCATCGTGAGCGAGAGCCCCCTCCACGACTCGTCCAGAGCCGCCAGCGCTGTGTCGAAGCCCGCGTCGTCGACACGACGACGCGTGTACTCCCAGTCGAGGCCCAGCGCACCGTAGGCGGCCGCGTGCAGCTGCGGGGACTTGGAATGGGCGATCGGGTCGCCCCAGACCGCGAGCCGCTGCGGGGTCATCCGGCCGAGCAACCCCCGTCGGGGTTCTCCTGACACCACTTCTCCCACTTCTCGACTCCCTGCAGGTGCTCCTCGTACGTGACCGAGAACTGGGTCTCTCCGGTGGCGAGGTTCGTCGTCACGAAGTAGAGCCAAGGGCCGTCGGCGGGGTGCATCGCCGCGTCGATCGCGGCGAAGCTCGGGCTCGCGATGGGTGTGACCGGCAGGCCGGTGTGCACGTAGGTGTTCCAGGGATTGTCGTCCTCGAGGGCCTCCGCCGAACTCGACACGACTCCCTCGTGCAGCGACCCGTAGCCGTACTGCGCCGTCGAGTCCATCTGCAGCTTCATGTCGATGTCGAGACGGTTCTCGATCACACGAGACACCTTCGGGAAGTCGGCGGTGAGGCCCTCGCGTTGGATGATCGAGGCGATCGTCAGCACGCGCTGGGCATCCTCCGCGGGCACGCCGGCCTCCGTCAGCGATTCCTTCGTGCGATCGACCATGCGCTGGATGACCTGCGTGGCGGTGACTCCCGGATCGAACGTGTAGACGGCCGGGAACAGCCACCCCTCGAGGCTCTGCGCGGTCACGCCGTAGGTCGCAGGGTCTGCCTCGACGGCCGCCTGCAGGTCTTCGATGGGCATGCCGAGCGATTCGGCCATGCCCGGAAGCGACGACTCGATGGTGGCGCCCTCGCCCACGCTGGCGGAGTTCTCCCGTTTGTTGTCCGGGTTCTGCAGCGCCTCGAGCGCCGCCTCGGCCGTCATCTTCTCCTGCAGGCTGTAGATGCCCGGGTAGAAGGTGACCGCGATGTTCTCGTCGACCAGGTAGTCGTAGAAGACGTCCTCCGTGCGGGTGACGCCCGCTTCGTACAGCGCTGTCGACACAGGAGAGCCGGTGTCGCCCTCGTGGATCGTGACGAGCACCTCACCGGACGCGAGCCCGGGCTCCCAGTCCTTGGGGTCGCCCCATCCGAGGGCGTCGCTGATCTTGTCGCCGTACGTGCCCCAGGCCCACGCCCCTGCTGCGACGATGCCACCGATCACAGCGAGGACGATGACGAGTGCGACCAGGCATCCCGTGCGGCGCTTCTTCTTGGTGGGCGGTCGACCGCCGGAGTCGTGCTCCGGGTGGGCATGGAAGAGGTCTTCGAGACGGCCTCCTGCTGCTGCGCCCTCCACCGGGGTGCCCGCCGCGGCTACGCCAGATGCTTCCGACGCCGTGTCGGATACGGCTGGGTCCGCGGAAGCCTCGCCGATGGACGACGCGCTCTCGGACGAGCGGGCGGCAACCGGTTCGGGGGCCGTCGCTTCCGGCGCCGCTGTGCTGGACGCATCGTCCGGGCGGTCTGCAGAAGCGTCGGCCCCCGCGGCAGTAGCCGCCGGCTGTGCAGCCGCGGCTTCACGCGCTGCTCGGCGCGACCCCGGAGCGGGTGGGGTGTTGTCGACCGTCGGGATCTGCGGCGACGGGTCGGGAAGGTTCTCGAACAGGTCACCCAGACGGGCGTCCGGATCGTGCTGAGGCGAAGCGCTCTCGCGTTCGGGCATTATCGGGGGGACTCCTCGTCGAGCGGAATCGTGGCACCGGGCGGGTTTCCGGTGCTCTTCTCCGTGTCGATCGCCTGCTGCAGCAGGATCACTGCGGCGATCTGATCCACAATGCTACGAGACTTCTTCTGTGTTCTGCCCGAAGATCGCAGAGCGGCGTGTGCGGTGACGGTGCTGAGGCGCTCATCGACCAGCCGGACGGGAGTGCCCGTCTGCGCCTGCAGTGACGCTGCGAACTCGCGGGCATCAGTCGTCGACGCGGTGTCGGCGCCCTGCAGGTTGACCGGCAGCCCGACGACGAACTCGAGTACGTCGAAGTCTGCGGCGATCGCGGCGATCCTGTCGACCGACGAATCGTTGCGCTGCACGGTCTCGACCGGGACCGCGAGCATGCCGTCCGGATCGCAGCGGGCGACGCCGACGCGGGCACGCCCGACATCCACACCGATCCGCACGCCGCGGCGGAAGCCGCTCACGCTGACTGCAGCTCCTGCGACACGGCCTCGAGGGCCGCCTGCAGAGCGCCGACATCGGTGCCACCACCCTGAGCGACGTCGTCACGACCGCCACCGCCTCCTCCGAGCACGGCGGCAGCGCGCTTCGCCAGCGCACCGGCCTTCGCACCGGCTGACCGCGCGGCATCGTTCGTCGCGACGACCACCACCGGGCGTCCGTTGACAACGGCGCCGAGAGCGACGACCGCAGCATCGGAGCCGAGACGGTCGCGGACGCCGAGGACCAGCTCGCGCACGTCGTCGGCCGACGCCACCTCACCCAGCGACTGGGCGGCCACGCGGAACGCACCGACACGGTTCGCGGCATCGGCGATGGCCGGGACACGGCCTGCGCGCTCCCTGGATTCGAACTGCGCGATACGCTTCTCTGCCGCCTTGAGACTCGCGGAGAGATCCGCGATGCGTTCGGCGAGCTGGTCGCGAGGCGTCTTGAGCGAGGTCGTGAGCTGCGACACGAGGGCGCGTTCTGCAGCGAGCTCGCGGAATGCGTCCTGACCGACCAGCGCTTCGATGCGTCGGTTCGACGCGCCGACCGACGACTCGCCGACAAGGCTCACGAGGCCGATCTCGGCACTCGTGGTGACGTGGGTGCCGGCGCAGAGTTCGCGCGACCACGGACCCCCGATGTCGACCATCCGCACGACGTCGCCGTACTTCTCACCGAAGAGAGCCATGGCGCCGGCCTCCTTCGCCTCGTCGAGGGTCACGATGCGAGTCGTGACCTCGAGGGCGTCGTTCACGGCACGATTGGTGATCTCCTCGATCTCGGTGCGCGTGTCGGCTGAGAGAGCCTGTGACCACGAGAAGTCGAATCGCATGTACCCGGCACGGTTGAGCGAACCGGACTGGGTCGCGGTCGGTCCGAGCGTGTCACGCAGTGCCGCATGCACGAGGTGCGTGGCGGAGTGCGCCTGCCTGGCGGCCCGTCGGTTCGCGGCGTCCACGACCGTGGTCGCCGCGTCATCCACTGCGACAGCGCCGCGAGTGACCTCGACGGTGTGGCTGATGAGCCCGGGCACCGGACGCTGCACGTCGAGGACCTCGAGCTCATAGCCCGGCCCGACGATGACGCCCTTGTCGGCGACCTGACCTCCGGACTCGGCGTACAGCGTCGTCTCGGCGAGCACGACCTCGGCGATCTGACCCTCCGTCGCCGTGCGTGCCGGCTGGCCGTCGACCAGGATGCCGAGGATGCGCGAGTCGACCTCGAGCTCGGAGTACCCGTCGAAGCCCGTCTCGCCCAGAGCACGGAGATCCCGGTACACCGAGACGTCCGCGAGCTGGCGCTTACGGTTGCGGGCATCGGCTTTCGCCCGCGAGCGCTGCTCCTGCATCAGCGTGTCGAATGCCTCACGGTCGACCGCGAGACCCGCTTCCTCCGCGACCTCGAGGGTGAGGTCGATCGGGAACCCGTAGGTGTCGTGCAGCAGGAATGCCTCGGAGCCGCTCAGCGCCGCTCCCCCGCCCTTCTTGGTCTCATCCAGCGCCAGGTCGAGGATCGTCGACCCCTGAGCCAGGGTGCGACGGAAGGTCTCCTCCTCGGCGAAGGCCGAGGCCGACAGAGTCTGCCATTCCTTCTCGAGCACCGGGTATGCGGACTTCATGGCGTCGCGCGATGTGGCGAAGAGCTCGGGGAAGACCGGCTCGTCGACGCCGAGCAGACGCATCGAACGCACTGTGCGCCGCATGAGGCGCCGCAGAATGTATCCGCGGCCCTCGTTGGACGGGCGGACGCCGTCGGACAGCAGCATGAGCGACGAGCGCACGTGGTCGGCCACGACGCGGAAGCGCACGTCGTCTTCGTGCACTGCGCCGTAGCGGCGACCGGAGAGCTCCACCGCGCGGTCGAGGACCGGGCGCACCTGATCCGTTTCATACATGTTCTCGACGCCCTGCTTGAGGAACGCGACCCGCTCGAGTCCCATGCCGGTGTCGATGTTCTTCTGGGGCAGCTCGCCCACGATGTCGAACTCGGTCTTGCCGCGGATGTTGTCGATGAAGTCCTGCATGAACACGAGGTTCCAGATCTCGAGGAACCGCGAATCGTCGGCCGCGGGGCCGCCGTCCTTGCCGTACGAGGGGCCACGGTCGAAGAAGATCTCGCTGTCGGGGCCACCGGGACCGGGCTGGCCGGTGTTCCAGTAGTTGTCGGCACGCCCCAGACGCTGGATGCGCTCAGGCTTCAGGCCGATGATGTCGCGCCAGATGGCCTCGGCCTCGTCGTCGGTCTCATAGACGGTGACCCAGAGGTCCTTCTCGTCGAAACCGAGGCCGCCGTCTGCCTCGGAGCTCGTCAGCAGCTCCCAGGCGTATCGGATCGCGCCCTCTTTGAAGTAGTCGCCGAACGACCAGTTCCCCATCATCTGGAAGAACGTGCCGTGACGAGCGGTCTTGCCGACCTCTTCGATGTCATTGGTGCGGATGCACTTCTGCAGGTCCGCGATGCGCGGGTGCGGTGCGGGCACCACGCCGGTGAGGTACGGGATCATCGGCACCATTCCGGCGACCGTGAACAGCAGAGAAGGATCGTCGCTGACCAGCGAGGCCGAGGGGACGATGACGTGGTCGTTCTTCTCGAAGAAATCGAGATAGCGCTGCGCGATCTCCGCAGTTTTCATAGGGGTGCCAGGTGTCCTTGCGTACAGGGTGTGAAAGGGCGTGCCGACAGACCGGAGGTCGCGGCGGGGGTGCCGTGACGGTCAGTCGTCAGCGGGGTCGGAGAGGCGAGCCTGCTCCTCGCGGAAGGCATCGCCGACGATCCCGGTGAATTCGTTGAAGCGGGCGTCGACCTCGGCGAGGATCTCGTGACCACGCGGGTCGTTGTTCATGAGATGCGCCGCGATGAAGCCGCCGATCACACCGATCAGGAACCACTGCACGTTCTTCATGTCGCCATCCTTGCCTCTGGCCCGCGTAGGCGCGGTGCTCCCATCGTATGCGGAAACGACAGAAGGCGTCGGGTTGCCCCGACGCCTTCTGCGGAAAAGCTGAACTCAGCGAGCTGCGTAGTACTCGACGACGAGCTGCACTTCACAGGTCACGGGGACCTCGGCGCGCTTCGGGCGACGAACCAGGCGAGCCTGGAGCTTGTCGAGCTCGACCTCGAGGTAGCCGGGAACGGGAGGCAGGACCTCGGCGTGACCGCCGGCCGCTGCGACTTGGAAGGGCTCGGTGCCCTCGCTCTTGGCCTTGACGTGGATGAGCTGGCCCGGCTTCACGCGGAAGGACGGGCGGTCGACGAGCTGGCCGTCGACGAGGATGTGACGGTGCACGACGAGCTGACGAGCCTGTGCGGTGGTGCGGGCGAAGCCCGAACGCACGACGAGCGCGTCGAGACGCATCTCGAGCAGCTCGACCAGGTTCTCACCGGTCAGGCCATCCTGGCGACGAGCCTCGTTGAACGTGTTGCGCATCTGCTTCTCGCGGATGCCGTACTGCTCGCGCAGACGCTGCTTCTCGCGCAGACGGACGGCGTAGTCGCTGTCGGCCTTGCGCTTGGTGCGGCCGTGCTCTCCCGGAGCGTAGGGACGCTTCTCGAGGTAGCGGGCGGCCTTCGGGGTGAGCGGGATGCCGAGGGCACGGCTCAGACGCACCTTGCGGCGGTCCTGGGACTTCGTGGTCACGAAGCGTTCCTTCCGATGACGTGGTCGCGTCTTTCACGACTCACGGACGTATCGTCCGCGTTCTTCCTTGGAGCGCACGCCGGGGCGCCAGCAAGGTGTGGTGTGAACGAGGAGATGCCCGAAAACACGGTTTCGAGCCGATCAAGTCTAACAGATTCGCGTCAGCGTCCGTCGAGGATGCGTCTGATGCGCTCGAGGCGAGCCGAGATGTCGCGTTCGGCGCCCAGGTTCTTCGGCTCGTAGTAACGCTTTCCGCGCAGTTCGTCAGGGAGATACTGCTGCGGAAGGATCCCGAACTCGCTGTCGTGCGGATAGACGTATCCGCGACCGTGACCGAGCCGCTTCGCACCCGGATAGTGCGCATCACGCAGATGCAGAGGGACCCGTCCGAAGCCGCCGGAGCGGATGTCGGCGATCGCCTGGTCGATGCCGACGTATGCCGCATTCGATTTGGCTGTCGTCGCCAGGTAGACGGTCGCCTCGGCGAGGGGGATGCGTCCCTCCGGCATGCCGATGAAGGCGACGGCATCCGCCGCGGCGACCGCGATGGAGAGCGCCTGCGGATCTGCGAGTCCGACGTCCTCGGAGGCCGAGATGACCAGACGCCGCGCGATGAACCGCGGGTCCTCTCCCGCCTCGATCATCCTGGCGAGGTAATGCAGGGCTGCATCGGGATCGGAGCCCCGGATGGACTTGATGAATGCACTGATGACGTCGTAGTGCTCATCGCCCTGACGGTCGTACCTCAGCAGCGCCTTGTCGACGGCCTGAGCGACATCATCTGCGGTCGCGGCAGGCACCGCCCCCTCTTCGCCCTTCGACAGGGCGACGGCGGCTGCCGCCTCGAGTCCGGTGAGCGCGCGTCGTGCATCCCCGGAAGCCAGTCGGATCAAGGCGGCCCGTGCGTCATCGGCCAGGGTCACTGCACCGTTGAGCCCGCGAGCGTCGGTCACCGCTCGATCGACCAGGAGTCCGATGTCGTCATCGGTCAGCGGCTGCAGAGTGAGCAGCAGCGATCGCGACATCAGGGGCGAGATCACGGAGAACGAGGGATTCTCGGTGGTCGCCGCGATCAGGAGCACCCAGCCGTTCTCGACGCCCGGGAGCAGCGCGTCCTGCTGCGCCTTGGTGAATCGATGGATCTCATCGAGGAAGAGGATCGTCGTCTGGCCGTAGAGGTCGCGCTGAGTGATCGCCTCCTGCATCACCTCACGCACGTCCTTCACTCCGGCGGTGATCGCGGAGAGCTCGACGAACCGGCGACCCGACGACCGTGCGATCGCCTGCGCGAGCGTGGTCTTGCCGGTGCCCGGCGGGCCCCACAGGATGATCGAGACGGCGCCCGGAGATGCGGCAGCGGGGTCGGCGAGTGCGACGATCGGGGACCCTGCGCGCAGCAGGTGCTTCTGACCGGCGACCTCGTCGAGTGACACAGGGCGCATTCGCACCGCGAGAGGCGTCTGCCCGGAGAGCAGTGCGGCGGCGGAGGTCATTCACCCAGGCTAACGCGGGGCCCGGACACTTCGGTGCGAGACGGCATGACCGGAACTCGACGGTAGGCTCTCAGGCGACGTCGCACAGACACGTCCAGTAAGGGAGCACGCAATGGCCGGACGCGGGAAGAGCACCCAGCAGTCGCGCACCGAGGCGGAGCGCGCACGACTGCACACCGCCCGCACGACGTGGCACGAGGGGCAGATCCGTCGCCGTGCACGCGACAACACGGTCGCCGTCGTCGCCGGTGCTCTGATCGTCGCCGGAGCCATCGTGAGTCAGGTCGTGCATGCGCAGGTGAATCCGCCGGCACCCTCCCCCACGCCGACC
This sequence comes from Actinomycetota bacterium, assembly GCA_037033305.1. GTDB lineage: Bacteria > Actinomycetota > Actinomycetes > Actinomycetales > Microbacteriaceae > Microbacterium. Next base: position 35,436 of record JAZBLP010000006.1, on the reverse strand, counting down.
GTCGAACCCACCGTTGCCCCGGTGCCGACGGACCCCGGGACGCCCGATCCCGAGCCCACTGGAGCCCCTGCCGAGTAGACCGCAGTCTGCGGTGTCGGCGGCGGGGAGGGGCGATGCTCCGAACCGACTGCAGGTCACGCTCAGTAGTCGGTGACCGCCAGGCGGTAGCCCCGTTTCACCACGGTGTGCACCAGCTCGTTGCCGCCGAGCGCCGCGCGCAGCCGCGCCACCGCGACCTCGACTGCGTGCCCGTTGCGTTCCGCGCCGGGAAGGACACCCCCGAGCTCTGCACGTGAGAGCACACGACCGCCCGCCGAGGCCAGAGCCTCGATCAGGGCGGATGCCGATCGCGACAACGGGATGAACACGCCGTCGACGAGCACTCCGCCACTGCGCACCTCGACCAGACCGGCATCGGTGGGCAGAGACGGCGCGTTTCCCCCGCTGAAATGCGCGATGACTGTGCGCGCGAGAGATCCGGGTCGCCCCCGTTCGGCGACTGTGGCGCGAAGGTTCGCGTCGTGCAGCGGTGCGGCCGTGAGGGGGCCGACGCACGCCAGCAGGAGGCGGCCCGACTCGGCGCGCAGCCTGATGCGCTCCAACGAGCCGGACTCGTCTGCGGCCACGATCCATGAGGCCGCTCCCGCAGCCGAGGCGAACAGCACGGCGTCGGCCTCACCGGCTGCCGCCTGCACTGTTGAGCGACGCACCGCCTCGGGATCCACCGGCGGCTCCCACCGGTGGACCGCGATGTCGGATTCAGTCGCGATGCTCAGCGCCGAGGTTCGATGGACCACCGCGCCACGGCGCTCGAGAGCAGCCGCCACGCCGACCGTCCGCCGGTCGGCGGCGACGATGATCGTGCATCCGGCGAGCTCGGAATCGAGGGCGCGCGCGGTGGTCATGCGGTGCTCCCCGCGATCGTGCACACCCGCACGTGCGTGGCGGCGTCGACGGCGCAGGTCATCGGCGCGCCTCGAGGGCGCCCCCCACGATCAGGACACCGTCCGCACGGGGCTCGTCCCGCGTGGCCTGGGGGACCTGGCCGCGCTCGGAGACAGGAGCCAGGGACGGATCGGCCGGATCGAGAACGTCGGAGCGACCCCAGCTCGCGCCCGCGAACGTCTGCATCGTGCGCGACGACGTGCCGTACACCCGGCCCGAGTCGAAGCCGGCGTCGATCAACCGCTGCCGGATCGTCGGCAGCTGTTCGAGACGCGCGCCCACCATGTCGATCCGCCGCCCCCCGGTGATCGTCGTCTCGAGCGTGAAGTCCCTCGCGATCTGCCCGATCGCGATCAACCCCTCCGGAGTGACCTCCCCGCCGGCGATCGACGGCACGACCGAGTACGTGCTCTCCTTCTGCGCGCCGGCCATCGCATGTCCGTCGGCGGCCTGCACAGTGCCGTCCTCGCGGTCGCGCGCCTGCACGCCGACGAGCGCAGATAGCATGCCGGCGATCGCCGGCTTGCACACATCGCACCCGACCCCGCGCCCGATCCGCTCGAGGATGCCACTGAACGTCGTGAGTCCAGCCACGCGAACCGCGTCGGACAGCTGCCGGTGCGAGAGGTCGAAGTGCGCACACAGGGCGTGAGACGCGGTCTCGTCGACCGGCACGTCCACTGCGCCCCCGGGAAGCAGATAGGCGGCAGGGCCGGTGCCGAGACTCGCGCCCACGAGCGGTCGCAGGGCGCCGTAGGCCGTCGCATCGCCGACCAGGATCCCGCCGAGCAGCGTCTGCGCGTCATCCGACAGCACGAGCTTCCGGTAGACGCCTGCGGTCGGATCGGCGTAGACGAGGTCGAGCGCGTGGGGAGTCCTCGCCATCGCATCGCCGAAACTCGCCACGTCGACGCCCGACAGATTCAGCGTGGACGCGTCGTCGTACCCCGGGAACGCGGCGTCCCCTCCGAGCAGGCGGGTGGCCGCGACCTCGGCCATGGCGTATCCGGGAGCCACCAGGCCGACGCTGCGACCCTCGAACTCGGCGACCTCTCCGATCGCCAGGATGGAGGGGTCGGACGTCGCGCACCGCTCGTCGATGATCACACCGCCGCGCGGCGCCACCCGCATCCCGGCGTTGCGCGCCAGCTCGTCGCGGGGGCGGGCCCCGATCGCGAAGACCACGACATCCGCCGGCTCGATCGACCCGTCGTGGAACTCGAGCGCCGCGACCGCGCCCGTGTCGTCCGGGTCCAACCGAGTCGTCCGTGAGCCGGTCCGCACCCAGATGCCGCGGGCCTCGAGCAGGTGCTGGAGCATCTTCTCAGCCGACGAGTCGAGCTGGGCGGACATCAGGCGGTCGGAGCGCTCCACGACGGTGGTCTCCACCTGCATTCCCCGCAGAGCGCCGGCTGCTTCGAGCCCGAGGATTCCTCCGCCGATCACCGCGCCGCGAAGAGGACGGCCGAGCATCGCGGCCCGCCGCTCGACGAAGTCCTTGAGCCCCTGCACGTCCTCGAGGGTGCGATACCCGAAGCACCCCGGCAGGTCCGCGCCGTCGACCTCGACCGTCGCGGCGTACGAGCCGGTGGCGAGCACCAGCGTGTCGTAGGGGATTCTCACTCGCGACCTGGTCGTGACGGTCCGGGCCGAGCGGTCGATGCGCAGAGCCCTGTCATCGGCCAGGAATCGCACGCGGAAATCGTCGAACACCGAGCGGTCGAGCTCGAGATCTTCGGGGGTCATCCCCGAGAAGAATCCGGTGAGCGCGGCGCGGTCGTAGGGGCGGCGCGCTTCATCACCGATCACCGTCACGTGCATGGGCCTCTCGGCTCGGCTGATCAGGCTCTCCACGAATCGGTGCGCGACCATGCCCGCACCGACGACCACGATCTCCTGGGGTGTGCGGAGGACCTCGCTCATTTTGCTCCAATCGCCGCGGGGGACGTCGTCATGGCGACGATAGGAGCCCGGTGTTTCCCGCATGTGACGCGCGGAGTTTCGCGCGTCGAACGATCAGATCACAGATCGGTAACGGCCATTGTGTCCGTCGACGACCACACTGCGACGTCGCTGTCGTACTAGGCTGAAGCTCGTCCTTTCCGCCTCCCGCGGGCCCTACCGCGCAAGGAGAATCACCGTGTCTGAGCCGTCCACGCCGACTCCCCCCGTTCCTGCTCCCCCGGCTGCGCCTCTGCCGCGCAAGCTGCCCAAGCCGGCCGCAACGACCCCCGCAGCCGCGGCATCGCCCGCGACCACCGCGTCGAGTGCCGAGGCGGCGAAGTGGGGCCGTGTCGCCGAAGACGGCACCGTCGAGGTTCGCGAGGGCGAAGAGTGGCGCGTGGTCGGGCAGTACCCCGACGGCACACCCGATGAGGCGCTCGCGTACTTCGTGCGCAAGTACGAGGACATCGCATTCAAGGTGCACACGCTCGAGCAGCGTCACCAGGCCGGCGGCGCCTCTGCGGGCGATCTCGTCAAGCAGGCGGGTCACCTTCTCACCGAGGCCACCGACGCTGCAGCTGTCGGCGATCTCGCCGGACTCCGTGATCGTCTGAACACGCTGACCTCCTCGCTCTCCGAGGCCACGGCTCAGGAAGCCCAGCAGGCCAAGGAGCTGGTCGACAAGGCCATCGCCGAGCGCACGGCCCTGGTGGAGCGCGCGGAGGCGATCGCGGCCCGCGACCTCTCGAAGGTGCAGTGGAAGCAGGTCACCGCAGAGCTGAGCGAGCTCTTCGACGCATGGCAGGCGCAGCAGCAGAACGGTCCTCGCCTGTCGAAGGGTGTGTCGCAGCAGCTCTGGAAGCGGTTCCGTGACGCCCGCGGCACCGTCGACAAGGCACGCCGCGCCTTCTACTCCGAGCTCGACGACACGCACAAGGCGGCTCGCGACGCCAAGACGCGACTGGTCGAGCGCGCCGAGGCTCTCGCTCCGCGGGGAGTCGACGGCATCCCGACGTATCGCAGTCTGCTCGACGAGTGGAAGGCCGCCGGCCGCGCCGGCCGCAAGGCAGACGACGCCCTCTGGGCGCGGTTCAAGGCCGCCGGTGACGCGCTGTACTCGGCTCGTGCCGAGCAGTCGGCCGCCGAAGAGGCGGACTCCGCGCCGAAGATCGAAGCGCGTCACGCCCTTCTCGAAGAGGCGAAGGCCGTCGCAGACGAGCCGAACATCAAGCGCGCCCGCGCGCTGCTCACCGGCATTCAGCGCCAGTGGGACGAGATCGGCCGCATCTTCCCCCGCGAGAAGGAGCGAGCGCTCGACGACCGTCTGCGCGTGATCGAGCAGGCGCTCAAGGCACGCGAAGAGGTCGACTGGAAGAAGAACAACCCCGAGACCAAGGCCCGCGCCAACGACATGAGCTCGCAGCTGCTCGAGGCGATCGAGAAGCTCGAGTCCGAGCTGGCCGCGGCAGAGAAGTCGGGAGACAAGAAGGCTGCCAAGGCCGCGGCGGATGCTCTCGAGGCGCGCCGCACCTGGCTCAACGCCCTCGGCGGCTGACCTTCTCCACAGATCTCCGGATCGAATCGGAACGCGGGATGCACCGCGCCAGACTGGCGGGATGCATCCCGCGTTCCTGTATCTGCCCGACGGTCGGCTCTCACTTCCTGAACTCAGCGCGGCGAGGATCGACGGGCACCTCGTCGACCTGGGCGAGGGGTACATCCCCGCCGACCTCATCGAGAGTCCGAGCGCGCGAGCTGCAGCGATCGCACCTCTCGTCCCCGTAGACACCGCTGCCTCAGGGCCGACCGCGGCATGGATCCACGGCGCCGGCGACGCTCCGCCCGCCCGACACCATGTGAGGAGGGCCGTCAGCCATCGGATCAGGCCGGCGCTGCCCCCACGGGTCATCCTGCATGACACCGCGCTGCCGCAGTCGGACCTAATCGTGGTCGGCGGGGTGTCGGTGATGACCCCGGTCCGCACCATGATCGACCTCGCCCTCGGGCTGCACCGCGACGGATCGCTGCGTCGGTGGATGGTGCTGCTGGCCGATGCCGAGCCTCGTCTCGTCGGCGCTGCGCTCACCGAGATCGAGCGCCTGAACCGCGTGCCCGGCAAGCGCGCCGGATGCGGTGCGCTCGAGAGAATCCTCGTCAGGACGAAGTGACGCGGTACACGTCGTACACCGCGTCGATGCGACGCACCGCGTTCAGCACCCGGTCGAGGTGGACGGCGTCGCCCATCTCGAACACAAAGCGGCTGATGGCGAGGCGTTCGTCGGTGGTGCTGACGGTCGCCGACAGGATGTTGACGTGATGCTCGCTCAGCACGCGCGTGACATCGGAGAGAAGCCCCGAGCGGTCGAGCGCTTCGACCTGGATCTGCACGCGGAACACGCTCTTGGTCGTAGGAGCCCACGAGACCTCGACGAAACGGTCTTCCTCGTTTGCGAGCGCCTTGACGTTCGGGCAGTCCGTGCGATGCACAGACACCCCGCTCCCGCGCGTCACGAAGCCGACGATCTCATCGCCGGGAACCGGCGTGCAGCACTTGGCGACCTTCACGAGGATGTCCGATGCGCCGCGCACCAGCACACCCGAATCCCCTGCCCGGGGCTCGCGTGACGGCATGCTGCCGGGAAGGTCGATCGGTCCGGTCGCGGGATCCGTCGCTGCGACGAGAGCGGTCACCTTCTCGAGCACGGACTGGGTCGACACGTGACCTTCACCCACGGCGGCATACAGCGCCGACACGTCTTCGTAGCGCAGCTGATGTGCGACCTCAGCGAACGAGTCCTGACTCATCAGACGCTGCAGGGGCATGTTCTGCCGGCGCATCGCGCGTGCGATGGCCTCCTTGCCCTGCTCGATCGCTTCCTCGCGACGCTCCTTCGTGAACCACCCGCGGATCTTGTTGCGCGCGCGGGTGCTCTTGACGAAGCCGAGCCAGTCCTGGCTCGGACCGGCGTCCGGGTTCTTCGAGGTGAAGACCTCGACGACGTCGCCGCTCTTCAGCTCCGACTCCAACGGCACGAGGCGCCCGTTCACCTTCGAGCCCATCGTGCGGTGACCGATCTCGGTGTGCACGGCGTATGCGAAGTCGACCGGCGTCGCACCGGCCGGGAGTCCGACGACGCGTCCCTTCGGCGTGAAGACGTAGACCTCTTTCGCGCCGATCTCGAAGCGCAGAGAGTCGAGGAACTCGCCAGGATCCGCTGTCTCGGCCTGCCAGTCCGAGATGTGCGCGAGCCACGCCATGTCGTTGTCGGCGGCGCGGACCTCGGTCTTGCCGCCGTTCATCCGCTCTTTGTACATCCAGTGCGCGGCGACACCGTACTCCGCCTGCTGGTGCATCTCGTGCGTGCGGATCTGGATCTCGACCGTCCGACCCGACGGTCCGATCACCGTGGTGTGCAGCGACTGGTAGAGGTTGAACTTCGGGGTGGCGATGTAGTCCTTGAACCGACCGGGAAGCGGCGTCCAGCGAGCGTGGATGGCGCCGAGCACCGCATAGCAGTCGCGCACCGAGGCGACCAGCACGCGAATGCCGATCAGGTCGTAGATGTCATCGAACTCGCGGCCTCGGACCACCATCTTCTGGTACACCGAGTACAGCTGCTTCGGGCGGCCGACGACCTTGCCGCGGATGCGGAGGTCGCGCAGATCCTCATCGATCTCCTCGACCACCTGAGCCAGGTACTTCTCCCGCTGCGGGGTGCGCTGAGCGATGAGGTTGTGGATCTCGTTGTAGATCTTCGGATGCAGGACGGCGAACGAGAGGTCCTCGAGCTCGGACTTGATCGCCTGGATGCCGAGGCGGTTGGCCAGAGGCGCGTAGATCTCGAGCGTCTCCTTCGCCTTCTTCGCGGCCTTCTCAGGCGGCACGAAGCCCCAGGTACGCGCGTTGTGCAGCCGGTCGGCGAGCTTGATCAGCAGAACGCGGATGTCCTTCGACATCGCGACGATCATCTTGCGAACGGTCTCGGCCTGGGCGCTCTCGCCGTACTTGACCTTGTCGAGCTTGGTGACGCCGTCGACGAGCATCGCGACCTCGTCGCCGAACTCCGCCGTGAGGTCGGTGAGGGCATAGCCCGTGTCTTCGACAGTGTCATGCAGCAGAGCCGCAGCGATGGCACGCGGACCCAGGCCCATCTCGGCGAGGATCTGCGCGACGGCGAGCGGGTGGGTGATGTAGGGCTCGCCGCTCTGGCGCTGCTGGCCGGCGTGCTTCTCCTTCGCCACGGCGTATGCGCGCTCGATGACCGCCAGATCGCCCTTGGGGTGATTGGCCCTGACGGTGCGGATCAGGTTGTCGAGGTCGTTGATCCTGGGCGCGCGGGAGAAGATGCGGGGAACCAGTCGTCTCAGGCTGGAGCCCTGCGACGCCGTCTGCGGTTCCGCCATCCGCTCACCTCCGAATCACACAAGTTTACGCGTGCTCCACGGGGTGCGGCCCCGCGGAGCGGGGACTATCGGGCCTCTGCGGTCGCGAGGCTTCGTGCCTCGCGGATCTTGGCGTCTCGCGCAGCGATCTGCGGCTCGTTCTCACGGAAGAGCGAGTACAGCGGCGCGGCCACGAACAGTGTCGAGTAGGTCGCGACCAGGATGCCGACGAAGATCGAGAGCGAGATGTCCGTGAGCGACTCGGCTCCCAGCCAGAAGGCTCCGATGAAGAGGACCGCGCCGACGGGCAGTGCGGCGACGACCGAGGTGTTGATCGATCGGATGAGCGTCTGGTTGACCGCCAGGTTGACCGACTCGCCGAAGGTTCGCGTCGAGTTCTCGCCGTCCTCCGTGGTGTTCTCCCTGATCTTGTCGAACACCACCGTGGTGTCGTACAGCGAGTACGCGAGGATCGTGAGGAATCCGATGACCGCGGCCGGCGAGATCTCGAACCCGGCAAGGGCGTAGACGCCGACCGTGATGACGAGGACGTCGAGGAGGCCGAGGATCGCTGCAGCCGACATCTTCCAGGTCCGGAAGTAGATCGCGAGGATCAGGAAGGTCAGAGCGAGGAAGATCGCGAGACCCCAGAGGGACTGCTTGGTGACGTTCTCACCCCACGCCGGTCCGATGAATGAGGAGGTCACACTCTCGGGATCGACGCCATAGGCGTCGGCGAGGGCGTTGGAGACCTGCTGGGTCTCCGCGGCGCTCATCTGATCCGTCTGGACGCGGATGTCGTTGCCGCCCACCACGACGACCTTGGTCGCTGCACCGGGTACGACCGACTGCACCGCTGTCGTCGCGATCTCCTGCTCGAAGCTGTCGGGCGCCTGCACGGTGAACTGCGACCCGCCCGTGAACTCGATCGAGAACTGGATCGGACGGATGAGGGGCACCAGCGCGGAGCCGACGACCAGCACGATCGCGATGATGAACCACAGGCGGCGCTTGCCGACGAAGGGGAAGGAGGTCTTTCCCGTATAGAGGTTGTTGCCGAACTCGTTCATGGAAACCATCAGGCGTCCCCCTCGCTTCCGGTGCGGTTGGAACTGTCACCGGCTAGTGCTTCGGCGCGCTTGCGCTCTGCGATGGTCTGACGGCGCTCGGCTTCGCCCTTGGCTCTGGCGTTCTTCGCGCCGCGTCCCGCGGTGGCTGTCGTCACCTGACGGAACTGCGATCGGCTGCGGTACACCGCACCGAGCGATTCGGGATCGAGGCCGGAGAGCTTGTGACCGCCGCCGAAGAACTTGGTGCGGGCGAGCAGCTGCATCACCGGGTGCGTGAAGATCACGAAGATGAACACGTCGATCAGAGTCGTGAGTCCCAGGGTGAAGGCGAAGCCCTTCACGGTGGAGTCCGCGAGGATGTAGAGCACCACGGCCGCGAGGATGTTGATCGACTTCGAGATGTAGATCGTGCGCTTCGCTCTGCCCCAGCCGTCTTCGACCGCCGAGGTGATCGACTTTCCGTCGCGGAGCTCGTCTCGGATCCTCTCGAAGTAGACGATGAACGAGTCAGCGGTGAATCCGATGGACACGATGAGGCCCGCGACGCCGGCGAGGGACAGACGGAAGCCCAATCGCCACGCGAGGATGCAGATGATGATGTAGGTGAGCACCGCCATCACCGCGATCGAGGCGATGATCACGGACCCCAGCGCTCGATAGACGATCAGAGAATAGATCGCCACGAGCGCGAGACCGATGAGGCCCGCGATGAGACCGATCTGGAGCTGCTGGGTGCCCAGGGTAGCGGAGATCGTGTCGGAGCTCTGTACCTCGAAGCTCAGGGGCAGGGCACCGAACTTGAGCTGGTCGGCGAGGGCTGTCGCCGACTCCTGGTTGAAGTCTCCGGAGATGCTGGGGCGACCGTCGAGGATCTGCCCGTTCATGCGCGGTGCGCTGATCACCGATCCGTCGAGCACGAAGGCGAACTGGTCGCGCGGCGAGAGCTCTGCGAGGCGGTTCTGATTGAGGCGGGTGCTGACCTCGCCGAACGCCTCGGCACCGTCGCCGTTCATCGTCAGCTGGACCAGCCAGGCGCCCGTCTTCGGGTCGCGGCCGGCGGATGCATCGGTGATGGCGTCGCCCGTGAGCTCCGTCGGACCGAGGAGGTACTTCGCCTGACCCGAGGGATCGCACGCGATGAGCGGCTGATCCTTGGGCGCGTTCGAGGGGTCGTTCTCGGGGTTGGCGCAGTCGTAGGCCTGGAACTCCGCGGCGAGTCTGTCGGTCACCCAGGCCAGATCGCTCGCGTCCGTCGGCTCGGCCGTCGGCGTCGAATTCAGCGAGTCGTCCGGAGTCGGATATGCCGTCTCGTTGCCGTCTTCGCCCACGTACTGGTTGGTTCCCGCGGTCGTGGCGAGCACCGGTCGGAACTCCAGCTGTGCGCTCGACTGGATCCGCGCGCGCGTCTGCTCGTCGGCCACACCGGGGATCTGCACCACGATGTTGCGGCCGCCCTCGGTGGTGATGTCGGCCTCGGCCACACCGGAGGCATCGACGCGCTGGCGGATGATCGCCGCCGCCTGATCGAGCTGCTCCGGTGAGGGCGCAGCTCCGTCCTCGGTCTCGGCACTGAGCACGATCTGCGTGCCGCCCTGCAGGTCGAGCGCGAGCTCAGGTGTCCAGGAGCTCTTCCCGAACACGTGCACGCCGAGCGCGTTGATGCCGAAGAGGATACCCGTCACCAGGAGCAGGCCCATGAGGACCCGCCAGGCATGACGGACCGGAGAGGATGTGGCCACGTGTGATCAGCTTTCTAAGATGCCGGAGTGCCGAGGTGGTGCAGCGCGAAGGCTACTTGTCGTCGGCGTCACGCTCGAGACGGCGACGGGTCTCCTCGGGGGTCTCGATGGCCGGGGCGTCGTCGACGACGGGAACATCATCCACGATCGGCGCCTCTTCGGCGGCGAGCACTGCCGGGTCGGTCTCGATGGCGTCCTTGGGCTCGACGATGCGCAGGATCGCCTGGCTGTGCACCTCGATGACGGTGCCGGGCGCGATCTCGACGAGCGCGGGCGAGTCGAGGTCGTCGTGGTCGTAGGCCACGATCGTGCCGTAGATACCGCCCTGGAGGAGCACCTTCACTCCGGGAACGGTCTTGGTGGCCTTCTCCTCCTGCTCCGCCTTCATCTGCTTCTGGCGCTTGCGTCCGTTGACGAACATGAAGACGACGAGAACGGCGAGAAGGCCGAAGAGGAGGATTTCCATGGGCATGGTGGCAAAGGGCCTTTCTCAGGTGCGCGCACCACAGGACGGTCGCGCAGTTCTATCGGGGGAAGTCTTCAGCGATTATAGGTCATCAAGTCGAAGCGCCCCGTCCGGGTGCGCGATGCCGAGGTGAGTGTACGCCTCAGGCATAGCGACGCGACCGCGCGGCGTGCGACCGAGGAATCCGATGCGCACTAGATAGGGCTCGACGACGCTCTCGACCGTCTCCGCCTCCTCGCCCACGGCGACAGCGAGCGTGCTGAGGCCTACGGGGCCGCCGCGGAAGCGCCGCACGAGCGCCTCGAGCACCGCCCTGTCGAGGCGGTCGAGTCCGATGGGGTCGACGTCGTAGAGCTCGAGCGCCGCCTTGACCCCGACCAGGGAGGCAGCTCCCCCACCGTGCACGAGCGCGTAATCGCGGACTCGACGCAGGAGGCGGTTCGCGATACGGGGCGTCCCGCGCGAGCGACGGGCGATCTCCGACAGCGAATCCCCGGGGAGGTCGACGCCCAGCATCAGGGCGGACCGCGCGATCACGCGCTCGAGCTCCGCCTCCTCGTAGAACTCCAGGTGGCCCGTGAACCCGAAACGGTCCCGCAGCGGGTTCGGCAGCAGCCCCGAGCGCGTCGTCGCCCCGACGAGAGTGAACGGAGCGAGGTCGAGCGGGATGCTGGTCGCCCCCGCGCCTTTGCCGACCATGATGTCGATGCGGAAATCCTCCATCGCGAGGTAGAGCATCTCCTCGGCCGACCGCGCCATCCGATGGATCTCGTCGATGAACAGCACCTCGCCGGGCACGAGGCTCGACAGGAGCGCCGCGAGGTCGCCGGCGTGCTGGATGGCCGGTCCGCTGGAGAGCCGCAGCGGGCGTTCGCTCTCGTGCGCGACGATCATCGCCAGGGTGGTCTTGCCGAGTCCGGGAGGCCCAGCGAGCAGGATGTGGTCGGGCGGGCGATTCTGGATCCGCGCGGCCTCGAGGAGCAGCTGGAGCTGCCCGCGCACCTTCTGCTGTCCGACGAATTCGCCCAGGCTCGTGGGGCGCAGAGCACCCTCGATCGCCAGCTCGGTGTCGTCGGAGGGCTCGGCGGCGTCGCGGATGTCAGACACGCGCCGGCCCCAGCAGTGCCAGCGTGCGGCGCAGCAGCGGTGCCACGGCGGCCCGCTCCGCCTCGGAGGCCTCGGCGGCCGTCTGTGCGGCGGCCTCAGCGGCGACCTTCTCCGACCACCCGAGACCGACCAGCGCGGCGGCGACCTGATCGACGACGTCGACGGGTCCGCTCGCCGCGGGTTTCGACGACGCGCCCACCGGATGCACCTTACCCGCGAGCTGGAGCACGATGAGCTTGGCGGTCTTGGGGCCGATACCCGAGACCCGGCGGAACGGGGCGTCGTCCTCAGAGGTCACGGCCTCCGCGATCTGGTCGACGGTGAGATGCGACAGCACTCCGAGAGCCGACTTCGGTCCGACGCCCGTGACACTGATCAGCAGACCGAAGATCTCCAGCTCGCTGCGGTCGGCGAAGCCGTACAGCGACAGCGCATCCTCGCGCACGATGAGGCTGGTGTGCAGCAACAGCTTCTCGCCGACGGTCGCGGTGTGAGCCACGTCTGCCGGCACGGAGACGGAGAATCCGACTCCCCCGACGTCGATGATGACCTGATCGGCGGTCGAGTGGAGGACAGCTCCGTGCAGCGAGGAGATCATCCGACCAGCCTACGCACCCGATCGTAGGTATGTTCGAGCGACACGCTCCGCGTCTGCCCACGCCTTCTGCGCGGGGGTGAGCGCGTCCGCGCCCGGGGCGCCCGCCGCGCCCCGACGCCAGGCGTGACAGAGGGCGATCGCGAGGGCGTCAGCGGCATCCGGAGGCTGCGGCGGCGCATCCAGACGCAGGATCCGGGCGATCATGGTCTGCACCTGACGCTTGTCCGCCGAACCGTAGCCGGTGACGGCCGCCTTCACCTCGCTCGGAGTGTGCGTCGCCGCCGGGAGTCCCGCCTCCGCCGCGAGCAGCAGGGCGACGCCACTCGCCTGCGCGGTGCCCATCACCGTGTGGCTGTTCTGCTGAGCGAACACCCGCTCGACCGCGACCGCATCGGGGCGATGAATCTCCAGCACCTCGCGGATGCCTGCGGCGACGATCGCGAGTCTCTCGCCGATCGGGAGCTCGGGCGCAGAGCGGATGACTCCGACGTGCACCAGCGTGCCTCGTCGCGCCCGGTCGACGTCGACGACTCCCACTCCGCAACGGGTGAGACCCGGGTCGATGCCGAGCACGCGAAGCGAGGAGGAGATCACTCCCCCAGGCTAAGCGTCTCGATCGACGGCTCGCGGTCGGCGCGCCTAGGCGTCGTCGTTCTCGAGCTCGGCCTGCACCTCGGCTGTGAGATCGAAGTTGGTGAAGACGTTCTGCACGTCCTCGCTGTCTTCGAGCGCGTCGATGAGGCGGAAGATCTTGCGAGCGGTGTCCGCGTCGATCTCGACCTTGAGGTTCGGCACGAACTCGACATCGGCGGATTCGTAGTCGATTCCGGCCTCCTGCAGTGCGCTGCGCACGGTCACGAGATCGGTCGCCTCGGTGATGATCTCGAAGCCCTCGGCATGCGGCTCGATCTCTTCGGCGCCCGCCTCGAGGGCCGCCATCATCACGTCATCCTCGCTCGTCCCCTCGGAGCCGACGACGATGACGCCCTTGCGGCTGAAGTTGTAGGCGACGCTGCCCGGATCGGCCAGGGTTCCGCCGTTGCGGCTGAGAGCAGTGCGGACCTCGGCCGCCGCGCGGTTCTTGTTGTCGGTCAGACACTCGATCATCATCGCGACGCCATTGGGGCCGTAGCCCTCGTACATGATCGACGTGTACTCGACCGCTTCGCCGCCGATGCCCGCGCCGCGCTTCACTGCGCGATCGATGTTGTCCTTCGGGACCGACGTCTTCTTCGCCTTCTGCACGGCGTCGAACAGCGTCGGGTTTCCCTGCAGGTCGGCCCCGCCGAGCTTGGCCGCGACCTCGATGTTCTTGATGAGCTTGGCCCAGGACTTGGCGCGCCTGGAGTCGATGATGGCCTTCTTGTGCTTCGTGGTGGCCCACTTGGAATGCCCGGACATAATTCTCCGCTCGTCGTATCCGCCCGTGGGCACGGCCCAGGGCATCGTCCATTCTATCGAACCATGCCCGCGGCCTGTGGTCGCACACGTATCGACGGCATTCGGTCCCGTCGATGGCTCTGGCGCAGGGGCCGGCCCGGGTGTAGTCCTGACTCATGGACGACAGCGCCGACGATGACAGGATCCGCGGGCTGGACGCCGCCCACCGAGCGGCTCTCGAGTTCCTCGCGTCGCTCGACGACAGGCCGGTGTGGCCGCGGGCGACCCTCGCCGAGATGCTCGACGCCTTCGGCGGACCGTTGCGGACTGAGGGGATGAGTGCGGAGGCGGTCATCGACGAGATCGTGTCTCGGGCCGACCCCGGCCTCGTCGCGATCCCCGGCGGGCGCTTCTTCGGATTCGTGATCGGCGGAACGCATCCCGCCGCTCTCGCCGCGGACTGGCTCGTCTCAGCATGGGACCAGAACTCGGGTTCGGCTCTGCTCACCCCGACCACCGTGGCGTTGGAACGCATCGCAGGCCGGTGGATGCTCGACCTCCTCGGCCTGCCCGACGGGGCGAGCGTCGGCTTCGTCACGGGGGGCCAGATGGCGAACTTCACCTGCCTCGCGACGGCCCGCAACGCCGTGCTGGCCCGAGTCGGATGGGACTTCAGCGAACAGGGTCTGCGGGACTCACCGCCGATCCGCTTCGTCGTCGGCGCCGACCGTCACGGGTCGATCGACCGCGCGGCCCGCTTTCTGGGGATCGGCCGCGCCGAGATCATCGTCGTCGAATCCGACGACGAAGGACGAATGCGCCCCGACGCACTGAGCCGCGTGCTCGACACCGGCACAGGCCCGGCCATCGTCTGCCTTCAGGCCGGAGAAGTGCACACCGGAGCGTTCGACGACTTCGCCTCACTCATTCCGATCGCCCACCGACACGGAGCCTGGGTGCACGTGGACGGCGCCTTCGGCCTCTGGGCGGCGGCATCCGATTCGCTGCGGCCGCTGACGGCGGGCATGGCGGACGCCGACTCGTGGGCGACCGATGCGCACAAGACGCTCAACGTGCCCTATGACTGCGGCATGGCGATCGTCCGCGAGCCTGCCGACTCGATCGCCGCGTTCCGCACCGGCGGCGACTACCTGATCTACACGAGCCTCGATCCCTGGGACGTCACACCGGAGCTGTCCCGTCGCGCACGCGGCGTGCCCGCCTGGGCAGCGTTGCGCAGCCTCGGACGGGACGGCGTCGCGAACCTGATCGACAGACTGCACGAGAATGCGGTGGCGATGGCCGAGGGGCTCGCGACGATCGACGGCATCCGGATCCTCAACGAGGTCGACTACACGCAGGTCATGTTCTGTCTCGCCTCCGATGAGGCGACGCGACGGCTGGGTGAGGCGCTGCTCGTCGAGGGCACCGCCGCTCTCACCGGCGCCGAATGGCGAGGTCGTGCAGCGCTGCGCTGCTCGATGTCGTCCTGGGCGACCACCCGAGACGACATCGACCGCACGGTCGGCGCGATCCGGAGCCTCGTGTCGCGATGAGATGCGTCGCCTCCGATCAGTCGGCAGGCAGACCCACCTTCGGCCGGGCCCACGACCGGCCACGCGTGTCCTTGAGGATGTCGTACTCCACGTCGACATGCGGCTCGATGGCGCTGTACTTGTCGTTCGGCGCACCGATCACGAGCTGGAAGCCGAGACCTCGCCATGCTCCGATCGCGCGCTTCGTGAAGTGCGCGTCCGCCTTGATCAGGGCCTCGTCCATGAACACGGGTGCGTACCTCGGACGCTCGGCACCGGCGTCGCCGAGCTGATAGCGCAGCGCCGCACCCACGATGAAGGCGACCAGCTCCTGCGACTCTCCGCCCGACTTCTCACCGATGTGGTCGTAGAGCGCGACATGCTCACGGGTCGTGGCATGGACCCGCTCAGCGCTCACCCGCACGTGGTTGCGCACATCGATGAGCTCGGCGAAGTCGGGCGCGGTCCGTCGCATCCGACCGATGAGACGGCTCATCCTCCGGTAGACGCTCTCACGATCGGCATCCGTCGTCGCAGCGTCGATGAGCCCCCGCACCTCGCGGAGTTCCCTGCGGAATCGCCTCCGCGCCTCGGACTGGTTCTCGCGCGGCGTGATCTGCAGGCGGTGCTCGTCGTCGTAGAACGGCAGCTCCGCCATGATCCTGTTGATCGGATCGATGCGGTTCTTGATCTCGCGCAGCGCACGGCCGAGCGTCGACTCCAGGCTCGTCAGATCGTTCCCCGAGAGCTTGAGCAGGCTGTCGCGCCACTCGGACTCCAGATCGTGCAGGCCGTTGGTCTCGAGCGCCACGAGGATCGCCTCGAACTCGGCGACCGACTCGTCGGGGTCCGGCAGGATCGTCAGGGTGTCCCACCGCTCGAGGAACCCCGTCATGAGTCGTCGCATCTGCTCGCGCTGGTCGGCGTGAGCCGCAGCCGCAGCCGTGCGATCCTCGAGCAGCCTGGTCGCCGCGGTGCGCAAGGCGGAATCGAGGTGGGCGAGACGCTCCGACGCCGTGACGCTGACGGCTGCGTCCGCACCGAGGAAGCGCGCGTCGAGGAAGGAACGATGCCGCTTCTCGAGCGCGACCCCGCGGTTCTCGGCCGCATCGACGATCCGCTGACAGTCGTCGACCTGGTCGGTGACCTCCACCCAGCGGTCCTGAGCGATCGTGAGGTCTCCGCCGAGTCGGGAGCTCTCGTCGCGCAGCCGGCCCGCCCGCTTTCTGAGCTCCTCGGCCTGCGAGGTCAGCTCGGCGATCTTCGGGTTCTCATCGGACACCTCCGACTCCACCGCGAGCCATCGAGCACGCTCCGCCGCGACGGCCGCGACATCGATCTGGTCCCACGTGAGGTCCTCGATCTTCGCGTGCGCGGTGGTCGCGGCCTCGATACGGTCGAGCGCCGCCTCCGCTTCGGCGGCCGCCGAGGCCGCAGCATCGTGGCGGCTCTCGAGCTCACTGATCTGCTCGTCGAGCTCGCGAAGACGACGAGCGTTCGAGAATCCGAGCAGGTTCGCCCGGCCGTGACCGCCATGAGACCCGCGGTCGCCCTGTGACACCTGTCCCGCGAGCGTGAGCGCACGGGGGTGCTCGGCGAGCTCGGCCGAGGAATCGACGCACACGTACTCGAACCGCTCGCGGAGTCGCTGCTGGAGCCATCCGGTGAACGGCGTCGCTCGGTGGTCGAGCCGGCCGGGAAGCGTGCGGGGGTCCGCCGCCCGAGACTCGGCGACGCCGGTGGGGACGCCTTCGTAGCTGATCCGTTCAGCGGTGCGCACCGACTCGATGGCCGCACGGAATCGGCCGAGGTCAGCCGCATCGACGAGCAGCGTCCGGGCGAACCCGCCGAGGGCGAGGTTGAACGCCTCGCGCCAGGGCTCGAACTCGGTGCGCACCTCGATCAGCTCGCCGACGAAGGGCAGATCCGTCGGAGTCAGCCCGGCCGCATCGGCGAGAAGGACTCTCGCCTCGTGCAGATGTGCGGGGATACTCCCCCGGAGGTCGCGGGTGCGGTCTCGCTCGGCGCGCGTCCGACTCAGCTCGCTCTCGATCGCCCGGCGTGACGACTCGGCGTCGGCGAACGCGGCGCGGGCTCCGCGCAGTCCGCTCTGCGGGAGCTCGCGGGCGACTCGGGCCAGCAGTTCCTCGAACTCGGACGCGGTGCGCACCTCGGCGCCGAGCTCGCGGGCGACACTGTCGAAGCGGGCCCGCTCGCGGTGGACGTCCTCGAGTCGGCGCTCGACCCCGCGCAGCTCACGCTGAGCGGTCTCCAAGCGATCGCCTCCCGACTGTCGCAGGACGTCGAGAAGTCCCTCGCGCTCGACCTCGGCGGCGGAGATGAGGGCGTTCTTCTCTCGGACCGCCAGCTGGAGCGCCTGGGTCCGGTCGCGGAGATCCGTCTCCACCTCGCGCAGCAGATCGAGACGACGCTCGGCGCTCCAGAGAGCCGCGAGCGAGGTCGGATCGGAGAAGACACCCACCTCGTCCACGACGCGTATCCGCTCCGAGGCAGCCTCGATGCGCTGGGCTATCTCGCGGATCGGCTCCAGCGCCGCCACCTGCTGCTTGGCGACCAGCATCCTGGTCCGCGTGCTCTCCAGCTCATCGAAGTGAGCGACCACCGCATCCGCGGTCGCCATGGTCTCGGGCTCCTCCAGCACCAGCTTCTTGTAGAGGTCGTCGACGGTGGTGATCTGCTGGCCTGCCTGGATGCGCGCGAGCAGGCTGATCGCCTTCCCTCCGGAGCCCGCGGCGCCGATGCCGAGCACGGCGTGAAGTCGGGCCGAGAACTCGCGGTCGGTCGCCAGGGGCTCCAGCCCGACGGCGCGCACCGACGCATCGCTGAGGCGCTGGATCGCGGCGCGTTCGAGCTGCGAGAGGTCGAAGGCACCGTCGATCGTCGCTCGCAACCGCGTCGTGTCCTCGAGGGTGCGGGCATCCGCGGGGATGTACCACCCGCGCACCGCGGTGAAGCGCGATCCGTCGTGATCCACCCACGTCATCGCGACGGCGCTCCATGTGTCCTCGCCGTCGCCGCGGAGCACGCGGAGCTTCGTGCCCTCATCGGTGCGGGACTCGTCGATCTTGCCCCGCCCGTACGAGAGGATGTTCCGCTGCTCCTCGCCGCGAGGACGCCCCGTGACCCCGCCGTTGGAGGCACCGTTGAACGGTGTCGTGTGCGGCATCATCAGCGCGATGTAGCCGTCCATGAGCGTCGACTTGCCCGACCCCGATCCGCCGCACAGGAGGGTCGCATCGGGAGAGAACCGCACGCGGTGCGGCCCGCCGTCGTACCCACCCCAGTTGATGAGCTGCAGCTCCTCCGCGACCCACTGCTGGCCGCGGGAGCTCGAGGGGATCATCCCGAAGAGCGTGTCCATCATGGTCATCGCGTCACCACCGCCTGGGTTCGCAGCCACTCCCGCAGCTCTTTGAGGGTCTCGGCGCTGAGCACCACCTCGACGAGGGCGGTGATCCGATACCGTCCGCTGGTCTCCTCCTGCACGATGCCCTCTCGATCCAACCGATCCAGCGCACTGCGGATCGCCCGCTGCTGCTTCGCAGTGCCGCCGTCGACGTCGGCGAAATAGCTGAGGACCGTCTGCTCGACGTCCTCGATGTCGATCCGCACCGAGCCCTCGCCGGAGGCCGACTCCCGCTGATAGACGGTCCGCAGGTGCACCAGGACGAGCGTCTCGGCACGCGAATACGGGGAGTCCTTCAGCAGCACGGGCATCTCCACCTCATCGGAGCGCAATTGCTGCTTGTACGCGTAGCCTCGCGCGTGATCGATGATCAGCCGCAGGTAGATGTCGTTGAGTCGCGACTCGATGACCTGCTGATGCTCGATCAGCAGGGTCCACTCCCGGCGGTTGCGCTCCATCGAGATGAAGCGGCGCTGAAGGAGGTGCACGAGCACCCGCCTGATCTCCGGGTCGAGCGTTCCGCGGTCCCCTGGGAAGTGCGCCTCGAGGTCCTCCTCCATCGCCGTGGGAGCGATGAATCCCTCGTCCGCGACGGCTGTGGTGAGGTCGTCGTCACTCATCTGCATCCTCTTTCGTGCTGCGGGCGGTCACGGCGCCGAAGGCGAACCGGCGGGTCGTGCCGTCCGGTCGGAGCGTGTCGACAGTCGAGATTCCGTCGCCCTCCGTGAGTCCGTTGCGGTGCGCGATCTCGAGGAGGCCGAGGAGATCGACCGGGCGTCTGGCCGCATCAGGCACAGCCCGGAACGCCTCTGCGAGATCGAAATCCGCATCCAGCCCGGCGACGTACGCCTCGAGCTCGGCGTACCTCGGGCCGCCCCACGCTCGTGTGTCGTGGTCCAGGAAGTCGACGTCGTCCGCGTCGGTCAGCGGCGCCGGAGCACGCGGGGGACGGATGTCGCTGGTGGTCTGACGAAGATGCCCGAGGTCGATCAGCGGCATGCTGCGGACCGGGTCGACGACCGTGGAAGGACCCGACCACCCGTGGAGCCCGGCGATGACGTCTCGGAGGAGGTCGTCGATCTGACGATCACGCAACGGATCGTGGGTCTTCACCTGACCTGTGATGACGTGCGAGGCGCGGCGCTGTGCGGCCAGCACCTCCTCGACCCCCAGCTCCACGCGCCGAGCGATCGCATCGAGCTCGGCACGCTGGGCGCCGTCGAGCATGCGCGCGAACGGCTGGTCGAGGAGGCCGCGGAGCTGCTCGGTGAGTGCATCGATGCGGTCGGGGTCGCCGATGAGGCGCAGCGCTCCCGCGAAGGCGCGTCCCTCCGGGGTCGACTGCATCACATCCTGCGCGCGCTGGAGGTACTCGCGCAGTACCTCGCTCGTCGGCCTCTCGTCTCTCCGGAGGTGGGCGACGACGTCGCGCTGCATCGTTCTGAGCGACTCCGCGACCCGTGTGAAGTCAGCAGGGAGCTCGCGTGCGAGGTGCAGCACGTTCTCCGCTTCTTCGAGGAGCTCCTCGTCGTCCGCAGGGTCCGCGTGACCGGACTCCTGGATTTGGGCGATCTCGGCGTCGAGCAGCTCACGCTCCGCGCGCAGTCGTGCCACGCGACGAACCGGGTCGACCTCTGCGCTGTCGGAGAGGTGATCCACAGCATCCAGCAGGGTTCGCACGCGCGAGTTCGACACCCGAGTCCGCCCTCCTCCGGTGCGGCCGGAGATCTCGAGCGCCGCGACGGCGTGGGCAGAGAGACGATAGACCTCGACGTCGTCGTCGATCTGCTGGATGAGCCAGCCGAGTCGCACCCAGTTCCGGCACACATCACGTCCGCTCCCCGAGGGCACCTTGCGGTCGTCCTCGTCGTACCCCGCCGCGCGGAGCTCATCGAGCACCTCGGCCAGTTCGGCGTGGGCATCGGCGACCGCGACCGCGGCCCGGTCCGCGTGGAACAGAAGGGTGAGCGACGCCACGACGAAAGGGGCGAACCGTCCGTGCAGCAGATCGAGGGTGGGGGTGCTGAATGCGGTGACGGCACGCGCATACGCGGCCTCAGCCCTGGATCCAGTCACTCGAACGAGAATAGTCCGACCTCAGGCTCGCGCTCGTCATGCCGCGGTCCGTGGCGGGTCGCACGGCGGCACTTCACTGCCTGGAGGCGGCCTCTCGGACGACCTCGAGGAACAGCTCGTGGAACCGGGTCTCGCCGTCGACCTCGGGGTGGAAGCTGGTTCCGAGAAGCGTCCTCTGGCGCACCGCGACGATCCCGCCGTCCGGAAGCGAGGCGAGCACCTCGACTCCGTCGCCTGCGCGCTCGACGATCGGCGCACGGATGAATGTCGCGTGCACCGGCGCATCGCCCAGCAGCGGCACGTCGAGGCCGATCTCGAACGACTCGGTCTGGCGACCGAAGGCATTGCGGCGAACGCTCACGTCCATGCCGCCGAACGACTCCTGACCCTCGATGCCGTCGAGCACCTCGTCGGCGAGAAGGATCAGCCCGGCGCACGTGCCGTACATCGGAAGACCGGCCGCGATCGCGGCGCGGATCGGCTCCTGCATCCCGAAGGTGCGCGACAGCTTGTCGATCACGCTGGATTCGCCGCCGGGGAGGACGAGACCGTCGACGCCCGCGAGTTCCTCGGGGCGTCGCACCAACGCGACCTCGGCACCGAGCCCCGCGAGCAGGGTGGCGTGCTCGCGCACGTCGCCCTGCAGAGCGAGGACCCCGACCCGTGGGCTACCAGCCACGCTCGGCCAGGCGGTGCGGTGCGGGGAGATCGGAGACGTTGATGCCGACCATCGCCTCTCCGAGTCCGCGCGAGACCTCCGCGATGACCTTCGCGTCATCGAAGAACGTGGTCGCCTTCACGATCGCCTTGGCGCGCTCCGCCGGGTTGCCCGACTTGAAGATGCCCGAGCCCACGAAGACGCCGTCGGCTCCGAGCTGCATCATCATCGCGGCATCCGCAGGGGTGGCGACGCCACCCGCGACGAACAGCACGACGGGCAGCTTCCCGGTATCGGCGATCTCGGCGACGAGCTCGTAGGGCGCCTGCAGCTCCTTCGCTGCGACGAACAGCTCGTCCTTGGGCAGGGCCGTGAGTGCAGCGATCTCGCCGCGGATCTTGCGGATGTGCTTCATCGCTTCCGAGACGTCGCCGGTGCCGGCCTCACCCTTGGAGCGGATCATGGCCGCGCCCTCGTTGATGCGACGCAGCGCCTCGCCGAGGTTGGTGGCGCCGCAGACGAAGGGGACCGTGAAGCCGTACTTGTCGATGTGGTTCACATAGTCGGCGGGTGAGAGCACCTCGGACTCGTCGATGTAGTCGACGCCGAGCTCCTGCAAGACCTGCGCCTCGACGAAGTGGCCAATGCGGGCCTTGGCCATCACAGGGATCGAGACGGATGCGATGATGCTGTCGATCATGTCGGGGTCGCTCATGCGCGAGACACCACCCTGTGCACGGATGTCAGCGGGAACCCGCTCGAGGGCCATGACGGCGACGGCCCCCGCGTCCTCCGCGATCTTCGCCTGATCGGCGGTCACGACGTCCATGATCACGCCGCCCTTGAGCATCTCGGCGAGACCGCGCTTGACGCGCGAGGATCCGGTGGTGGTCTGTTCGGTCATGAGAGCTCCTGTCGGGGAAGCACGATGTGCATTATGTGTCGAACGATGTCTCGTTTGATCTAGGCCAAACAGTAGCACTGTCCGCCACGACCTAGAATCGGTGGTGAGGACACATGAGCGACCAGATCACCGGAACGACCGCAGCGGACATCGCCGACAGCGTGCGAAGCCTGCGCGATCGCGGAGTGCTGAGCGCCGGCAGCCCCCTGCCTCCCGTTCGCGAGCTCGCCACCACCCTCGGCGTCAATCGCAACACCGCGGTCGCCGCCTACCGACAGCTCGCCCAGGCCGGACTCGTGATCTCACGTGGACGCGCGGGCACGGTCATCGCCGGTCTCGAGTCGGTCGCTCAGGAGGGCGCCTCCGACACGGTGCTGCGCGACGTCGGCACCGGCAACCCGGACCCCCGGCTGATCCCCGATCCCTCGCCGGCACTGGCGACCGTGGCCGGTCGTCCGGTGCTATACGGCGAGCCTGTCATCGACCCGGGCCTGGAGCACTGGGCGCGCGAATGGATCACGCGCGACCTCGGTCACGTGGACTTCGGCATCACCGTCACGAGCGGCGCCGTCGATGCCGTCGAACGTCTGCTCGCGCAGGCGCTGATGCGCGACGACGCCGTCGCGCTGGAGGATCCCTGCTTCCTGGCGAGCATCCACACGGTCAGGCTCGGCGGATATCGCGCCGTTCCCGTGCCGGTCGACGAACAGGGGATGACGGTCGAGGGGCTGCGCGCGGCACTGGATGCCGGCGTCCGCGCCGTGATCTGCACCCCGCGCGCTCAGAACCCGACCGGGGCGAGTCTCACGGCAGCTCGTGCGGCGGAGCTGCGTGCCGTGCTCGCCGAGCATCCGTACGTGCTGATCATCGAGGACGACCACTTCTCGATGCTGTCGCAGCGCCCCTATGAGTCCCTGATCGGCCCCGAACACCGCCGGTTCGCACTGGTGCGCTCGGTGTCGAAGTTCTTGGGGCCCGACATGTGCCTCGCCATCGCGGCGACGGATGCCACGACGGCAGACCGCCTCGCCATGCGGCTGAGCCCCGGAACCACGTGGGTCAGCCATCTGCTGCAGCGTCTCACGCTCACGCAGCTGACCGACGATTCGGTGCTGTCGCGCATCGCCGACGCTCGCGAGCACTACGCCGCACGCAACGCGGCCTTCGCCTCTCGCCTGCGCGAGCACGGCCTCGACTCGCCCCCCACCGACGGACTGAGTCTGTGGATCGAGATGCCGAAGCCTGCGCGCATCGTCGCCGAGCGGCTCATGCGCCGCGGCTGGCTCGCTCGAACCGGAGACGACTTCGCCCTCGACGAGCGCGCTGACCCGTCGCGCCATCTGCGCCTCACGGTGCACGATCTCTCCGACGATGACACCGCGACACTCGTCGCCGACCTCGCGGCGGCCGCACGATGACCTGCCTCACACTGACCCACCGCACGATCGCCCGCCACCGCACGATCACCCACCGCCGCGGGATCACTCCCGCTCTGAAAGAAAGGATCGGAGAATGAAGATCCTCTCCATCCAGTCCGCCGTCGCGTACGGGCACGTCGGGAACTCCGCGGCAGTCTTCCCGCTGCAGCGCATCGGCGTCGAGGTTCTGCCGGTCTACACCGTGAACTTCTCCAACCACACCGGCTACGGCGCCTGGCGTGGTCCGCTCATCTCGCCGGACGACGTGCGCGAGGTCATCACGGGCATCGAGGAGCGCGGCGTGTTCGGCGAGATCGACGCGGTGCTGAGCGGCTACCAGGGCGGCGAGGGCATCGGCGACGTGATCATCGACGCCGTCGCGCGAGTCAAGGCCGCCAATCCGGCTGCCGTGTACGCCTGCGATCCGGTGATGGGCAACGCGAAGTCCGGATGCTTCGTCGCTCCGGCCATCCCGATCCTGCTGCGCGAGAAGGTCGTGCCCGCCGCCGACATCATCACCCCGAACCAGTTCGAGCTCGGCTTCCTCACCGACACCGAGCCTGACACGCTCGAGTCCACCCTCGCCTCCGTCGACCTGGCCATGGCGATGGGGCCGAGCACAGTGCTCGTCACGAGCGTCGAGCGGCCGGCCCGCGAGGAGGACACGATCGAAATGCTCGTGGCGGACTCCGCGGGTGCCTGGATCGTGCAGACGCCTCGGCTGCCCATGAAGGCGAACGGCTCGGGCGACGTGACCGCTGCGCTCTTCACCGCGCACTATGTCGAGACCGGCGACGCGAAGACCGCGCTCGAGCGCACGGCATCCAGTGTGTTCGATCTGCTCGCCGCGACCCTGGATTCGGGTGCGCGCGAGCTGCAGCTCATCGAGGCGCAGGAGTTCTACGCGAACCCGCGGATGCAGTTCACCGCGCGCCAGGTGCGCTGAACAGCCTCAGACCGTCGGCCAGGCGTTCGCCACGGCTTCTCGCACCTCGCCGAGCAGCTGGGGCAGCGCCTTGGTCTTCGCGATGATCGGGAAGAAGTTGGCGTCCGACGTCCAGCGCGGCACGATGTGCTGATGCAGGTGGCCGTCGACGCCGGCGCCAGCGACCGCGCCCTGGTTCATGCCGAGGTTGAAGCCATCGCAGCGCGAGACCTCCCGGAGCACCCGCATGCCGATCTGGGTCAGCGCCCCGATCTCGGCGACTTCCTCCGGCGTCGCCTGGTCGTAGGTGCCGATGTGGCGGTACGGGCACACGAGCAGGTGACCCGAGTTGTACGGGAAGAGGTTGAGCAGCACGTAGGCCGTCTCTCCCCGCGCGACGATCAGCCGCTCGGCATCCGGGAACTTCGGCGCCTCGCAGAACGGGCACTCCTCGCGCAGCGGCTCGGGTCCCGCCTGGATGTACGCCATCCGGTGCGGGGTCCACAGCCGCTGGAACTCGTCGGGGACGCCGGCGAACTGGCCGGCGTCCTCCCACGATGTGGACGGCGTCGTCACGCCAGATCCCCTGCTGTCTGCACGAGGGTGTGCGCATCGATCGCGGCGCGGATGCGCGAGACCGCATCGGCGATCGGCACGCCGTTCTCCTGCGTGCCGTCGCGGAAGCGGAACGAGACGGTGCCCGCTTCGCGATCCTTCTCGCCGGCGATCAGCAGCAGCGGGACCTTTCCGGTCGTGTGCGTGCGGATCTTCTTCTGCATCCGGTCGTCCGACGCGTCGAGCTCGGCGCGCACGCCCTGGGTGCGGAGCGTCTGGACGATCTCGCCGAGGTAGTCGGCGAACTCGTCGGCCACGGGGATGCCCACCACCTGCACGGGAGACAGCCACACGGGGAAGTCGCCCGCGTAATGCTCGAGCAGGATCGCGAAGAAGCGCTCGATCGAGCCGAACAGCGCGCGGTGGATCATGATCGGACGCTTCTTCTGCCCGTCCTTGTCCATGTATTCGAGCTCGAAGCGCTCGGGCAGGTTCGGGTCGACCTGCACGGTCGAGAGCTGCCAGGTGCGGCCGATCGCGTCACGCGTCTTGAGGTCGATCTTCGGGCCGTAGAACGCCGCCTCACCCGGGACCTCGGTGAGCTTCAGGCCGGATGCCACGGCGACGCGACGCAGAGCATCCGTCGATGACTCCCAGAACTCGTCGGAGCCGATCCACTTGGACTTCTCGTCGTCCTTCATCGAGAGCTCGAGTTCGAAGTCGGTGAGACCGAAGTCGCGCAGCATCGAGAGGATGAACTCCAGGACCTTGGCGACCTCGCCCTCGAGCTGGTCGGGGGTGACGAACAGGTGCGAGTCGTCCTGAGTGAAGCCGCGCACGCGGGTGAGCCCGTGCAGCGCCCCGGACAGCTCGTTGCGGTAGACCGTGCCGTTCTCGGCGAACCTCAGCGGCAGGTCGCGGTAGCTGCGTGCGCGCTCCTTGTAGATCAGGATGTGCATCGGGCAGTTCATGGGCTTGAGGTAGTAGTCCTGGCCCTGCTTCGTGATGTTGCCCTCGTCGTCGCGCTCCTCGTCCATGACGATCGGCGGGTACATGCCCTCCTTGTACGTGACGAGGTGGTTCGAGGTGAGGAAGAGGTCTTCCTTCGAGATGTGCGGGGTGTACACGTAGGTGTAGCCGCCCTCGATGTGGCGCCTGCGCGCGTGCTGCTCCATCTCGCCGCGCACGATGCCCCCGCGAGGGTGCCAGACCGAGAGACCCGAACCGATCTCCTCGGGGAACGAGAAGAGGTCGAGCTCCTTGCCCAGACGACGGTGGTCGCGCTTGGCGGCCTCCTCGAGGCGGTGCTGGTACTCGCGCAGCTCGTCCTTCGACGGCCAGGCCGTGCCGTAGATGCGCTGCAGCTGGGGGTTCTTCTCGCTGCCACGCCAGTAGGCCGCGGCGATGCGCGTGAGGTCCCAGCCGTTGCCGATCATGCGGGTGTTGGGCAGGTGCGGTCCCCGGCAGAGGTCCTTCCAGACGACCTCGCCGTCGCGGGTCGTGTTGTCGTAGATCGTCAGCTCGCCCTCGCCGACCTCGACGGATGCGCCCTCTGCCGCCTCCTTGCCGCCCTTGAGGCCGATGAGCTCGAGCTTGAACGGCTCGTCTGCGAGTTCCGCCCGCGCCTCCTCCTCGGTGACCACGCGACGCACGAACCGCTGGCCCTCACGGACGATGCGCTGCATCTCTTTCGTGATGGCCTTGATGTCCTCGGGCGTGAACGGGGTGTCCACGCCGAAGTCGTAGTAGAAGCCGTCGGTGATGGGCGGACCGATCCCGAGGTTCGCCTGGGGGTTGATCCGCTGCACCGCCTGCGCGAGAACATGCGCCGCCGAGTGACGGAGGATGTTGAGCCCGTCCGGACTGTCGATCGTCACCGGCTCGACCTCGTCGGCATCCGTCACTGTCGCGGCGAGGTCCTTGAGGGTCCCGTTGACGCGCATCGCGACGACTGAACGGTCAGAGAACAGGGCGAAGCCGTCTTTCGGCTGAGCATTTTCAGGCACTGCACACTCCATCTGGGTCTGGATCTAGGCTACTCGCATGCCCGGGGACGATTGACCGCTACGACACCGTCTCGGCGGCTGTGTTCGCCGCCGTCGGGGCCAGGATGATGATCGCCGCGCCGACCAGCGCGATGGCGGATCCGACCCAGTCCCAGACCGTCGGCTTGAAACCGTCGATGATGATCCCCCAGGCCAGCGAACCGGCGATGAACACGCCACCGTACGAGGCCAGCACACGCCCGAAGTTCGCATCGGGCTGGAGCGCGGCGATGAAGCCGTAGGCGCCGAGCGCCATGACCCCGAGCACGGCGAACAGCCACCCTCGGTTCTCCTTGACGGCCTGCCAGATCAGCCAGGCCCCGCCGATCTCGGCTACGGCGGCGAGCACGAAGAGGATGCTGATGCGCAGGACGGTCATGGTTCCCAGTGTGGCCCACACCGACGGCTCGCCGCCGAGATGACGACCTGCGGGAGCTGCGCCGCCGACCGGGTAGCGTGAGCGGATGATCAGAGCACTGGCGCGTGGGATCCTCGCGGTCGCCCTGGGCGCGATCGGCGTCGTCCACTTCGTGAGCACCCGCGGCTTCCGCGTGGTCGTGCCGGACTGGGCGACGTCGGCGACCCGTCTCGACAAGGACGCGATCGTGATCGCCTCCGGCGCGGTCGAGGTCGCACTCGCAGCAGGACTCCTGCTGCTGCCGAAGGAGAGGCGACGTCTCGGGATGGCGACGGCCGCATTCTTCATGGCGGTGTTCCCCGGCAACGTGCATCAGTGGCGCACTCATCGCTCGACACCCGGGCTCGACACGGAGGCTCGTCGATTCGGTCGGCTCTTCCTCCAGCCGCTGCTCGTGCTGTGGGCCCTGTGGTCGACGGCACCCGCCCCGGTTCGCCCTCGCAGGGGCCGCCGCCGTACCCGCTGACGGCGCCGGCGGGCAACCCCCGTCCGGGGTGCACGACGACGGGCCACAATGGGGTCATGGCTTCCCCCTCGCTCGTGTGGCTCCGTGACGATCTCCGCCTCGCCGACAACCCCGCGCTGAGGGCGGCCGTGGATCGCGATGAGCCGATCGTCGTGCTCTACGTCCTCGACGAGGAGTCGCCGGGGATCCGACCCTTGGGCGGTGCGGCCCGCTGGTGGCTGCATCACACGCTCGCCTCGCTGCGTGACCGGCTCGCCGAGGTCGGTGCGTCCCTGACTCTTCGCCGGGGCCCCGCTGAGCGGATCGTGCGCGAGGCGGTGGCCGACACGGGGAGCAGCGCCGTGTTCTGGAACCGTCGTTACGGAGGCGCCGAGCGAGACATCGACGCAGCGCTCAAATCGGCACTGCGCGAAGACGGCCTCGATGTCGCTTCGTTCGCCGGCTCGCTGCTGCACGAACCCTGGACGGTCACGACGGGGAGCGGTACGCACTTCTCGGTCTTCACGCCCTTCTGGCGCGCGTGTCGCGCGCTCCCCGCACCCCGAGCGCCGCTGCCGGCACCGCGCCGGCTCGACGGACTGACACCGCATCCCGCCTCCGACGATCTGGACGACTGGGACCTCCTTCCCACGCGTCCGGATTGGGCCGGCGGTCTGCGCGAGATCTGGGAGCCGGGCGAGCCCGCTGCACGTGCGCGGCTGCGCGCCTTCCTGCACGACGACATCGGAGCGTACGACCGCGCCAGGGACGAGCCGTCCGCGGGGGCGACGTCGCTGCTCTCGCCGCGGCTGCGCTGGGGCGAGCTGAGCCCGTTCACCGTCTGGCATGAGGCGATCGACGCACCCGGGGCGGCGGGGTTCCTGTCGGAGCTCGGCTGGCGGGAGTTCGCGTGGCACACGGCATTCCACTCCCCCGCGCTGGCGACCGAGAATCTGCGGCGTCAGTTCGACGCCTTCCCGTGGCCGCGGCTCGACCCGAGCCATCTCGAAGCCTGGCAGCACGGCGACACAGGAATTCCCCTCGTCGACGCCGGGATGCGGGAGCTGTGGCACACCGGCTTCATGCACAATCGAGTGCGGATGGTCACCGCGTCGTTCCTCGTCAAGAACCTGATGATCGATTGGCGACGCGGCGAAGAGTGGTTCTGGGACACCCTGGTCGACGCGGACGGCGCGAACAACCCGTTCAACTGGCAGTGGGTGGCGGGCTCAGGGGCAGACGCTGCGCCGTACTTCCGAGTGTTCAATCCCGAGCTGCAGGCCAAGAAGTTCGATCCGCACGGGCTCTACATCTCGCAGTGGGCATCGGATGCTCCGTCGGAGCCCATCGTCGATCTCGCCGCCACTCGGAAGGCGGCGCTCGCCGCCTATGACGTCGTCAAGCGATCGCCGGCTCGGCCTTGACGATCGGCCACCGAACGTTCACCTTGATGGCAGAAAACATGACTTCCAATTAGCTAGGCGAACTAGTAGTCTCCGAGATAACGACCCGGATCCCCAGTTCGGGCAGGGAGAGATCCCCTCCGAAGACCGCGACTCGCGGCGGTTCCCCAGACCGATCTCGGAAAAGCATCTGACGCAGCAGTGATCCGGCCCCGCACTCCCCAGTGCGAGGGCCGGATCACCTCCGGACGAGCAGCTTTGTTCGCGTCCCCCAGAGACGCGTAGAGATCCCATCACCCCGCTGAGTCGACCTTCGCAACACCCAGCGCCCCTCCGGCGCTGTGGGTGTACTCGAATGCTATTCCGGGGAACGGACAATGCTAAGGTTCTTGTCCTTGCGGCGCCCACTCCGGGGTGCGAAGTCGAAGGTGCGAAGCGTCACGAAACCACCGCGGCTGCCGAAGCCCCCTTCAACCTCGAAGCTTTTCGCGGACGCTCGTAAGGCGGTCGTGAATGGGTTCAAGACGAGTGCGGGATCGATTCGGACGCGTGTGCGTATCAAGTGGCGTCTGGCGGGATTCCGTGAGTTGCGTCTTGAGCCTGGCGTGCAGAACTACATTGACCAACTCGCGGCTGAGATAGCGTCTCATCGGAGTACGGACCTCGAGAGTCACCAGGCCCGGGCGGATCGACGTTCCACGAGGGCATGGACTTCGACCCCGGAGCAGGCACGCCCATCCCAGCAGCAGGCGCCGGCACCGTCGAACTCGCCGGCACCAACGGCGGGTATGGCAACTGCGTGATCATCGACCACGGCAACGGGCTGAAGACCCTATATGGCCACATGCAGTCATTGCCGAGTGTGTCGGTCGGTCAGGCGATCGCTGCTGGGACGATCATCGGCGCGGTCGGCAACACGGGCGTTTCGTTCGGTGCACATCTCCACTTCGAGGTTCACGTCAACGGTTCCCCTGTGAACCCGCGAACGAAGCTGCCGACGAACTGACAGAAGGAGCAACGATGCAACGAGTCAAAATCTTCTATTGGCGAACCGATTTACAGATCCCTGAGTCGCGACAGAATTACACTTTCGCTGAGCTCGCATGGATACACGACCAGTCATTCATCGACCAGGAGGGCGACGGCTGGACCGTCGTGGGGAACTCCGTGGTCTCGGTGGTCCCCGGTTCCAATGAGATCCTGATGGCAACGACCATGACACTAGACGTTGAGGGTGCAGTGCCCGACACGATGTAAGTCCAGTAAGCCGCGGGGCCACACCTGGTTAGGTGCGCCCCGCGGCTTTCGTGCTTCAGGCGCGCTTTGCGAGTAGGTCGGAGAAGTGCTCAAGCCATTTGTTGAGATCGCTCTCTGATCCGTTGTGACGCGATACGACGACACCTCCCCAGTCGAACTTCAGCACGTACTGGAGGTCGCCGGTGCCAGCATGGCCGATGACGTCCGAGGTCGTGATTGGCGCGGAGGTGATCTGGATCGAACGGATCGCGGCGTTGGAGTGGACCTCGACCTTTGCCCCGTGAGCTGGGGTGTACTCAGCTTTGGCCGACAGCTTCTGGCCCACGACGGTGAAATGGAGCCGATTGTTGTCTAGCGCGTCCACCGCTCCACTCACGAAGAGCGGTTCAGGGATAGCCGTGGCCGCGAGCGAAGTCACGTTCGATGTGATCTTCTGCCTCTCGTATTCATCGGAGCCTTTGAGAAAGTCCTCCAGTTGACGGATTCCGTTCTTGGCCATGATCAACAGATGCGTCATTTGCGCCTCCCAGCGTTCGTTGCCCCGAAGCTATCGGCGGTGGCGGACATCGCGCCAGGGTGATTGGGCTGCAGACCGTCGGTGAGCATTGCATTGCCCCACACCCAGCACCGAAACGTCTGACCGGCTGGGCGCTATGAGCGTGAAAGTGAATGTCTGAGGCCCGCCGTACTCTCGCAGGCACAGCTCGGAGCTACTTGGTCTAGTTCCGATCTGGCGCACCCGAACTCGCTTGTTCCTTGTTCGGCGCTCAAGCCCCGCCCTGGTTCGACCAGGGCGGGGCTTTTTCGTTGGTGCTTGCAGCGATCGAAACTGACGTCAATCCCCTGGCCGCCAGTACGCTTCGAGCAGGACGTGACGAGCGCGGAAGCGCGCAGCGAGAGGATCGATGATGACTTCGACCGCACCAGGTTGGTATGCGAACGGTGACCAGTGGGAGACGTACTGGGACGGTGCGCAGTGGACTGGCGAGCATCGCCCCGTCGCTCCACCCGCTATGCCGGCGCCGCCTGCACCTCCGACCTCAGCGGCGCCTATCTCGGAGCCCGCCACCGCGACGTTCGCGGCAGACGGGGCTCTGATGAAGTTCAAGTCGCATATCAACGGCAAGAACGCAGACGTTACGATCTTCTCCGATCGCATCGAGTGGCTGATGGCCCGCGGAGTGTCTGGAGCGAAGGTAACTGCGGGTGCGCTCACTATGGGGCTTTCGATGCTTGCTACCGGTGTGAAGAACGGTAAGGCCGGCACCGAGATGATCCCGATGAAGGCGATCTCGGGGGTGACGACGAAGCGGGACGGAATGATCAACACGGTCGTCACGGTGACGTCATCGTCTGCGGCGATCGGTTTTCGCGTCTCCCACAAGGAAGCCGAACAGATGCGTCAGCTCCTGAATCAGTTGATCCTCGGGTAGTCATCTTTGTCCGAGATCACCGGTGCCATACTCAGAAAGTGAAGACTCGGCTTGTGGTGAATCTCGTGGCGACTGGTGTCGTGGCCGGGCTGGCGGTCGCGGTTCTGGTTTTCTTGCATTCGGTCGGCAACGTAGAAGCTTTCAACGTTGTTCTCGGCGTGGTGCTTGGCGCCGCCGCAACTACAATTCTGCAGGCGCTTTCTCGTAGGACCGATCGCCTGCTTCGTGCTCGAGCATCATCAGCTCTCGTTCGCAGCGATCTTTACGCATACCAGGATTGGATTCTGCAATCGCTCAAGGCGTCGAGCTGGACCTCGACACCGACGGACACGGCTACAGTCGAGCACTTCGCTGAGCTCGCGTACGCGACGCCGAAGTGGAGGCGGTGGGCGCAGCTCAGTCGGGCGCGGCGCTATGTAAGTCAACTGGTCAGCCAAAGCGAAACATCAATGCCTGCGGACGTTCCGGAGCACGCCTGGGAAACGTTCTCGGCCATCAACGACGCCCGGGTCGTGCTCGCAAGACTCGATGATGGCCCGAGTCAGCCCCATCGAGCGACCGAAGAAGTGCGACGCCTCACGCAGGCAATTGCCGCCGGCGCGCGACCCCGGCGAGGTGCACGCCGATTCACTCGGCGCTAGACAGTGCCCGACGAACGGGGCGATGGCGTACACGCAGATGTCCCGTCGCACGCAGTTCGCTGTGAAGGGCCGATCAGGATCTCTTGACGGCAATCTCGAACGAGTCAGCGGGGACGTTGAGTGTGATGGCGATGTAGTCGCGTGCCATGTCGGGGATCTCGTCTCGTGTGCGTGCTTGGGTCGCACCGTCGAGTTCTGGGATGCGAATCAACCAGAACTGCCCGTCGCGTTCCACAGTGACGTCGTAGATCATGGCGCGATCCTACGCTGATCAATCCTCGTTGCCACGAACAATCGGAATGACCACACAAGCCGCAGCGACAACCGCGAGCATCCCGGGCCAGAAGTTGCCCGCGGAGAATGACCATGTAGCTGACGCCAAGGCAAAGACGCCGGCCGCATACTTCAGTGTGTTGTTCAAAGCTCGCACGCTTCCCGATAGATGTTTGGAGAGACGCAATCAGCAGGGCCATCGCCCTCTGGTGTCTCGATGTCAGCACGACAGTATCGAGGACGGCGGACATCCGTCATGGAGGGCTCAGGCAGTGACCAGCTCGACAGCGTTCTCCCACACCCAACATCGAAACACCTGGCCCCCGGCCTTGAACTCGATACCGGCAGCGAGTGGGGTGAGGAGACGAACGTGACTCAGGCGGGGACGACGTCCTCGAGAACCAGTCGCACCTCAAGCGCCTTAGTGAGCCGAATCATCGTTGACTCTGTCGGATTACTGAGGCCGCGTTCGATCCGGCTGATCTCTCCCTGCTGGACATCCGCCCGAGCGGCCAGAGCAGGCTGAGACAGTGAGCGGCTTTCGCGAGCGTGGCGCAGCAGAGCTCCGAGGCGCACCCTCTCAGCCATCTCAAACTCGAACGCTTCGGTTGCGGCGTCGTACACTGCACGCGCATCCTCGTCCCACTCGGCCTTTTTCTCGGCGGCGAACTCAGCGAATGAGCGGGTCATGAGATCCCTTTCGGCTAGTCGTTGAGAACACAGCATATGTCTTTAAAGACATAGTTTCAAGAGCGACCCTTGCGGGCGAGGGCGGCCTTGCGCTTCTCCCCTTCACGCCAGGCTTTCAATAGCTTGCGAGCCTTCTTGATCTCTCGCTGCTGCCGCTTCTCTGATGGGTCGCGCTTCTTGTCGTAGAGGTGCAGGAGGAGGATCACTCGGTCGCCGTGCACGGTAAAGAACGCCCGAAGCAGCACATCGCGATCAGAGTCCGCAGGGAGGTCCGGGACTGAGGCGCCGTTCTGCTTGAACTCCTCGTGGATAGCACGAAGAGATTTTCGGACCCGAAACTCATAGAGCCCCTCTTTGAGATTCTTGCCCCACTCCGTCGCGCACACTTCATGCCCTAACGTAGCGAGCACGTTCTCGATCGCCGCGACCATGACTGCCTGCTCGTACTGAGGAAGCTTGTTGAAGGCACGCTCGAACTCACCCTGCTGCTCGACGCTCCACTGGCTCATGAGGGAACAGTCTGCCTCATCGCGACGATCACCGCAGCGTTTTCCGTGCTTGCCGTCTTCTGTAGTCGATACTGAGTGAACTCGCCAGAGCCCACGCGCCTGTGCGACTCATTTAGGAACCGGGATCGGTGTGAAGCCAGCCTGGTTGGAGCCGATCTGCAGCTTTACGAGTGCCTCATGCTCACGGAAAGCGTTCCAGGTGCGGAAGAGATAGAACAGCGCCTGACCGGGAAGGATACGCCGCGCTCCCCCGGACTGCAGGTCACTTGTCACGCGCCGCGAGAGCGTCAGGAAGGGGTCACCGGGGCCGCTCTCGACGCCATCCCGGATGCGGTTGAAGAACTCCGCTGTGTCGTCCATGTCGAGCTTCGAGAACTCGAGTAAGGCAACACCCAGTGCACTGACCGGTAGCCGCAAGTATCGATACACGCCTCGAGCGTGGCGGGCTGCCAAATCGATGTCAGGGATCGTCAAGACGGCATCAGCGAGCTCGGACTTCGTGAGACTGTAGCTCCCACCTATGTGTGAGGCCGCGTGCTTTACGTCGCCGGCCAGGTACGCGGTGTAGAGACGCGCGATCGCTCCGACGTCCTTGGCATCAGCGCGTTCCGCCAAACCCGTGATGATCAGCATGTCACCAGTGCTGCGTGCGGCTCCTGAGTCGAGCACAACAAGCGCTTCCTCGCTAATGCCGCGGACTACGAGAACCCAGGCGCCCTTTCCGGCCGCGACGATCGCCTGGCATCGGTTCCGCCCGTCGATGAGACGGCCAGCCGTGTCGAACTTGATCGCTTCACCCGTGACTACCCAGCGGTCGCTCTGGATGTCTCGCACGTACCCGTTGATACGCCCCTTGCGCACGTTGCGGTTGTTGTCGATGTTCAACGCGAGCCACGACACTGCGAGTTCCGGTGTGACGAAGACATACTCGGCGGTCTCTCCCGCAGGGCCGTTCGCGACGGATGGCGTCTGGGCCTTCATGACTACTCCTCTCGGAGCAAGGATCACCTTGATCCCGCTGCTGAGATCAAGGTGTAACCAAGAAGTTTTTCCGCCGCACCATTGCCAGATCGTGTTGCCCAGATGTTGCCCAAGCTCCCCCGGGACAAAAAAAACCCCCGGAAAACCGGGGGTTTGTCTGTGCGCGATACTGGGATCGAACCAGTGACCTCTTCCGTGTCAGGGAAGCGCG
>JAZBLP010000005.1:0-75881 GCA_037033305.1 Actinomycetota bacterium | reverse complement strand
CGGCGGCGATCTGGTCGGAGAACTTCTTGCGCTCGCGCATGAGCTCGACGACCGAGAGCGTCGCGACGATGCCACGCAGCGCACCTTCGAGCTGCTCGGTGGTGAACTGCTCGATGGCCTTGTCCTGCGACGCGAAACGCTCTGCGGCACGGCGCACGAGGATGGGATCCGAGCCGATCTTGACGATGGCGACGCCGTCGACGTTGAGCGTGACGCTGTCGAGCGACTGCGCCTCGGCGTTCAGCGACACCTGACGCGAGCGCAGCGAGATGATCTCGTGGCGCTGCGTGATCGGGTTGACCAGGGACTTGCCATTCACGATGACCGTGACGGGCGACTCCGACATCTCGTCTCGCAACGAGCCGTCGGCCGCGATGACTGCGCGCTGCACCTTCTGTTTGCGCCCCGAGATGACGAGCGCCTCATCGGCGCGCGCGACCTTGATCCAGCTGCGTGCGAACAGCAGCAGGATGAGCAGGACGACGACGGCGGCGACGACTGCGATTCCGACGATGACGAGGATGCCGACGATTCCGGCGAACTCCATGGATGACCTCCCTGGTTCCCCCCGAGGGGGCGGTCTTCGATGCCGACGCGGTCGCGCGGGCATTCACGCTCCACCCTGCCAGAAAACGGTTGCCGTCGTCACGGAGATGATGCGGGTGCGCCTCGTCGGGAGCAGTGGGAGGAGATCAGCGACCGCGGAGCTTCTCCGCCAGATCGCGGAGTGTCTTCAGCTCATCGTCGTCGAGCCGAGACATCCGCTCGGCGATCGAGCGACCGTGCACGGTGGCGACGTTGCGGAACTCGCGGACGCCGGCATCCGTGGCACGGATCAGCGCTCCGCGCCCGTCGTCGGGGTCGGGGCACTTCGAGACGAGTCCGCGGGCGACCATGCGGTCGACGAGACGAGAGACGCTCGGCTGGCTGATCAGCATGTTCGCGGTGACATCGCGCAGACGGGCCGACATGCCCGGAGAGCGCGTCACCGTGAGCAGGACGTCGTACTCGGCCTGCCCGAGATCGGTGTGATCGAAGTCGGTGTTCATCTCGGTGAACAGCTCGTGCTGGGCACGGAACAGGCTCTCCCAGGCCGCGAGGGCGAGCTTGCGATCAGTCATGGAGAACAGCGTACTGGCAACAGTAAAGGGCCGGTCGGAGAGGCTCCCGACCGGCCCTTGTCCCTTGCACCAAGAGTGTCCTGCAATCACATGCGGTGTATGCCACAGCAAACATTCACCGTGCGATCACTCTATAACGGCGAGGTAACGAATGCAACGGTTTGATCACGGAATCTGCTCATCTCTCCGAATCCGCGAGCTCGTGCCCGTGGACGGTCAACGCGTAGATCGCCAGCACGTCGACCGCGATGACGATGAGAGCCCACCACGGCTGGGCGCTCACGAGAAGCAGCTGACCGATGGCGCTGAGGATCAGCAGGATGATCGCGACCACGCGTGCCCACGTCTGGCCGGCGAACAGGGCGAGTGCGACGAGCACGAGGAACACTCCGACGATGAGGTTCCACCAACCCCAGCCGTTGACGTCGAAGAGCCACAGCGACCCGTCCGTCACGACGTAGTAGTCGTCCGGTCCGATCAGCGCGACGATCCCTTGGATGCCGCTGAAGAGCCCCGAGACCATGAGGATCACCCCGGCGAAGACAGCCCAGCCGACCCAGCCGCTCGGTCTCGTCGGATTCGTCCCGCGGGGGTCTGCGGCGGCGGCGTTCGGATTTCCCTGGTTCATGCTCACGGTGTCCTCCTCGTTTCACTCAGACACTAGGGACGAGAGGGAGCGGACGGATCACCCGGAGGGGGTGATCCACAGGGTGGGGCGGTGTCACGCGACAGGCGCGACCTCACTCGAATCGAGAAGCCCGAGATCGGCGGCTCGTTCGATCGCAGCGTCGCGGCTCGTCACCCCGAGCTTGCGATAGATGTGGCCGAGGTGGGTCTTGATCGTGTTGATCGAGACGAAGCTGCGTGCCGCGATCTCGGCGCACGTCAGCCTGCTGGGAAGGTACGCGAGCAGCTCGAGCTCACGCGCTGTCAGATCGTCGACGAGAGGCTGTCGGCGTCGTGACACTCCCCGCGCCCGACCGCGTGACACGACCAGTTGGCGGAAGCCGTCCATCGGCCCGGGAAGCTCTGCGATGAGATGCGCCACATCGGGGCCCGCCTCCAGGAAGGGATACACCAGCCTCTCCGGTGCCGCGAGGGTGAGGGCCGACTGCAGGTGGGTCCGGGATTGCGCGCCGCGCCCCTCGATCGCACACGCCCATCCCAGCAGCAGGTCGCGCTCGATGGTGGGCATCGGGGCCAA
This sequence comes from Actinomycetota bacterium, assembly GCA_037033305.1. Taxonomy (GTDB): domain Bacteria; phylum Actinomycetota; class Actinomycetes; order Actinomycetales; family Microbacteriaceae; genus Microbacterium. The sequence continues at coordinate 73,556 of JAZBLP010000005.1, read as the reverse complement.
CGTCCGCTTCGTCATGTCGAGTTCCGCCAGCCGTGCCCGGGCCTGCGCAGGCTGACCGAGCGAGAGGAGCGCAGCGACCTCCTCGAAGGCCATCATCGACCAGTGCGCGGCGGGAGTCTGGGGGAGCACAGGGGTGCCGCGGAGACGCGCCTGTCGCAGCGAGAGCGCGGCTGCCACCTGTCGAACGAACGGCGGGGCCGGTCCCGACGGTTCGGGAGGACCGTTCACCGAATCAGGGGAATCGATGATCATCGCGGTCAGATGGGCCAGCCAGAGCAGCTGCGAGCGATCATTCGACGCGGCCCTGCTCGTCCCTTCTGCGAGCGCGAAGGAGCCGTGATCCGGTTCTCCCCTCCTGATCGCGGCGATCGCGCGGGCGAGGTAGGCGTCCGCGGGCGCCGTGTGCTCGAGCATTCCGAGTTCCTCGGCCACACGCAGTGCGTCGTCGGCGAGTTCTGCGGCCACGACCAGCCGCCCCGACAGCGCTTCGGTCAGAGCGAGCGAGCCCATCGCCTGCACGCGGTACGGCCCGTATGCGATGCCGTCGCCGTGCAGCGCATCGCGGAGCGCACGGCGCGAGCCCGCGAGGTCGCCGAGCAGCAGAAGCGCCCGACCGAGCGACACCCGCGCCACCAGCAGCAGTGCGGCTCGGGTCGTCAGTCCCAGCAGATTCGGCAGCGGCGCCTCGGGCTGTCGACCCAGCAGATCGAGTGCGCGCCGCGCGGCGTCGACGAAGAGCTCGGGGTGGGGGGCCAGGTACACGCACGCCGACAGATAGGTGAGCGCGACCTGGCGTTCACCCGTCGTCAGCGGGCGCTCGGCGAGCATGGTGCGGAGCGAGTCGATCGCGATCGTGCCCTGACCGCTCAACCCCTGCGCGATCGTCAGCAGCAGCTCCGCCTCCGTCCGCTGCGCCAGCACGTCGGCCGGCACCCGCGAGAGCCAGGCGGCGATCGACGCAGTCTGGCGACTCTCGCCGTCGACTCGGTCGACAGCGAGGATGCAGTCGATCGCCGGCTCCCATGCCCGAGCGCGCAGGTAGTACTCGATCGCCTCGGGCTGCGAGCCCTCGGCCTGGGCCCATGCGGCGGCGGTGGTGAGCACATGTGTCTCCGCCGGTGCGTCGTGGGCCCGCAGCTGCAGGAGGAGCAGGTGCCGGAACAGCTGGTGGAATCGATACCACCCCGGCTTCCCCGGCACGGGAACGACGAACATGGAGTCGAGCTCCAGGTCTGCGATGAGTTCCGCACCGCCCGCGCCGAGGATCGCGTCCACGAGCGGTGCGCAGAACTCGTCGAGCACCGCGATCCGGAAGAGGCCCGTCCGCCGGTCAGCACTCTGGGCGTCGAGCACCTCCTCGCTCAGGTAATCGACCACAAGACGGTCGGTGTCGGCGAGGGTGTCGATGATGCGCCCGGGATCGGCCGTGAACCGCAGGCTGAGTGCCGCCAACTGCACGCCGACCGCCCACCCCTCGGTGTGCTCGGTGACCGCCGCCGCGGTATCGACGGAGACGGGTCTGCCGGTGATCGCTTCGATGACCCGCGCCGTCGTGGGGTCGTCGAACGCGAGATCGCGTTGACGAATCTCGACGAGGCTGTGCTCCAGACGATGGCGGCTCCACCCGAGCCTGAGATCTCTCCTCGCGGAGAACACGAAGTGCGTAGTCGGCGGCAGCAGATCGACCAGTCTCCACAGGTCGGTCAGAAGCGGCGCGTCGCCGAGACGATCGAGGTCGTCGAAGATCACGACGACCTGCCCCGCGTCCTCCAAGCCGGCCGCCAGGTCTTCCAGGAGCGGCTCGCCGAGACGACCCTCGGATGCCGCGGTGGGCGCGATGGGGGCATGGAAACCCGGTGCGATCGCGGTGATCGCGTCGACGAACCTCTGGCGCAGCACGTCCGCATCGACATCCGCCGTGGTGATGTCGAGCCACGCGATCGCGAGGTCCGGTCGCGCGTGCGCCCATTGCGACAGGAGCACGGTCTTGCCGGCGCCGGCCGGGGCGACGACGAGCGACAGCGGCGACGGCACCCCTGCATCCAGTCGTGCTCGAAGCGCAGGCCGGTCGACGGAATGCGCGGGGGTTCGGCGCCGTTCATGCTCTGACATCGCACACCTCCCGCGACACGTGATCACCGGAACAGTCGGAATCATGCCAGAAGGATGACGCCGCGACGACCCGGTCATCGCACACTGGCAGACGGAGGGGCCCTCGGACGAAGGCCCAGGATCGGGAGCCTCGCATGAGTTCACACATCATGGAGGTCGTCGTCGAGGGCAGGCTCGGGCCCGAACTGATCGCGACTCTGACCGGTTTCGACGTGGAATTCCGCGACAACGGCCAGTCGCGCATCGTCGGTGCGGTGTCCGACCAGGCGAAGCTCCTGGGGCTGCTCGACCTGTTCGCCGAGCTCCATATCGAGGTCGTCTCGATCAATCCCGTGGCGCCGAACGGCCTCACCCCAAAGGGGTGAGGCCGTCTGGTCCGAGCTGCCCGCAGCGCCCGTTCGCCGGGGCTTCGGCTCGGCGGTCGCCGCGCTCAGGAGCCGAGTATCCGAGCCTTCTGCGCCTGGAACTCGTCCTCCGTCAGCACACCAGCGGCCCGCAGCTCTCCGAGCTGCTGAAGCTGGGCGAGATCGACTCCGGGGCTGTCCGCCACGGGCTGGGGCGGCACCGGTGCGGGTGCGGGCGCAGGTGCGGGCTCGTACTGCTGCTGCTGTGCCTCTTCCTGTGCGGCCCAACGGCCCGCCTGACGTCGCGACACCCTGTTCGAGACCGCGGTCGCCGTGCCGGCGATGACAGCGGTTCTGGCCATTCCTCTTAGTAGACCCATCGTGTGCTCCTTCGCTTCTCATCATCGCGGCCCGGTTCCGGGTTCACGCCTGTTCCCCGTCGCGACGGGTCTCATCGAGGGCATCGAGGCGGCCGGTCACCACGTCCGCCGGGATGCGGCCGCTGGCGACGACCTCCGCGCCGGCGCGGCGCATGGCCGACACGAACGGTCCGGCCCAGGTGTTCTCGTAGACGAGCAGGGCCACGGCGTCGCCGGCTGTGACGAGCTTCTCCGCGTCGGCGAGATCGTTGTCATCCAGCAGGTCGGATTCGACGCCGTCGAAGATCGCGAGGTCGAGTGCGCCGTCTCCGTCCAGGTCGGCCAGTCTGACGGCCGTGACGGCGTCGTCGTCGTCGCGCTTCAGCACCCTCAGATCGAGTATGCGGATGATCCCGCGATCGACGAGGTCGAGGAGGATGCCGATCCCCTCGCCCTCGAGGCGGGCACCGGGGAACTCCAGGGCCAGAAAGTCGATCGGCCCCACATCCACGCTCACAGTCATGATCTGTCTCCTTCGTTGATCTCCGCTGACATGGCCGAGTCTCGTCATCCGCGACAGCCCTCGCGTCATCCGACAGGGATGAGATGTCCGATCCGCCGCCCTCACGCTCATCGGGAGGATCTCGCTCAGTCGAGCAGCATGCGGTCCGAGCCGGGGGAGGCCTGAGGATCGGGGAGCAGTCGCATGCGGAACCCGGTCGCGATACCGACCGCGCCCGCCACGATCGGAATGAGCAGGGCCACCTGCAGTGCGATCGGGCGCGATCGCGTGTTGATGCGGATGATCTCGTCCGCCACCTCGGGAGGCTCGTCCGCGAGCATCTCCTCGAGCCCGCTGTTCGAGATGAGCTGGGCGTCCTCTTCGAGCACCGTCGCCACTCGCTGCTGCTGCTCTGATGTCAGCACCGGGCTGGATTCCGCCGCAGAGGTGAAGACCACGCTGAGGGTCGCGAGCATGATCGCGCCCGCGAAGGCGAGGCCGAACGAGAGGCCGAAGGAGCCGGCGGCCGAGTTGACACCCGCAGCCTCGCTCACCCGCTCGTCGGTGACGGGCGCCAAGGTGTAGTTGTTGAGCTGCGAGACCAGGAGGCCCAGGCCCGAACCGCTGATGATCAGGGGGACGACGAGATACCAGCCGGAGTCGGCTCTGGGCACGATCGGCTCGAGGATGATCAGTCCGGTCACCGTGAGGACGAATCCCAGGAGGATGAGATTCGCCGGCCGATGTCCGGTCCGACGCCCGGCCAGCAGGGCGACCACGAACATGCTCAGTGACAGCGGGGCGATCGACAGTCCGGCCCACAGCGCGTTGTACCCGAGCACCATCTGCAGGTACAGCGGGAGGACGATCATCGTTCCGCCGAGGGTGATCTGCTGCATGAGCTGCCCGCTCACGCCGGTGCGGAACGGCGTGGAGGCGAGAAGCCCGGGGTCGATCAAAGTCGCCTTGCCACGGCGTTTGCGAGCGTTGAGCCAGAACACCAGTCCTCCGAGCGAGAGCACGCCGACCCCGATCATGAGGCCGACGTATCCGCCGCCCTCCTGCCACACCAGGATGCCGAGGACGACACTGCCCATTCCGATCACCGACAGGGCCGAACCGACGACATCGATCGAGCGGTCTCCGGTGAACGGGACGTCCCTGACCAACCCGATGCCCAGCAGGACGATTCCGATGATCACGGCTTCGAGCAGGAATGCGAGTCGCCACGACAGGAAGGTGGTGATCACCCCGCCGAGCAGCGGACCCACCGCCGCAGCGATGGCTGCCGACGCTCCGACGAGTGCGTACACCCGCTTCTGGTGGCTGCCTTCGAAGTTCCCGTGGATGAGCGACTGCATCGACGGCAGCAGCAGGGATGCGCCGATGCCGCCGATCAGAGCCCAGAAGATGATGACGGGGGTGAGGGTCTGGGCGAGCGTCATGGCGATCGCGCCGATGGCATAACCCAGGAGGCCGAGGATGTAGGCGAGCTTCCTGCCGATCAGATCGCCCGTCTTGCCGCCGATGAGGATGAAGGCGGCCGACACGAGTGCCTCCAGCGCGATGGCCCCCTGTACTCCGCTCGCCGTCGTGCCGAGATCCTTCACGACGGCCGAGATCGACACGTTCATGATGGAGGTGTCGACGACCAGCACGAACATCGCCATCGCGAGGAGCACCGCCAAGCGGAGGTTGAAGGTCTCGGGAACTGTCGCGTCACCGGTCATCCGCGAAGCGAACCACACAGTGCGCGACTGTGGATCACCCTGCCCGGGCGAGAAATGACGGCGGCGCCACGCCGGTCGCGGGTGACGTCGGGCGCGCGCCGCCCGAATCGCCGACCTCATCCCTCGCGGATGATGCATGCGCGCACGCTCGCGGCCACTCTGGATCCGTCACCCCGACGAAAGGACGAATCATGACCTTCTGGGACACCCTGTGGAGCTTCTTCGGTTTCTTCTTCTGGAGCTTCGTGTTCATCGCCTACCTCATGGCGCTCTTCAGCGTGATCGGCGATATCTTCCGTGATCAAGAACTCAACGGCTGGCTCAAGGCGCTGTGGATGATCTTCCTGGTCTTCGTGCCCTTCCTGACCCTCTTCGTCTACCTGATCGCTCGCGGGCGGTCGATGGCGGAGCGAAGCGGACGAGCCGCGGTCGACGCGCAGCGGACGACGGATGCGTATATCCGCAACGTCGCGGGAGGCACCAGCTCCGCGGACGAGATCGCGAAGGCCAAGACCCTCCTCGACGCGGGAACGATCACCCCCGACGAGTTCGCGTCGCTCAAGGCCAGGGCGCTCCAGGTGACATGAATGGATCTGCGGTTCTGGCGGCTTCGCGGATCCTCGCCCCGCGGAGGCGGCGCCGCGGAGCAGCCGAGTCCTGACCGGGCGATCGAGCGCTCCGATACGCCGCGCGTCGCATTCATCCTCATCGGGCTCGGGGGTGCCGCTGCCGCTGCCTTCGGCCTGTGGGCGATGCGCGGGGTGGCGGCACCGGTGCTCCTGGCGCTGGTCCTCACGATCTGCGCTCACCCGATCCGCAGCGTCCTCGAGCGCATTCGCGTGCCGCGCGGGGTCGCGACGATCGTGGCGATGCTCCTCGTCTTCGCGCTGCTCGGGGCGTTCCTGGGGTCGCTCGTGGTCGCCCTGGTGCAGTTCACCGCCCTGATTCCCGAGTACACGCCGCAACTGGAGCAACTCGTCGCGAGCATCAACGGGTGGCTCGCGACGATCGGCATCGAGTCGACGTCGGGGGAGGCCTTCGTCCAGGGGCTCGACCCGTCGAACCTCGTGGACTTCGCCGTGGGGCTCCTCGGCGGCGTCACCGGGGCCGTCTTCGGGCTGGTCGTGGTGCTGACCCTCGTGATGCTCATGGCGATGGACGGAGCGTATCTGCCGTCTCTTCTCGCGCAGCTGCGACCGACGCGTCCGACCCTCGTCACCGCGCTCGTCGGCTTCGGATCGAGCGTCCGCCGCTACATGATCGCCGCCACCGGTCTCGGCATGCTGCAGAGCACGTTGAACTGGATTGCGTTGGCCGCACTCCAGGTGCCGGCGGCTCTGCTCTGGGCCCTCCTGTCGTTCATCTGCAGCTTCATCCCGAACGTCGGCTACTTCATCGCCATCATCCCTCCGACCATCTTCGGATTCCTGGCCGGCGGATGGCCGACCGGGGTCGCCGTGATCGTCGTCTACGGGGTGATCAATGTCATCGTCCAGTCGGTGGTGCAGCCTCTGCTGGTCGCCAACGTCGTCGCGCTGAACCAGACGCTCACGTTCGTCTCGGTCCTGTTCTGGGCACTCGTGCTCGGCCCGATCGGCGCACTGCTCGCGGTGCCGCTGACGCTGCTGGTGAGGACGATACTGATCGACGCCGACCCGCGTGGCCGCCTGTGGCGACCTCTGACGGGCGACATCGACGAGGTGAAAGGACTGATGAAGGCCGCGGATGCCGACACGAAGGCTGCACGGATCGCGCGGAAGCACGAGGGGCACGGCCGGGGCACGGCGCCCGACGGCTAGCGGCAGCAATCCGTCAGGCGCTTCTGATCGGCACACCCACATCGGCGCCGCCCTCGCGCGTGAGGCGCTGACCCAGCTTCACCATCGACGGAGCGGGCGAGAAGCTGCCGGCGAAGAGGGCCTCGCCCTGCGCGAAGCGCGACGCCCGCGCGAGCATCGCGGGCGGAACGAACCCGAAGATCGTCGCGAGTTCCTCCAGGTCGACCTGGGAGGTCATCTTCATCAGCGCGAGGTTGTCGCACTGAGACAGGATGCTCGGGTGGATGCGTGAGGGCCGCTGCGTCGAGAGCAGAAGCCACAGGCCGAACTTCCTGCCCTCGGCGGCGATCTGGATGATGCGCTCACGGACTGCCACGTGCAGCGGACTGTTCTGGTCGGGCGAGCACAGATTGTGGGCCTCGTCGATCACGATCAGGATCGGGCGGCGTTGTTCGCGTTTCGCCCACAGGTCGTCGAGGACGGCCATCGCCACGACGAGCGACTCATCAGGAAAGGCGAATCCGCCGAGATCGAGGACGGTGGCATCCGGGCGGCGGTCGAGGACGTCGGTGACCGCCTCGGACGTCCCGGCCCAGACGCTCCACTCGATCAGATTGAGGTTCTCGGCGCGAGCCGCGAGGTCCTGCGCCGCTGTCGATCCGCGTTCGAGCAGGCGAGGGACGACCGCGTGCGCATCCAGGGTGCCCACGGTCTCCTCCAGACGGAGGAGCTCGTTGTATTCGGCCCGGTCGTCGAGGGGACTGAGGCGGAGGACGGCCGCCTTGGACTGGATCGCCAGATCGAGGAAACGCACTCGGAGCGAGTCGGCGTCCGGGCGGAGGATGCGGATGTCGCGCTCGGCGAGCACGCGATTGGCGGGTGAGTCCGCGCCCGTCGCAGCGGCTTCGTGCATCTTCACGAAGTCCGCGTTCGGGTCGAAGATCACCATCGGAAGGGCGGTGTGCAGCAGGATCTGTTCGAGAACCACCCCGAGCGCGTAGGTCTTGCCCGAGCCGCTCTGACCGCACCAGAAGGTGTGCCGGTTGAGACGCCGCGGGAGCAGGCGGGCAGGCACGGAGTCTGATCCCAGGTGCGAACCGATGGCAAGCGACGCCGCCGAGCCGTCGTAGAGCGATTCGATCGTCGTCGCGTCAGCCGCTCGAGCGATGGCTGCGGAGAACGGGGCGGGCTGCCTGCTGTCCAGCACGCCGCCCTCGCCGGGGATCGTGCCGAGGATCCGGCCGCTGCCGTGCAGGACGCCGCCCAGGGAGAACGAGACGTCCTCGACCTGCCCGAGTCGGATGCCGCCGGTCGGCGCGCTGAGTGTGACGAAGCCGCCGGGTTCGAATCCGGGTTCGAGGGGTCCTTCGAACTGGAAGCTGCGCCCGTCCAGCGACACGGCGCGCGCCCCGGAAGGCGCGGTCTCCGTCATGGTCATCGTCAGGCCCTCCATCGGTTGCTCTCTCGACGGCGCGATCCCGGGACGGCTCGTCGACTGCTGGCGCTCAGCGCAAGAGTAGGACTGTCCGTCGCTCGATCGGAAGCGAGAGACTCCGGTATCACGCGATCTCATGCTCCGGGGGTGATCTCAGGCGCTTCCACCGTGATCACCCCGACCGGGTGACGCCCCGTCCATCGCCACGCAGTACCGTCCCCTCGAGGAACCGACGCGGGTTCAGGATGGAGTGTCGTCATGTGTCGCTGGCTGGCCTATTCCGGTGAACCCCTTCATCCGTCGGAGGTGATCCTCGACTCGCAGCACTCCCTCGTGGCGCAATCGCTCAATTCGCCACTCGGGGCGGAGACGGTGAACGGCGACGGCTTCGGGCTCGGCTGGTATCCCGAGACCTCTGCCGAGAGCACCCCCGGGCAGAAGCCCGTACCCGCCGTGTTCCGCAGCACAGAGCCAGCCTGGAACGATCAGAACCTGCGCGAGATCGCATCGACCATCCGCAGTTCGCTGTTCCTCAGTCACATCCGCGCGGCCGCCGGCCCGCCCATCCAGCAGACCAACTGCCACCCGTTCCGCCATGAGAACTGGCTCTTCATGCACAACGGTGCGCTTGCGGACTTCCTGAAGGTGAAGCGCGACCTCACGTTCGCGGTCGACCCGTCGCTCTATCCCGAGGTCCAGGGGACCACCGATTCAGAGGTGCTGTTCCATCTCGCGCTCACCCTCGGTCTGCAGGACGACCCGGTCGCCGGCCTCGCGGCTGCGATCCGCGAGGTCGAGCGGGTCGGGCACGCGCACGGCGTGCAGTTCGCCGTCCAAGGCACCTTCGCCGTGTCGGACGGCACGACACTGTGGGCTTTCCGCTATTCGAGCGTCGGACGCTCGCGCTCGCTCTACCACTCCACCGACATGGACACGCTGCGCGAGATGTATCCCGATGCCGAACGGCTCCGTGCGTTCGGGCGTCGCGCGCAGGTGGTCGTGTCCGAACCGCTCAACGATCTGCCGGGTGTGTTCACGGAGGTGCCGGAATCGACGGTCTCGATCCTCGATGACGCCGGCTATCGCCATGAGCCGTTCCTCGCCGCGGGGTGACGCCGCGACCGGCCGGACCGACCGACTGCGCCCGGTGAGGAGTGTGGGCGTCGAGGAGGAGCTGCTGCTCGTCGACGCGATCACGATGCAGCCGGTTCCGGTCGCGGGCCCGATCATGCGGAACCTGCCGGCTGGTGCCGACGTACGGATCGGCCCGTGTCTCGCGTTCGAGGCGAAGCAGGAGCAGATCGAGGTGGTGAGTCCCCCGCAGCGCACGTTCGGAGACGTGCTCGAGACGATCAGACGGGGGCGCAGCGATGCCGACGCCGCCGCCCAGGAGGTCGGGGCGCGGGCGGTCGCGTTGGCCACGGGGACGTTCGACGTCACGTCGCATCTCGTGCCGGCGCCGCGGTATCGCCGCATGCAGGAGGCGTTCGGGATCACGATGCACGAGCAGCTGACCTGCGGCCTGCACGTGCACGTCTCGGTCGACTCGGATGACGAAGGAGTCGGGATTCTCGACCGCATCCGCCCGTGGCTGCCCGTGCTGCTCGCCCTCAGCACCAATTCGCCCTTTCACCACGGAACCGACACCGGCTTCGCCAGCTTCCGATATCAGGCCTGGAATCGCTGGCCGTCTGCCGGAGCATACGACCTCTTCGGCTCGGCGTCGGCGTATTTCGAGAGCCGGACAGCGATGCTGCACGCGGGCGTGCCGCTGGATGCGGGGATGATCTACTTCGACGCGCGGCTCTCGGACCACGTGCCGACAGTGGAGATCCGCATCGCCGACGTCTGCCTCCGCGCTGAGGAGTCGGCGGCACTCGCTCTCCTCATCCGCGCACTCGTCAGCACGGCCGCAGACGAGTGGTCGCACGGGGTGCCGCCCGACCCCGTGTCTGCGGCACTGCTGCGTCTGGCGTCGTGGCGGGCCAGCAAGTCGGGGCTCGCCGGCGTGCTCCTCGATCCGCGCACTCACGCGCCCGTTCCCGCAGCGGATGCCGTGCGGGGACTGCTGCATCACGTGCGACAGCACTTCGCCGACGGTGCTGAGGAACGATTCGTGACCGACGTCGTCGCGGGGATCATCGCGCGGGGGACGGGCGCCGCGCGACAGCGGGAGGCCCTGTCGCGCGCCGGGAGCCTGCACGACGTGGTCGCGGCCGCCGTCGAGGAGACGACGCACGAGGTCGATGCGACGGCGACCCGATCATCCCTCCCGGGTGATGTGAGAGCCGGACACGGATGCGACGCTGGCCGTTCGAGCGAAGGAGCGCCCCATGAGCACAGCGACACCGGCATCCGATGAGGCACAGACCCCCGAACCGGGGGTGAGCGTCGGCCCGACGAGCGAGTTCAGTCTCTTCTTCCGAGTCAAGGAAGGGCGGGGGGAGGCGCTTCGGGCGGCACTCGACGATCTGCAGCGAACGGAGGGGTATCGACCCGGCGACTATGGGATGGCGATCAAGACCATCCACGAGGCGAGGTTCGTGCTCTTCGACGACGACACCCGGCTCGCCTTCGTCACCAGCTTCGACGGCCAGTGGGACGCCTACATGGAGGACTTCTTCAACTCCGGGCCGACGCTGGCGCTGTTCAACGTGATCTTCGAGAACACGGAGGGCTACGACGGTCTTCCCGATCTCGCGACCGAGAAGGCGTTCATACTCGGTGCCCAGCAGAAGGCGGCCGCGTATGCGCGCAACTACCCGGGCACGGTGAAGGAGATCCGCAAGGCGATCCGCGTCAACGCCGCGTTCCAGCGTGTGCTGGATCACCCGGATGCAGCGGAGGCGCTCCAGCATCCGGCACTGCTGCCGCTGGTCGACGAGGCCGGGGACTGACAGGATGTCGGATCACATCTCCGGCCCGAGGGCGCTGGGCAATCCGATCGCCGACATCACGGACGTGTTCGCCTTTCCGAGTCCCGAGCGGCCGGGGCACCTGGTGCTCGTGATGAACACCCTGCCCTTCGCGTTGATCTCGAACCCGCTCTCGGAGGGTCTCATCTATCGCTTCCGGATCCGAGACCTCGTTGCCGGCGAGGCCGGCGACCCCGTGCCGTTCACCCCGGGCGCCGACGAGTTCGTGTTCGACTGCGTGTTCTCCGTGCCGACCGTGACCGATGCCGACGGCGCCGAACCGGCGTCGTTCGCACAGGAGGGCCACTGCACGACCCCGACGGGCGAGGTCGTCTCGTTCACCGTCGGCGACGAGCGGGGCGGCTCGGGGCATGGGGTCCGGGTGTTCGCCGGCGCGCGCTGGGACCCGTTCTTCTTCGATGCCCGGTCGGCCCTGAAGACGGTCGCGACCGGTCAGCTCGAATTCAGCGAGCAGGGGTCGATCTACCTCGACGGCAAGAACGTGCTCGGCCTCGTGATCGAGATCGATGCCGCCCTGCTGGGAGGCGCGAACGTGGTCGGAGTCGTCGCCGAGACGCTGACGCGTGGTGTCTTCACCGTGCGGATCGAGCGGGTGGGGCGACCGGAGGTGAAGAACATGCTGCTCGCGGCCAAGCAGTACGACACCGTCAATCGGGACATAGAGATCCGCGACCTGTACAACACCGAGAACGCCTTCCATATCGATCACGGATATGAGGCGGCGTACCGGGCGCGCCTGAATGCGAACCTCGCGTTCTGGGACGGCCTCGACGGGAAGGCCGATTGGCCGTTGAACGACGGCGTCCACCCCTTGACCGAGTTCTGGCTCGCCGACTATCTGATCGTCGACGTGACCAAGCCGTATCAGGAGCGCGGCTCGTTCCTCGAGATCGAGCTGTCGGCGCGCGAGGGACGGGCACACCGCACGTGCGGGGGGCGCGCGATCAACGACGACGCCATGGACACCTTCTTCACCCTGCTGATCAACGGAGGAAACGGCCCCGTCATCCGTGACGGGATCGACGGCGCATCGCGGCCGGCCTCGAGCACCTTCCCGTATCTCGCGCCTCCGAACCCTGATCCGCCTGTCCCTCCGGAGCACCACTGACATGTCCCAGACGAACGTCACCCTCGATCTCGATGACATCCAGAGCGGTGCGCTGCACGAGCGCCCCTCCCCGTACGTCGGCACCTACCTCCTCCTCCGCATCGATGAGCGTGAAGCGGGGCGCGAGCTCGTGCGGCGCCTCATTCCCATCGTCGACTCGGGTGTTCCGTCAGCCGACCCCTCTCATGACGCATGGGTCACGGTCGGGTTCACGCACAACGGGCTCCGTGCGCTCGGAGTTCCGCAGGAATCGCTCGACAGCTTCACTCCGGAGTTCCGCGAGGGGATGGCTGCGCGCGCCACGCACCTCGGCGACGTCGGCGAGAGCGCGCCCGAGCACTGGGAGCAGCCGTTCGGCTCGCCCGACGTGCACGTCGCCATCAGCACGATCTCGCCCGATCGCGCCCGCCTCGAGAGCATCGTGGAGAAGGCGCGGCGTGCGCACGAGGAGCTGCCCGGCATCACGGTCATCTGGCGGCAGGACTGCTATCAGCTGCCGACGGGGCGGACATCGTTCGGATTCAAGGACGGCATCGGGCAGCCGTCGGTCGAGGGCAGCGGCAGGGCGTCGACAAATCCGCTGGAACCTCCGCTCAAAGCCGGGGAGATCATCCTCGGCTACCCCGACGAGACCGGCGAGCTGCCCCCTATGCCCACCCCGGACGTCCTGGGCCGCAACGGCACCTACGTCGTCCTCCGCAAGCTCCACACCAAGGTGGCGGCATACCGTCAGTACCTCCATGCGAAGGCGGCGGATCGCAGAGAAGAGGCTCTGCTCGGCGCGAAGATGGTCGGGCGCTGGCAGAGCGGCGCTCCCCTCGCGCTCTCTCCCGACCAGGACGATCCCGAGCTCGGTGGCGATCCTCGCCGCAACAATCACTTTCACTACGGCGACGACGCGCGCGGCTTCAAGTGCCCCGTCGGCGCCCACGCCCGACGCGCGAACCCCCGCGATGCGCTCGAGGATGACGGCAGCACCAACGTCCGACTGCACCGCATGATCCGGCGAGGCACGAGCTACGGTTCGGAGCTCCCCGAAGGGGTGCTCGAGGATGACGGCGCCGACAGGGGCATCATCTTCGTGTTCGCCGGCGCCCACATCAAGCGTCAGTTCGAGTTCGTCAAGACTCAATGGCTGAACGACGGGATCTTCATCGGCGCGCCCGAAGAGGCCGATCCTCTAGTCGGCGTGCCGGGCCACACGAACGACTTCACGATCGCTCGGCGGCCGATCCGACGTCGTCTGCACGATGTCCCGCCGTTCGTCGTCACCCGCGGAGGCGAGTACTTCTTCGCCCCCAGCCTCTCCGCCATGCGCTGGATGGCGGAGCTCCCGTGACCGTCTCGACCGAGGAGACCATGATGACTGCAGCGGAACAGACGACCGATCGATGGAAGGCGCTGGACTTCTCCGCCCCGTCGGCGGATGCCGAGGAACCGGACTCCTCCGTCCTCCTCGACTACCGCGACGAGGGCCGGATCGCGGTGATCACCCTCAACCGACCGCACGCCGACAACGCCATCACGACCGAGATGGGCGACCGTCTGACCGAGGCCGTCGAGGAGATCGCTGTCCGCACCGCGGTGCGCGTCGTCGTGCTCACGGGGGCCGGCGATCGAGCCTTCTCGGTCGGCAGCGATCTGCGCCAGCGGAACGCGATGACCAAGGAGGGGTGGCTGCGCCAACGGCAGGCCTTCGATCGCACGCTCTACACCGTCAGGCAACTGCGCAAGCCCCTCTTCGCAGCGGTGAACGGCATCGCCTACGGCGGAGGCGCGGAGCTCGCGCAGAGCTGCGACTTCATCATCGCCGCGGACACCGCGACGTTCGGGCAGCCCGAGGCGATGATCGGCCTCTCCGCCGGCGGGGGCTCGCCGGTCTTCCTCCCGCGCCTGCTCGGAACCGGTCGCGCTCTGCAGATGCTCATGACCGGCGATCCCATCACGGCGGCCGAGGCGCACCGTCTCGGCATGGTGACGGAACTCCACGCGCCGCGTGAACTCGCGGCGGCCGCAGAGCGCATCGCACGGAAGATCGCCAGCAATTCCCCGACTGCGGTCCAGGCCGTCAAGCGGGCGGTCCAGCTCGGGGCGGGCCAGCCGGTGGAGCAGGCCATTGCGACCATGATGGACGCGCACTGGCGCTCGGCCATCCATCCGGATCGCGCGGAAGGCATCGGCGCCTTCAACGACGACCGCGTGCCGCTGTTCCTCGACGCGGATTACTGATCACACAAGGAGACACCATGAAGCTGACCGACGACATCCTTGCCGCGCGTGCGGGATTACTGATGATCAATCCCGCTCCGTACAACGCCGAGGCCCCGCCGTCCGCGTTGGCGACCGACATCACGCCCACCGAGCTGCACTACGTGCGCAGCAACTTCTCGCTTCCCGACCATGACGGGCGGCTCGAGATCGGTGGTGCGGTCGACGATCCGCTCACGCTGACTCTCGACGACCTGCGGTCCTTCCCCTCTCACGAGCGGGCGGTCACCCTCGAGTGCGCCGGAAACGGTCGGCTGCACATGCGTCCGCTTCCCACGGGTGAGCCGTGGGGCGACTACGCCGTCTCGACGGCGGCGTGGAAGGGCGCATTGCTGAGGGAGGTCCTCGTCGAAGCCCGTCCGACGGCAGACGGTGTCGACGTGCGGTTCGAGGGCGCGGATCACGGCGCATATCATCTCGCGCCGATCCTCCCGGACACCCCGAGAGACGACCTGAGGTACGCCCGCGCCCTGCCGCTGACCTCCGTGCTCGATCCGTCGGGCGAGATCCTCATCGCCTATGAGATGAACGGAGAGCCTCTGACGCCGGACCACGGTGCACCGTTCCGCCTCATCGTGCCGCACTGGTATGCCGTCGCGTCGGTCAAGTGGCTCCGCCGGATCGACGTGCTGACAGAGAGGTTCCAGGGCGAGTTCCAGACCGGGCATTACATGTACGAGTGGCCCGATCGCCCGCCCGAGCCTGTCGACATCATGCGAGTCCGGGCGCGGATCACCGCTCCCGCGCCCGGGTCAGTGATCGGCACGGGGCCGTGCACCGTGCGCGGAAAGGCCTGGTCGGGGAGTGGCCCGATCACCCGGGTCGAGATCAGCCTCACCGGCGCAGGCGAATGGTTCGACGCAGAGGTCGAGCCGTCGAACGGGCCGTACGGCTGGCAGAACTTCTCGTTCGAGTGGGATGCCGCGGGCGTCGGCCGCCACAGTCTGCGCGCGAGGGCGACCGACGCCCACGGCAACGTCCAGCCGGAGGTGCCGCCGTGGAACAGGCTCGGGTACGGCAATAACGCGGTCGAGGTGATCTACGTCGATGTCGCCTGACCGCGTGCGCCGCCTGGGCAGCCAGGACAGACGTTCGCTGGTGGGGATGGGGATCTTCATCGCCGTGCTTCACATCGTCGGCTTCGGTGTGCTCCTCAACGTCGTCGCACCTCAACAGCTGGAGCTGGGCGGGAGCACGCCGATCTTCGGCGTGGGCCTTGGCCTGTTGGCGTACACCCTGGGGCTCAGACACGCCTTCGACATCGATCACATCGCGGCGATCGACAACACCACCCGGAAGCTGCTGGCCGACCGCGAGCAGTCGGGCGTGCAGAGAAGGCCCCTCTCAGTGGGGTTCTGGTTCGCGCTCGGTCACTCGACGGTCGTCTTCGGGCTGGCGCTGCTCCTGTCGATGGGAGTGCGTGCTCTCGCCGGTCCGGTGCAGGACGAGGCATCGACACTGCACTCGATCACCGGTGTCATCGGGCCCTCGGTCTCGGGGGTGTTCCTCTGGGTGCTCGGCACGCTCAACCTGATCGTCCTCATCGGCATCGTCAAGGTCTTCCGAAGGATGCGGCAGGGCGAATACAGCGAGACGGCTCTCGAGGAACAGCTGAACCGCCGCGGCGTACTGAATCGCCTCTTCGGTCGGTTGACGAGGACGGTGACGAAACCCTGGCAGATCTACCCGATCGGGGTGCTGTTCGGTCTCGGCTTCGACACCGCGACCGAGGTCGGACTGCTCGTCCTCGCCGGGGGCGCGGCCGCCTTCCAGCTTCCGTTCTATGCCGTGCTCGTTCTGCCGGTGCTCTTCGCCGCGGGGATGTGCCTCATGGACACGCTCGACGGGATCATGATGAACGGCGCCTACGAATGGGCCTTCGTGCGTCCGGTGCGCAAGGTCTACTACAACATGACCATCACCGCGATCTCGGTCGCGGTCGCCCTCGTCATCGGCACGATCCAGCTGGCAGGGGTCGTGGCCGATCAGACGGGAACAGCGACCGGCCCTCTGGCGGCCATCGCTGCCATCCCGCTCGACGACGCCGGATTCGTACTCGTGGGGTTCTTCGCGATCTCGTGGGCGGGGGCGGCGTTGATCTACAAGTACGCGAGGGTGGAGGAGAAGTGGGCTGAGCCGCCCGGCCAGGACTTCACCCGCTCCGGATGACGTCCCGCGAGGTGCCGGGTCAGTATCTTCGATGGACGCGCTGTCGTCGACCGGTCCCGGCACGCTGTCGGCCTGGGAGGTGAATGGCATCATGACCCGTCACCGCCGTCGGCACGACCATCCCTGGAACCTGAGCCCGGTGAACGCACCCGACGACCCCTATGACGCGTATGCGAAGTGGGCCACGGCGAAGGGCGACGCCGGCGCCGTGGCACGCACCCCACCGGTCGAGCGCGTCAGTCCGCGTCGCCTGCCTCGGCGCAGGGCATCGAGCCTCGACGAGCGGTGGACCTCCATGGACGACATCGATGTCTTCTACCGCGAGTCCCAGACGGATGCGGTCGCATCGACGATGATGCACCTGCACGGATTCGGCCTCTCCGGGCGATATCTGCTTCCCACTGCCGAGCTGCTCGGCAGCGAATTCCACACCTTCGTCCCCGATCTGCCCGGCTACGGACGCAGCAGCAAGCCGCGCTCGCCCCTCGATGTGCCGCACCTCGCCGACGCGGCCGCTCGCTTCCTCGACGACCGCGGGGTCGAGCGAGCCACTCTGGTCGGGAACTCGATGGGCTGTCCGGTCATCTGCGAGTTCGCCTACCGGCATCCCGACCGCATCGATCGTGCCGTCCTGGTGTCGCCGGCGGGTGGTGTGCACAACCAGCCCCTGACCCGCGCCATGGTCCAACTCGCGCGCGATGGCGCCCGGGAACCGTCGCGAATGTTCCGGGTCGCGGCATCCGACTACCTGCGGTTCGGAGTACCGAGCACGGTGCGGCTGTTCCGGACGCTCACGCGCTATCCCTCGCTGGAGCGGCTGCTCGCGCTCCGGATTCCCACGCTCGTCGTCGTCGGCGACCGGGATCCGTTGATGCCGGGGCCCGAACGGATCCGAGAAGTCGCCTCGCTGACCGACAACCACGTGCTCGTGGTGATCATCGAGGGGGCTGCGCACGCGATCAACTTCAGCAACCCCGGAGAGCTGGCCCACGTCATCCGGTCGTTCATGGCCGATCGGCCCATCGTCGACGACCCCGACTCTCCCGGTCTCACTCGTGCCTACGAGATCCACCGTGGCACGACGCTGCCTCCGCCGGCACCCGAGCGGCCTCACGCTGCCTGAGCGCATGACCCGGATGGCCGCTCGGTTCTATGATCGAGCGACAGCCGGTCCTCTAGGAGGTTCACGATGAGCGAAGCGCACCCCGCTTCCCCCGCTCCGGTCCGGGGTCGGTCGCGCGCCGACAGAGCACTCCGGTCGGGGTTCGGAACAGAAGCCGCCGTGTACGGCACCATCCTGGTCAGCGGTCTGGTCGCGGTGTCGTCCGCACACGGTGAGACGTCCGCCTCCGTGCTCCTCACCGTGATCGTCACGGTCGTGGTGTTCTGGGCGGCCCATGTCTACGCCGGTGCTGTCGCGCGTCATGGAGAGGTCGAGGGCGAGGTCATGGGAATCGGATCCGCGCTTCGGCACTCGCTCGCGCACTCGTTCGGGATGCTGAGCTCAGCCACGGTGCCCTGTCTCATCCTGCTCGCGGGCACGACGCGAGTGATCCCCGACGACCTCGCGAACAGTGCGGCGCTCTGGTCGGGAGTGATCGTCCTCGCGCTGCTGGGCTACATCGCCTTCCTCCGCCGCGGTGCCGCGCTGTGGGTGCGGCTGCTCGGCGCGCTCGGAACTGCGGCGTTCGGCGTGGTGTTCGTCGTGCTCAAGGCGTTCGTCCACTGACTCGTGGGGCGGCGAGCGAGGTGATCGCCTCGTGATCCTCCACATCACATCCCGGCATATCGGCCCTGTATATCGGCTGCCGCGTGATCCCGCGGCCTTTTCCTGATCTCTTAGATGTGTCGCGCTGGGAGCGACGCGAATCGGATGGGGAAGACGATGACTGGGGAGCGTGGTTTCGTGCGCGCACGGACGAAGACGACGGATGAGACGAAGAGAGCTGGGGGAGTGCCGCCGCGACAGCGCGGCATCGCGGCGATCCTCGTCGGGATGGTCATGGTGCTCGCGGGACTGTGGGGGACTGCTGTGCCCGCAGCCGCGGCTCCGTCCGTGACCTACCCGGGGGCGATCAGTGGCGTCTCGCTCGAGAACCAGAACGGCAGCGGTCCGCTGGTGCAGTGGCAGACCGTGCGGGTCTCGGGCGAGTGGGCCGTCCCGACCGGAGCGCAGGCGGGGGAGACCTTCGGCATGACGCTGCCCGCCGAGTTCAGCCGTCAGTCGGCAGGCGAGTTCGCGATCACCGACCCGGTGACGGGGCTGGTCATGGCGGACTGCGTCGTCGCTGCCGGACAGGGGCCGGACCTGGTGTGCACGCTGACCGCTGCGGTCGACGGCCTCGAGGAGGTCAGCGGCTCGTTCTGGATGCAAGCGCGGGCTTCGCAGTCGACGACCAGCGAGACCGTCGAGTTCGATCTGGGCGACATGATCGAGATCGTCGACCTGCCCGGAGACGGCGGAGTCGCGCCCGTCAATCCCGCGGAACAGCAGAAGCCGTACAAGTACGGCGGCGAGACCGCGACCCCCGGGCTCCTGAAGTGGGTCATCGGCATTCCGAGCGGCTATGTCGACGACGGTGCCATCACGATCACCGACACGCTCGACGCGAGCCGGACAGGCCATCACTACACCGGCGACGTGCGGTTGCGCCAGCGGGCGGTCGAGAACGGTGCACAGGTCGGCGACTGGAGTGCGGTCGACCCCTCTGCGTACACGATCGACATCGCCGACGACGGGCGCTCGTTCGAGTTCTCGGCATCCGGGCTGCCCACGGGCGGGTTCGCGTATGAGCTGCTGTACTACACGCAGGCGGACGCGCCGGTGGCCGAGGGCGACATCTTCGGCAACCACGCGATCGTCGACACGTTCCGCACCTCGGCGACGCACACGGTCGTCGAGTCGGGTGGCGGCGATGGCGGCGGCATCACGTACACGACGTTCACGATCACGAAAGAGCTCAGTGGTGCGCAGGCGGATGCCGCCCTCGACGCGACCTACACCGTGCGGTACTCGGTCAAGGGATCGGATGCCGCTGCGACCACGATGACTCTTCCGGTGGGTGAATCGGTGCGGAGCGGACGTGCTCCGCTCGGTTCGACCTTCGTGATCGAGGAGATCGATCTGCCCGAGGTCCCGGGTGTGACCTGGGGTGAGTGGACGATGACCGGTGACGGCGTCATCGACGTCGGCGACGGCACCTTCGAGGTCACGCCGGGAACCTCGGCCGGTGTCGAGCTCACGCTCACGAATACCGCCAATCCGGTCCCGGTCGTGACGCCGACGCCGACGCCGACGCCCACGCCGACCCCCACGCCGACCCCGGCCACGCCGGCTCCGACCGCGACGCCGGCGGCAAGTCCCGCGCCGACTCCGGTGCCGACTCAGACCCCGGTCGCGGCTCCCGGTGGGCTCGCGCTGACGGGAGGCGAATCCGGCGCGGCATTCCTGTCGCTGGCGGTCGTGCTGATCGTCGGTGGCGGACTCGCCTCCGGAATCGCCGCCAGGCGCCGTTCGAGCACCGGACGCCACTGACGGTGACGCACACGGAAGCCCACTCGCGCTCGGCGAGTGGGCTTCCGTGCGTTCGACGTCATGGTCTCAGCGGATCGCGTAGACGGCGCTGCCGACGATCACCGCGACGATCGTCGTCCAGCCGATGATGGCGACGGCCTGCCAGACCAGGATGCGGACCTTGCCGACACCCGCCGCGGCGAGCATCGTGGCGGTGAACTGCGTCGGCAGCAGCAGCGGGCCGAGCAGGCTGACCCCCGGCACGCCGTAGCGCTCGAAAGCCCGCTGGAACTTCTCGCGGCGGGCGCCACCGCGATCGGAGTCGGCCGTGTTCGCGGAAGCCGCCTCGACGGTTCCGCCACCGGCGGCCACGGCCTGCCGAGTGCGGGACCGGTTCACGATCGCGGTGCGCGCACCCGAGCTCGCGAGGACGAGCACGGCCACGCAGAGGAAGTTGCCCACGATCGCCGCGATCGCTGCGACCACCGGATGGATGCCGCCGATGATGCCGATCGATACAGCTCCCTCGCCCTCGATGAAGGGGATGGCGCCTGCGAGGGCGACGATGAGCGGTTGAATGAGTTCGGGGACCTGGGCGACGAAGCCCTGGAAGGTCTCGATGAGATTCATGGTGGCTCCTGCCGGTCTGCGCGCCGGTGTCTCCGTCGCGATGCATCCAGTCCACCGTCTGTCGTCGCGCGGCGGCAGTGTCGAACCGTCACTGCTTTCCGGGCGGTTCGCCCGCGGCATCCATGACATGTGTCACGCCCGTATCGTGGGGGCATGCGCAGCTCTTCTCCGGTCGTCGACCCTGCCGTCGATCCGCCCCCGGGAGCCCGCCAGCTGGCGCGAGGAATCACCGCGACCTGGTGGTACACGGTGTCGGCCGTGGCCTTCCTCGAGTTCTTCCTGGTGCTGGTCTGGACCCTGCAGGCCCTCGCGGTGCCCGGCGATGCGACTGCGGCTCTCGTCGTCGGCGTGGGCGGCGTCGTCTGGTGGGGCTCCACCATCGTGCTGCTCGCCGACTACCGCCATCGGCTGGATGCCGAACCGGGCATCGCGTGGACGCGCATCGCCCTGCCGCTGATGGTCGCGGTCGGCTACGGGATCGCGGGTGGCCTGGTGCTCGACAGCTGGCTTCTCGCTCTCATGCCCGTCGCTCAGTCCGTGCTGCTCCTCAATTGGCCCAAGGGGGTGCGTCTGCGGATGGTCGTCCTGACCACCGTGATGCTCGTGATCGTGGCCGTCGTGGATGCCGCTCGCGGTGCCACCGAGATCGCGCTCCCCGGTTGGATCCCCGCACTGTACGCGATCCTCATCCCGGCGATGTCGGTGAGTTCGCTCTGGTGGTGGGATGTGCTCGTCACCGTCGATCGTGCGAGGGCCTCGGAGTCCCGCCTCGCCGCGACACAGGAGCGTCTTCGCGTGGCGACGGACGTGCACGACCTCCAAGGGCACCATCTGCAGGTGATCGCGTTGCAGCTCGAACTCGCTGAGCGCCTGATGAGGATCGATCCCGATGCCGCGCTGGAGCAGCTCCGGGCAGCGCGGGTCAGCGTCGATGACGCCCGGCAGGGGACCCGCGACCTGGCGACGCGCTTCCGCTCGGTGCCGCTCGGTGACGAGGTGGCGAATGCCCGAGACCTCCTCGCTGCGGCAGGGCTCGCCGTCGAGGCCGACATCGCGCCCGACGCCGACGAAGCGCCGTCGTCGGCTCTCGGGCCCGTCATCAGGGAGACGACCACGAACGTCCTGAGGCACGGGGCCGGGCGATGGGCGCGGCTCGACCTTCGCAGGGTGGAGGACGGGTGGCGCTATGAGGTGGCGAACGATGTCGCGGGCGACGCGGCAGCGCACCCCGTGGGGTCGGGCCTCGATGGAGTGAGGCGCCGTATTTCCGAGGCGGGAGGGACCCTGGAGATACGCGAGGATGCCGACGAGTTCATCGTCTCGGTGACGGTTCCGCGGTCCGACGGGTCGACGGCAGACGGGCAGAGCCGATGATCCGAGTGCTTCTCGCTGACGACGAGGCGATGATCCGTTCGGCGCTTGCCGCCCTGCTGCGTCTGGAAGGGGACATCGAGGTCGTCGCCGAGTGCGCGGACGGCGAGCAGGCTCTGACCGCCGCGCTCGCCCTGACGCCCGACGTGTGCCTGCTCGACCTCGAGATGCCGGGACTCGACGGCGTCGAGGTCGCCGAGAGACTGAACCGAGCCATCGTCACGCGCTGCGTCGTGGTCACCCGCCATGCGCGTCCGGGAGTGCTCCGACGGGCACTCGCATCGGGTGTGGCGGGGTTTCTGCCCAAGTCGCGAGGAGCGGATCAGGTCGCAGATGTCATTCGCAGAGTCGCGGCCGGAGCTCGCTACGTCGACCCCGAGATCGCGGCAGACGCTCTGAGTGACGAACGGTCGCCCCTCACGGATCGGGAGCTGGACGTGCTCCGGGCCGGGCGCCGTGGCGAGACGACGACCCAGATCGCCAAGACCCTGTCGCTCGCGCCCGGCACCGTGCGCAATCACATCTCGGCAGTGCTCGCGAAGCTGTCTGTCGGCACGCGCCAGCAGGCGGTGCTGATGGCGGAGGAGCGCGGCTGGATCTGATCGTGGCCGGACGCAGCGATGTTGCCCGAAAGGGCGGGTGGGGCCGTGGGAGTTGCCCCACCCGCGAGCCGCTCAAAAGGGGAGAGTGCGGCTCAGACCCGATCCGGCTCGTTTCCCCCAGGCCGACTTCGGGTCTCGTATGCAAGACCCTGAACCCGACGGAAAGTGACGCGGCTCGGAATTCTTCTGGACAGGGGCGCGGCAACATCCCCGACATCTGCGCTCGCTACCGTGAACCGGTCGGGGAATCGGATCGAGAGGACGACATGGACGTGACGGTCGAGCGGGTGGCATGGGCGCACCCGGATGCCGAGCGGCTCAGGGCCGCGCAGCGCAGTGAGCTCGATGCGCGGTACGGCAGCGACGATCACGAGCCGGGTGTCATCCCCTCGGCCGACGACGTGCCTGTCTTCCTCGTCGCACGAGACGAGAGCGGGCACGCCATCGTATGCGGCGGCCTCCGGCCCCTCGATTCAGCCGTGCTCGGAACCGACGTCGCAGAGATCAAGCGGATGTACGCGGCTCCCTCCGCACGCGGGACCGGCGCGGCCGTCGCGCTGCTGCGGGCGCTCGAAGATGAGGCGCGCCTGCTCGGCATCCGGACTCTCGTGCTCGAGACGGGCACCGCTCAGCCGGATGCCGTGCGCTTCTACCGACGCGAAGGGTACCGACCGATTCCGCTGTTCGGGCACTACGTCGGCAGCGGTCTGTCCCTGTGCTTCGCCCAGGTGCTCTGACCCGGCCGACGGCGATCAGCGCGCGGGCGCGATGATCGCCGCGGACTCGGGCGCGAGCACGACGGTCCTCGCGATCGTCCGCACGGGCGCCGTCTCCAGCAGTATCCGCGAGTCGGGGGCGAGGTCGAACTCCACCTCCTCCTCCGCGAGATTCACGAGCACCGTCACCTCGCCGCGCTCGATCCGGTAGGCCCGGTTCTGCGGTGCACTCTCCGTCTTCGACACGACGACGTGGTTGTGCGACATCTCGGGATCGGTCAGTTCCGGCACCTCTCGCCGCAGCGCGATCAGGCGTCGATACAGATCGAGGATGCGGGCGTGCGACGCAGATCCCAGCTCGCTCCAGTCCAGCCGCGACCGCTCGAACGTAGCCGGGTCCTGCGGGTCCGGCACTGCGGCCGGGTCCCATCCCATGCGCGCGAACTCGGCGATCCGACCCTCTGCGGTGGCTTTCGCGAGATCTGGTTCCTTGTGCGAGGTGAAGAACTGCCACGGCGTGGACGCGGCCCACTCCTCACCCATGAACAGCATGGGGGTGCCGGGCGCGGTCAAGGTGAGCACGGCGGTGACGGCGAGCCGATCGGACGAGAGCGAGGCGGTCAGCCGATCTCCCGCTGCGCGATTGCCGATCTGGTCGTGGTCCTGCGCGAACGTGACCAGTCGCCAGGACGGAACACTCGACGGCAGCGGTGTGCCGTGCGTGCGCCCGCGGAACGACGAGTACGTCCCATCGTGGAAGAAACCGCTCTCGGTGACCTTCGCGATCGCGTCGGGCGCAGCGAAGTCGGCGTAATACCCCTCGGTCTCGCCGGTGAGCGCGACGTGCACCGCATGGTGCCAGTCGTCTGACCACTGCGCGGTGAGGCCGTTCCCTCCCTCCTCGCGGGAGAGCACCATGACGGGGTCGTTCAGATCCGACTCGGCGATCAGGCTCAACGGGCGATCCACTTCGCGAGCGAGGGCATCGACGCGCTCGGACAGCTCGTGCAGGAGGTGCGGGGTGCTCTCGTCGTGCAGAGCGTGCACGGCATCAAGGCGCAGACCGTCGACATGGAAATCACGGAGCCACATCAGTGCGTTCTCGATGATGTACTCGCGCACGGCCTGCTCATCGAGGTTCACCGAGTCGCCCCACGCCGTGTGCTCGCCCTCCCGCAGATACGGGCCGAACTCGGGCAGGTAGTTGCCGCTGGGGCCGAGGTGGTTGTAGACCACGTCCTGGATCACCGCGATGCCGCGTGAATGGGCGGCGTCGACGAATCGCTGGTACGCGGCGGGGCCGCCGTATCCCTCGTGCACGGCGTACCAGAGCACGCCGTCGTACCCCCAGTTCCAGTCGCCGCTGAACGCGTTGACCGGAAGGAGCTCGACATGCGTGATGCCGAGCTCGACGAGATGATCGAGGTGCCCGATGAGCGCGTCGAGTGTGCCCTCGGGGGTGAAGGTCCCCACGTGCAGCTCGTAGATCACCCCACCGTCGAGCGATGCCCCGCGCCAGTCCGTGTCGGTCCACTCGAAGCGGGCCGGGTCGAAGAGAGCGGAGGGCCCATGCACGCCCCGCGGCTGTCGCCGCGAACGCGGATCGGGGCGCAGGTCGTCGCTGTCACCGAGGAGGAAGCCGTAGCGCTCGCCCTCGGACATCGCCACATCGCTGCTCCACCATCCCGAACCGTCCTCAGCCGGCGCCAGGTCGTGCTCCGAGATCGTGACGCACGCGGGTGTCAGACGCCGCAGCCGCACGCTGTCGGCGCGAGGGGCCCAGACCGAGATCATCGCTCGTCCACCAGCAGCGCGACGGGATACGTGTCGAGCAGGTCGGCGAGCGGGATCGGACCGCGGCCGAAGCGGCGACCGGTGATCGCGTCTGTCGCCGGCAGCTCGCGGCGCAGCAGCACGGTGTCGCCCCATCCGCCGCGGCGCTCGAGTCCGACGGGCAGACGCGACGCCACCGCGAGGACCCCGCCCCGGTCCATCGCGACCGCATGATCCGACGCCTCACCGGCGACACCGCCCGGGCGATACCGGTAGAACAGCTCGGGGTTGTCGCGACGCAGACGCAACGCGCGCGAGGTGATGAGCATCTTGGCGAGACCCGAGTCGTCTATGGGAGGAAGGATGCCGCGCGATACGTCGGCATCGAGTCGACCCAGCATCGCCGAACGCGCGGCGAAGTCGACGGGCCGCCGGTTGTCGGGGTCGACGAGCGAGTGGTCCCACAGCTCGGTGCCCTGATAGACGTCGGGCACACCGGGGGCTGCGAGCTGAAGGAGCTTCGCGGACAGCGAGTTGACCCGACCGGGGGCCACGATCTCGTTGACGAATCCCTCGAGGATCGATCGAGCCCGCCCGTTCGCTGCCTCGGCGATCGCCTCGACACGCTTCTCGAACTCGAGATCCGGATGCTGCCACCCGGTCGATTCCGCAGCCTCGCGCGAGGCCTTCAGCCCGTATGCGAGCAGGCGTTCCGACGAGATCGGCCATGCTCCGACGGCGGCCTGCCAGAGAAGCGAGTCGAGCGGTCCGTGTCCTGTCGAGGCGACGGCACGGAGTTCGGTCAACACCTGCGCCCAGCGCTCCGGGACCTCGGCGAGCACCGACAGGCGCGCGCGAACATCCTCGGACCGCTTGGTGTCGTGGGTCGACAGCGCCGTGAGCGAATGCGGCCAAGACGCGAGCCGCGCTTGTTGCGCGTCGTGGAACTCGTCCACCGAGACGGAGGCGATCGAGGGATCACCGCCGACCTCGGTGAGGGTTCCGAGTCGGGTGTGGCGGTAGAACGCGGTGTCCTCCACGCCCTTGGCCATCACCGCTCCGGTCACCTGCGGGAAGCGCTGCGATACCTCGAGCGAGGTGTCGAGCAGCAGGGGCGCCAGCTCGTCGATCGAACCCGCGAGGTCGGGGCGTCGCCGCGCGGCGTCCTCGATCGCGTGCTGCAGGTGCTCGCGCCCCGCCGGAAGGTACGACCGATAGACCGGGAAGCTCGCGACGATCTCAGCGAGCGCATCCTCTGCGCCCACCACGCCGAACGGGAGCGACCGCACCAGGCGTCGCACCTCGGACTGCAGGAGCTCGTCGGCGATCATCCGCTTCGTCGAATGGATCAGATCGGCCCAGGGCAGTGCCGGAGGCAAGCCGGTCTCGTCCCGCAGCCGCGAGTCGAGGACGTCGAGGGCTGCGACTCCATCACCGTCGATCAGCACGCGGTCGATCTCGCCCATCGCGTCGTAGCCGGTCGTGCCATCGGTGCGCCACCAGGACGGGAGCTGCTCACCCGGTTCGAGGATCTTCTCGACGACCGTGTACGCGCCACCTGTGATGTCGGCGAGCCGCTCGAGATACTCGCCGGGGTCCGTCAGACCGTCCGGATGGTCCACGCGGAGTCCGTCGGCCAGGCCGTCTGTGATCCACCGGGCGATCTCGCGGTGCGACTCCTCGAAGACATCCGAGATCTCGACACGGATGCCGGCGAGCTCGGACACGGCGAAGAAGCGACGGTAGTCGAGGTCGGTGTTCTGGTCCTCCCAGAACCGCAGCTCGTAGTGCTGAGCGTCCAGCAGCGCGGGCAGATCGTCGGCGAGCTCCCCCGAGCCCGGTGCCAACGGAAGCACATGGTCGAAGTACGACAGCGTCCCGTCGGGGGCGTCGTCGGCGGGGGTCGTGTCGATGACGATCTCTTCGGCTGCCAGCACCTGCGCGAGCGACGACCCGAGGATCGGCAGGCGCACCCGTCCCTCCGAGAGCCGCTGATCGATGTCGAAAGCCAGGGCATGACGCGAGGAGCGCCCGAGCCGCAGCAGATCCCACCACCAGATGCTCTCGCGCGGGACGGCCACGCCGACGTGGTTCGGGACGATGTCGACGAGGACCCCGAGCCCGGCTGAGCGGGCCGCGGCGGTGAAGCGCTCCAGACCTTCGGGGCCACCCCGGGCGTCATCCACCCGCGAGTGGTCCACGACGTCGTAGCCGTGGTCCGATCCCGGCACCGCGGCGAGCAGCGGTGACAGGTAGGCCCATGAGGCACCGAGCTCGGCCAGGTACTCCGTGATCGATGCGGCGTCGTCGAGCGTGAAACCCGATCGGATCTGCAGACGATAGGTCGAGAGCGGACGGTGGGTCATCGAGGCAGCTCCGGGGTGGGGGCCGGGGCCGGAGCCTCGGCGCGCTCGATCTGGATGCGCAGCGAGGCCTCGACGGAGTCATCCGCCGGCACCTCGGTCTGGTCGACCTCGCGCAGCACCAACAGCGAGTTGGCCTCCAGAGTCACCGGGGCGCCGGCGTCGATCGCATCGCCTCCGGCTCGGTCTCCGGCGGTGTCCACGGCGACCTCCCAGGCGCGGCCGTGGCGCTCGTCGGGGAGCACGGCGTCGATCGCCTCCGTCCCGCTGTGGAAGTAGACGAGGAAGTTCTGATCCGTCACCGGCTGCCCGCGGCGGTCCTTCTCGCGGATGCCCTGTCCGTTCAAGAACATGCCGATCGCGAGACCGAATCCGGAGTCCCAGTCCTCGGGCTCCATCCGTCGGCCGTCGGGTCGCAGCCAGACCACGTCCGGCACCCGCTCGCCGTCCTCCGAGCGCACCGGCCGGCCGTCGAAGAACCGGCTGCGCCGGAACGTCGGGTGCATGCGGCGCAGGCGCGCCACCGCCGCCGTGAACTCGACGAGAGGGCGATCGGCTGCTTCCCAGTCGACCCAGGTGAGCTCGTTGTCCTGCGCGTAGCCGTTGTTGTTGCCGTCCTGCGTGCGACCGAGCTCATCGCCGTGCGCGATCATCGGCACTCCCTGCGACAGCAGCAGGGTCGCGAGGAAGTTGCGCTGCTGCCGGGCTCGGACGCGATTGATCGTCTCGTCGTCGGTGGGGCCCTCGACGCCGTTGTTGCTCGAGCGGTTGTGCGATTCGCCGTCGTTGTTGTCTTCGCCGTTGGCGTCGTTGTGCTTCTCGTTGTACGACACGAGGTCGCGCAGCGTGAAGCCGTCGTGAGCGGTGACGAAGTTGATCGATGCCACGGGACGCCGACCGGAGTGCTCGTACAGGTCGGCGGAACCGGTGAGACGCGATGCGAACTCGCCGAGCGCCTGCGGCTCGCCGCGCCAGAAGTCGCGCACGGTGTCGCGGTACTTGCCGTTCCACTCCGTCCACTGCGGGGGGAAGTTGCCGACCTGGTATCCGCCGGGGCCCACGTCCCATGGCTCGGCGATGAGCTTCACCTGCGAGACGATCGGATCCTGCTGCACGAGCTCGAAGAAGGCCGCGAGACGGTCGACGTCGTAGAACTCGCGGGCGAGAGTCGAGGCGAGGTCGAAGCGGAACCCGTCGACGTGCATCTCGGTGACCCAGTACCGCAGCGAGTCCATGATCAGCTGCAGCGCGTGCGGGTTGCCCGCGTTGAGGCTGTTGCCCGTGCCGGTGTAGTCGGTGTAGTAGCGACGATCCTCTTCCAGGCGGTAGTACGCCTCGTTGTCGATGCCCCGCATCGACAGCATCGGCCCCATGTGGTTGCCCTCGGCGGTGTGGTTGTAGACCACGTCGAGGATGACCTCGATCCCCGCCGCGTGCAGCGCCCGCACCATGGCCTTGAACTCCTGCACCTGCTGACCCTGCTGACCGCTGGAGGCATAGTCGTTGTGCGGCGCGAAGAAGGCGAGGGTGTTGTAGCCCCAGTAGTTCGTGAGGCCCTTCTCCTCGAGGGTCGAGTCGTAGACGAACTGATGCACCGGCATCAGTTCGATCGCGGTGACGCCGAGGTGTACCAGGTGCTCGATGACCGCCGGGTGGCCGATCGCCGCATACGTGCCACGCAGCTCCTCGGGGACATCGGGGTGCAGCTGGGTGAGTCCCTTGACGTGCGCCTCGTAGATCACGGTCTGGGCGTAGGGGATCTTCGGGAGGCGGTCGCCCGCCCACTCGAAGAACGGGTTCACGACCACGCCCTTGACCATCGTCGCCGCGGAGTCCTCGTCGTTGCGTGAGTCGGGGTCGCCGAAGTCGTAGCCGAACAGGGGCTGCCCCCAGTCGACTCGGCCGGCCACGGACTTCGCATACGGGTCGAGGAGGAGCTTGTTGGGATTGAACCGCTTGCCCTGCGCGGGGTCGTACGGCCCGTGCACTCGGTATCCGTAGAGCTGCCCCGGCTGCACAGAGGGCAGGTAGCCGTGCCAGACGAATGCGTCGACCTCGTCGAGCGGAACCCGTTCCTCGTTGCCGTCGTCGTCGAACAGGCACAGCTCGACCTTCTCAGCGCCCTCGCTGAACAGGGCGAAGTTCGTGCCCTGACCGTCGAAGGTCGCGCCGAGCGGGTAGGGGGAACCGGGCCAGACCTCGTGGCTCACTGGGCGCGCCGAATCGCGGCGGCTCGGTGCAGAACGGTCTGGACGGCGTCGTGGAAGTCGTGCACCTGAGCTACCTCATCGGCTTTCGGATAGGGATGGCCGACGTAGCAGACGAAGACCGGATGGACGTGCTCAATGTAACCGACCGCGCCGCCGTGGAGGACCACGTAGCGGTCGAGGTCGACTCGTTCGTAGAGGGGCTCGGCAGAGGCGACGGTGCCCGGCGAAGCCTGATCCTGTTCGGACTCTGTGACATGAGCGGTATGGATCTTCGCAGTCATGATGGCTCCTATTCTTTTGGTGATCTTCACGGTACGAGTCGGGGTCGATCTGCGATATCCCATTGCCAGAGCCGGGAGGACGCGCTATGTCGCGAGCGCCGTCAGCACAGCTTCCTGCCACCTGCGAGAATGGAAGTCCCGTGCCGATTCCGAACCGAGGAGCTCCCGTGCAGTACATCTCCACCCGAGGCGGCATGCAGCCGCTGCCGTACTGCGAGACCCTGCTCGAGGGGCTTGCGCCCGACGGTGGACTGGCCGTCCCCGAGACGATGCCCACGGTCGACGCAGAGACGCTCGAGCGCTGGCGTGCCCTGACGTACCCGCAGCTCGCCACCGAGGTTCTCGGGCTCTTCGCCACGGACATCCCGCGGGCCGATCTCGCGCGCATGACCGAGGCCGCCTACGCGCCGTTCCCCGAAGAGGTCGTGCCGCTGCGGTCGATCGGCGACGATCTCACGCTGGTGGGCCTCTCCGAGGGGCCGACTCTGGCCTTCAAGGACATGGCGATGCAGTTCCTCGGACAGGTGGTCGAGTACGCGCTCGAGCGCAAGGGTTCCGTCCTCAACATCCTCGGCGCGACCTCGGGAGACACCGGATCGGCGGCCGAGCATGCTCTTCGCGGCAAGGACCGAATCTCGGTGTTCATGCTGTCCCCGAAGGGGCGCATGAGTGCGTTCCAGCGCGCGCAGATGTTCTCGCTCGACGACGACAACATCCACAACATCGTGGTCGACGGCGTCTTCGACGACTGCCAGAACCTCGTCAAGAAACTCGCCGGCGACCTGGACTTCAAGCGCGCCCAGAATCTCGGCGCGGTCAACTCGATCAACCTCGCCCGCATCACCGCCCAGGTCGTCTACTACTTCTGGGCGTGGCTGCGGGCGACGGATGCCGGCGGATGGACCGAGGTGTCGTTCACGGTGCCGTCCGGAAACTTCGGCAACATCCTCTCCGGTTTCTTCGCGAAGGAGATGGGGCTGCCGATCCGTCGCCTCGTGCTGGCAGCCAACGAGAACAACGTGCTCGACGAGTTCTTCCGCACCGGCGTCTACCGACCGCGGAGCGCTGCGCAGACGCTCGCCACCTCGAGCCCATCGATGGACATCTCGAAGGCATCGAACCTCGAGCGGTTCATCTTCGAACTCGTGGGTCGTGATGCGGCCCGCGTGATGAAGGCCTGGCAGGATCTCGACACCCAGGGCTTTTTCGATTTCACCGCCGATCTCGCTCGTTTCGTCGAGGAGTTCGGCATCGTCAGCGGCACCTCGACGCACGAGGACAGGCTCGCGACGATCAAGTCCGTCTACGAGGCGACGGGGGACATCATCGACCCGCACACCGCCGACGGAGTCAAGGTCGCGCGTGAGAACGTCGAGCCCGGCGTGCCGATGCTCGTCCTCGAGACGGCGAAGCCGCAGAAGTTCGCCGAGACGATCCGTGAGGCGATCGGCGTCGAGCTCGAATACACCTCAGAGCTGCGCGCGATGC
Organism: Actinomycetota bacterium; assembly: GCA_037033305.1. Classification (GTDB taxonomy): domain Bacteria; phylum Actinomycetota; class Actinomycetes; order Actinomycetales; family Microbacteriaceae; genus Microbacterium. The sequence goes on along the minus strand of JAZBLP010000005.1, from coordinate 41,867 downwards.
TCGATGCTCCACAGCGCAGGATCGAGATGGCCGACGACGAGCAGGAGCTCCGCGCGTTCATCGAGGCCGAAGCCCTGCGCTGATCGACTCATTCGGGGTCGCCCTGCAGCATCCAGGGCACGCCGAATCGGTCGACGAGCATCCCGAAGGTTCCGCCCCAGGGCGCAGAGTCGAGCGGCATCGTGATCGCCGCACCGTCCGCCAGCGCATCCCAGACCTCTTGCGTCCTCTGCGTGGAGTTGCCGCTGAGCGACACCGAGAACCCCTGCGGCGGTTCGAACGGCATCCCGTCGGGGGTGTCCGAGGCCATGAGCACCAGTCCGTCGGGCGTCGTGAGCTGGGCGTGCATCACGAGGTCGCTCTGATCCGGGTTCTGGACCATGTCGGGGAACTCGCTGAACACGGTGATCTCGAGATCACCGCCGAGAACTCCCTGATAGAACTCCATCGCCTGCCGTGCTTCGGCGCGGAATGAGAGATAGGGATTGAGATTGGCCATGGCTGCCCCCAGCGCTGTCGGGCGGGACCGCCGTCGGTCCCGCTGCGGCTCATTCTGCGCCGGGGGTCGGACATCCGCAAGGGCCACATCGCCCTCAGGCGGGGAGGGCCTTCACCGCGGCCGTCAGCACCTGAGGCACAGTCGGCACTCCCTCGGCACGGAAGACCTCTGCACCCGAGTCGTCGCGGATGATCACGGTCGGGGTGAAGCGGATGTCGAGAGCCTCCGCCGCATCCGGCTCCCTCGCGACATCGATCTCGGTCACGGCCGCATCGGGAAGATAGCGCACAGCGTCCGCCACGACCGAGCGGGTGCGTGAGCACGCTCCGCAGAATGCGGAGGTGACCAGCGTCAGTTCCATCGGTGTCCTCTCGGCTCTCGATGTTCAACGCCCCACGGCTCAGCCGTGTTCCCGGTCAGGTGGTGGGCGCGGTCGCGCGAGGATGCAACAGGCCCGAGAGTGCCCCGAGCGCGGCGCCGACGAGGGTGTCGACGATGCGTTCCCACGCCACGTCCATCGAACCGATCTCGCCGGTCGCCGCACCCGTCAACAGCAGCACGAGCGGCGTGATGAAGACCAGCGCCAGCGCGTAATGGCGCACCACGACGAGCTCGATCGTGAACTGCAGAGCACCCAGCAGCAGAGCCAGCCAGAGACCCGACGGATGCAGCAGCGCGAGAAGCGCGTAGACCCCCGCGCCGACGACCGTCCCCAGCATGCGGTGCAGGCCGCGCTGCACCGCGGCGCGTCGGGCAGCCGCCACGCCGATCACGGCGACGGCCGATCCGACGATCCAGTAGGTCCGCGTCGGGTCGATCACCAGCCCGAGCAGGACCCCGATGACCGCGACGATCGCGACCCGTATGACCAGCATGCGCGAATCGGGCGTGAATGCCGGGCCCGGCAGCAGCTCGCTCAGGGGTCGGGCCGAGATCGAACGCGCGCGGGGGAGCAGAAGCGGGGTCATCGCGACCAGATAGGAGAACACGCACCCGGCCGCGAGGGCGGCGATGTAGACCGCCGGCTCGATCGGAGAGCTCACGACCACGTGCGCGGAGAGCCCGAAGACCAGCACGAAGAAGAGCGGTCCCGGCGGCCCGAGCCGGAAGCCGAAGGCGAGAGTCGCGCTGACGACCGCCACCACCACGACTCCGATGCTCACGAGCCACGCGTTCGCAGAAAGAACGACTCCGAGTGCGGCGCTCGCGATCAGCCCCGCGGCGACGAGGGGCAGGACCCTCGCACGATCGATCACCGGAGAGGTGCCGGCGAAGAGGACCGTGAAGGCGCCCGACGCGGCGATGTATCCGAGCGCCGGCTCGCCGATCAGAGTCATGACGGCGATCGGCACTGCGATGCCCAGCGCCGCCTGGGTGGCGAGATGCCAGCGCGGACCGCGCTTGGGGGCCAGGGCGAACAGGCTCATCCATCCATTGTCTCGCGTCGTCGGACCCCCGCCTGACCCGGCGCTACGATGGCCGACGTGACAGAACCTCGACCGGGCATCGCCGAACGTCTCTCGCAGATGATCCAGCTGCCGACAGTGTCGGCTGAGCTCGAGCACCGCGGATCAGGTCCCTTCGAGGGCTTCGTCTCATTGATCGCCGAACTCTACCCGCTCGTCCACGAACACCTCATCCTGGAACGACACACCGATTTCGGGCTGCTCTTCCACTGGTCGGGCAGGGATGCCGGGTCCGACCGCCCGGTCGTGCTGATGGCGCACTACGACGTCGTCCCGGTCGATGAGAGCGATGCGTGGACGCATCCTCCGTTCGAGGGCGTCATAGCGAATGGGGTCGTCTACGGACGCGGGGCTCTCGATGACAAGGGTCCGCTGATCGTCGTGCTCGAAGCCGTCGAGAATCTGCTCGCCGACGGGTTCATCCCTGCGCGCGACGTCTATCTGTCGTTCGGGGGCAATGAGGAGACCTTCGGTCGAGCAGCCGAGGAGATCGCCCGAGTGCTGCGCGATCGCGGCATCACCCCGTGGCTCGTTCTCGACGAGGGAGGCGCCGTCGTCGATGCGCCGCTGCCCTTCGTCCCCGGACGAGCGGCGATGATCGGCGTGGGAGAGAAGGGTGTCATGACGCTCACCCTGTCTGCGCGCGGCGAGGGCGGCCACGCCTCGGCGCCCCCGGCGCTCACTGCCGTCCGGCGCGTGGCGAGGGCGGTCGATCGGCTCGGTCCCCGCACGTTCCGACCGCGTCCGTCGAAGGCGATCGGACGGATGCTGTCGCGGCTCGGAGCTCAGACTCCCGGTCCGGCGGGGCATCTGCTGCGGTTGCTCGGCTCGTCCCCGCTGGTGACCGGTCAGGTCTTCGCGGCGCTCGGCGGTGAGCCCGCGGCACTCGTGCGCACCACTGTCGCTCCCACCATGCAGTCAGGTGGGACAGCGGCGAACGTCCTGCCGTCGCAGGCGTCTGCGACCGTGAACCTGCGCATCGCACTGGGCGAGACGACGCAGCAGACCGTGCTGCGGGTGCGTCGGCGCATCCGCGATCCGCTCGTCACGGTCACCGTCGAGGAGGCGAGCGAGCCGTCGCCCGAGTCGCCGACCGACAACGCGCAGTTCGCGGTGCTGGCCGACGCCCTCGCGGTCTCGCATCCGGGGGTCCCCGCCGTCCCGTACGTGATGATGGCGGCGACGGATTCCCGACACTTCCACCGCTTCGCCCCCGCCGTCTACCGCTTCGCGCCGCTCGACATGTCGAACGCGCAACGTGCGTCGATCCACGGTGTCGACGAGAACGTCGAGATCGCTGCGCTCGAGCGAGGGGAGCGGTTCCATCGGGCCCTCCTCGAGCGGCTAGGGTGATCTCACCCCTCCCCGGGCGTCTCGGCGCCCGACCCAGCCCTTTCACCGAGGAGCCGCGATGACGCGCACCCGAACTCTGGGAACCCTCGCCACGGTCGTCGGCTTCCTCGCCTTCGTCGAGTTCACCAGTGGCGTGCTGCAGGGCTACTACACGCCCATGCTCACCGACATCGCCCGGCACCTCGGCATCCACGACGCCGATGTCAACTGGCTCGAAGGCACGCAGCTCATGCTCTCGGCTCTCGTCGTACCGGCGTTCGCGAAGCTCGGCGACATGGTCGGCCACAAGCGGATGCTCCTCATCTCGACGGCGCTGACCGCCGGGGCGGCACTCGTCCTGCCGTTCACGGACTCGTTCCCCATGTTCCTGATCGGCTGGACGCTGATGGGGTTCTATGTCGTCTGGCTGCCGCTCGAGATCGCGCTCATCTGGTCGCGCTCCCGACGCATGGAGGGGCGCTCGTCGATCACGGCGAAGGCCGCCGGACTCCTGGTCGCGGCGCTCGAAGGCGGCGCCATCATCGGTGCTCTCGTCGGCGGCGCGCTGATCGATGTGCTGCCGCTCACCGTGGTGCTGCTCATCCCCGCCGTGCTCATCGTGATCTGCTTCTTCGTCATCCTGTTCGGGGTGAGGGAGTCTCCCGATCCGACGGGCGGCGTCTTCGACACGGTCGGCGTCGTGCTGATCTCGCTTGCGCTGATCTGCTTCACCGGCGGCCTCAGTCTCCTCCGGCTGGAGGGCGGGCTCGTCAATCCTTGGTCGTGGGCGGTCGTCCTCCTCGGCCTCGTGCTCGTCATCCCGTTCGTGCTGTGGGAGCTGCGCTGCGGCGACCCGCTGATCGACGTGCGCATGTTCCGCTCGCCGGCACTCGGCCCGGTCTTCCTCACCGCCGGCCTGTTCGGAGTGAGCGTGCTGGGCGCTCAGGCCCCGTTGTCTACCTTCGCCCGGACCGACCCCGGGGTCTACGGTTACGGGCTGGGAACCACGGGATTTGCGACGTCCCTGATCATCGGCCTGTACCTCATCGCGATGATCGCCGGTGCGCTGCTGTTCCCGCTCATCGCTCGTCTGCTGACTCCGCGGATCACGCTGATGGCCGCATCCCTGCTCGTCGGAGTCGGGTTCCTGCTGTTCCTCCCGTTCCACGATTCGTATATGCAGGTCGTGACCAACATGGTCATCGTCGGCCTCGGCTCGGGTGCGCTCGTGGCAGCGCTTCCCGCGGCGGCGGCATCGGCGGCTCCGGCGACCCAGACGGGCGTCGCGACGGGGCTCACGAACTCGGTCAAGACGGTCGGTGGGGCGATCGCCTCGTGCATCTTCGGGATCGCGCTCCTGAATGGCGTGAGCGGGGCGGTCGAAGGCACCGCGGGATCATTCGCCGGGTATGTCACCGTGTGGGTGGTGTGCGGTGTGACCGCGCTGGTCGCCGCCGCCATCCTGGTGTTCGTCCCGAAGACGGCCTTCACCGACCGAGCGGATGCGGCGGCAGTCGCCGCACCGATCGCCTGAGCAGATGACGGCCGCTGTCAGTCCCGGTCGAGTCCGAAGGAGCGCTTGACGACGGCCTGCATGTCTCGGTCGAGTCCGTCGATTCGCGTGTTCACCGCGTCGAAGCGGGCGTTCATCTCGCCCCGCAGCCCGCCGATCTGGGCGTTCATCTCGCCCCGCAGCCCGCCGATCTCGGCGCGCACCACGCGGACGAACAGGGTCGACACGACCGTCAGCATCCCGAACATCAGCGCGGTGAAGCACCCGATCATGGTCCAGATCTGAGCGTCGTTCATGAGGTGCACCGTGTCATCCTCGCATCGTCCCGGATGGGAGACCGGAAAAGACCTCGTTGTATACCGCCATCCCGAAGCGTGTGAGAAAGTCGCGTTTCCGCCGCGGTGTGCAGAAGAGCCGGGCTCACCCGCCGGAGCACCAGGGCATCACTCAGACTCGCGCGGCGGGTTGTACATGAACTCGATCCGGATGCCGTCGGCGTCCTCCACGAACGACGCGTAGTAGCGCTCCGTGTATCGCGGGTACTCCTTGGGCTCTCGCACGGCTGACCATCCCGCATCCAGTGCGACGGCGTGAAGGCGGTCGACCTCCTCGCGCGTGGGCGCCGAGAACGCGATGTGCTGCCATCCGACGCGACCATGACGATGGGGGCCGGATTCTTCATCCCAGGCATACAGGATGATCTCGGTCTCGTCGCCGTTGTGCCAGGAGATCGAGTGGTCGTCCTCGCCGCCGCTCTGATAGCCGAGCGCCGTCAGGACGGGATGGAACTGCTGCCGACCGCGCTCGAGGTCGTTGACCGTGATGCCCAGGTGATCCAGAAGAGCCATGCGTCCAGTCTTCCAGGCGTCGCGTACGTGGCACTAGTGCGGAGCGTGGTACTCCGCCTCGCCCCGCTTCCAGTAGCCCTTGACCACCGCGTTCCCGCCGTCGACGCCCCACCGGGTGAGCAGCGCGCGTCCGGGCTTCACGACCGACTGCTCGGCCGCGATGAACACGAACGGGTCGTCGCCGACCGCATCGGCGGCAGTCAGGCCGTCGAGGAACGCGATGAGGGCCGAGCCTTCGGCGGCGTCGCCCCGGTGCAACCACTCGACCTCGACCGGGGCATCGATCTCGATCTCGCGGCCGGCGGAGACGGTCTCGACGACGATGCGCGCGGGCACCCCGTCGGGAATCAGCGCGGCGAAGCGTCGGATCGCCGGGATCGCGGTCTCGTCCCCGACGAGCAGCCAGGACTCGGGGCCTCCGCTGAGCACGGCTGAACCGCGGGGGCCTCCGACTCCGATCGTTGCACCCAGCGGAGCGGTCGCTGCCCACGGGGCGCCGACACCCGCGTCGCCGTGCACGGCGAACTCGACATCCAGCCAGTCGTCGCCCCACGCGAGAGGTGTGTATTCGCGACTCGGTGCGGCACGCATCTGCTCGACCGACTCCACGGGACCGGACGGGAAGAAGAGGCGCATGTGGTCGTCGGAGCCGGGAGAGTCGAAGCCCTCGAGCTCGCGGCCGCTGAGTCGGACGCGCACATAGCCCGGGGCCAGCCATTCCCGGGCAGCCAGTGCGACGGTGCGGAAGCGGAGATCGAGGCCTCGGCGCTCGATGGAGAAGCCGGATTTCGTGTCGCTCATAAAGTAAGGCTAACCTATCTCGGAGGCGGACTTAGGGCATCCTAAGTCGGCTGTCCCGCGCCGTTCCCGCGCACCCATCACCGCAGAACAGGAGTCTCTCCATGTCCATGCCCAGAATCTTCACCGCCACGAGCGTCGGTCTCGTCGGCCTCCTCGCGCTTGCCGGCTGCGCCTCCGGCTCCGACACCGAACCCGAGGAGACCGCAGCCGCGTCAGACGCCGTCACCATCGAGGACAACACGGGGTCGCATGAGATCGCCACTCCGCCGGCATCCGTCGTGGCACTGGACAACCGGACGTTCCAGACCCTCTCCGATTGGGGAGTGGAGCTCTCGGCGGGCGCGGTCGCGCTCATGCCGGACACCGTGTCGTACCTCGACGACGAGTCGATCGTCGACATCGGCCTGCACAGCGAGCCCGACCTCGAGGCCATCGTCGCCGTCGAGCCCGACCTCATCATCAGCGGCCAGCGATTCACCCAGCACAACGACGCGATCGCCGAACTCGTGCCGGACGCCACCATCATCGATCTCGAGCCGCGCGAGGGCGAGCCCTTCGACGAGGAGCTCAAGCGCCAGACCACCGCTCTCGGCGAGATCTTCGGCAAGCAGAGCGAAGCGCAGGCGCTCGTCGACGCCTTCGACGCAGCCGTCGAGCGGGCCAAGGCCGCGTACGACGACGCCGACACCGTCATGGCCGTGAACACCTCGGGCGGCGAGATCGGCTACCTCGCGCCGACCGTCGGCCGCTCGCTCGGGCCGATCTACGACATCCTCGGGCTGACCCCGGCGCTCGAGGTCGACGACGCCTCCGACGACCACCAGGGCGACGACATCTCGGTCGAGGCGATCGCCTCCTCCAACCCCGACTGGCTTCTCGTGCTCGACCGCGACGCGGTCTTCGCCGCCGAGACCCCCGACTACGTGCAGGCGTCCGAGATCCTCGAGAGCTCAGAGGCGCTCGCCGGCGTCACGGCCGTCGCCGACGACCAGATCGTCTACATGCCCACCGACACCTACCTGAACGAGGGCATCCAGACGTACACCACGTTCCTCGAGGACCTCGCCGACGCCCTCGAGGCCGCCCAGAAGTAATGCCGACCGGCGGCATCCTCTCCGTACGGATGCCGCCGACCGGCGTCGCATGATGACCCGCACCGCATCCTCCACCGAGCCGCCGCGCTCGGTCCGGCGGCTCTTCGACGCGAAGCTGCTCGTCGGCATCCTCGTCGTCGTCGCGCTCCTGTTCGTGTCGCTCTTCACGGGCGTGTACGACATCGCAGGAGCCGCGGACGGCGCGGAGATGTTCCAGATCACCCGCGTGCCGCGCACGATCGCTCTCGTCCTCGCGGGGGCCGCCATGGCGATGGCCGGACTCGTGATGCAGCTCCTCACCCAGAATCGATTCGTCGAACCCACGACCACCGGCACCACCGAGTGGGCAGGGCTCGGTCTGCTGACGGTCATGGTGCTCGTGCCGAACCCCTCGATCCCTCTACGGATGGCGGGCGCCATCATCGCGGCGTTCATCGGCACGATGGTCTTCTTCGCCTTCCTGCGCAGGGTCTCGCTCCGGTCGTCGCTCATCGTTCCGATCGTCGGGATCATGCTCGGGGCGGTCGTCGGATCGGTCTCGACGTACTTCGCGCTCGCCACCGACTCGCTGCAGGCGATCGGCGTGTGGTTCGCAGGCAGCTTCACCTCGGTGCTGCGAGGGCAGTACGAGATGCTGTGGATCGTCGCCCTCGTCGGAGTCGTCGTCTTCATCGTCGCCGACCGTCTCACGATCGCCGGGCTGGGCGAGGAGATCGCCACCAACGTCGGCGTGGACTACAACCGGGTCATCCTCCTCGGCACCGTGCTGATCGCGGTCACCACCGGCGTTGTCACCGTCGTCGTGGGCAACCTCCCGTTCCTCGGTCTGATCGTGCCCAACATCGTCTCGATGGTCCGCGGAGACGACCTGCGCAGCAACCTGCCGTGGGTGTGCCTGCTGGGCATCGCGATCGTCACGGTCTGCGACATCATCGGACGGACGATCATCATGCCGTTCGAGGTGCCGGTCTCGCTGATCCTCGGGATCGTCGGCGCCATCGTCTTCATCCTCCTCCTGCTGAGGCAGCGTCGTCGTGGCTAGCGTGACAGCGACCGGCACCCGCACGTCCGGATCCTTCTCGACGCCTCGAGCACGACGCCGATATGTCATCGTGCTCGGCATCCTCATCGTGCTCTCCGTGGTCTTCGCCTTCGCCCTGTTGGCCTGGGACAACCCGATGCCGATCGGATCGCCCGGTTTCTGGCGCATCGCGAAGCTGCGGGTGACGAATGTGACCGTGATGGCCGTGGTCGCGGTGGCGCAGGCGGTCGCGACCGTGAGCTTCCAGACGGTCACCAACAACCGCATCATCACGCCGTCGATCATGGGGTTCGAATCGCTCTATCGGGTGGTGCAGACGACCACGGTCTACCTGTTCGGAGTCGCGGGGCTGGTGGCGATCCAGGGCGTGTGGCAGTTCGGGCTGCAGGTCGTCATCATGGTGGGTCTCGCCATGGCGCTGTACGGATGGCTGCTGTCGGGGCGCTACGGGAACCTCCAGATCATGCTCCTGATCGGGATCATCATCGGCGGAGGCCTCGGCGCGATCTCGACCTTCATGCAGCGGCTGCTCACACCGAGCGAGTTCGACGTGCTGGCGGCTCGCCTGTTCGGCAATGTGTCGAACGCCGACGCGTCGTACCTGCCGCTCGCGATCCCGCTGTGCGTTGCCGCATCCGCACTGCTGTGGCTGCGGTCGCGGCGGCTGAACCTCCTCGCCCTCGGGCCCGACGTCTCTCGCTCCCTCGGACTCGATCACCGGCGCGAGCTCTACGTCGTGCTGTTCCTCGTCGCCGTGCTGATGGCGACCTCGACCGCGCTGGTGGGCCCGATGACATTCCTCGGGTTCCTCGTCGCGACCCTCGCCTACCAGTTCGCCGACACGCACGATCACCGGCTCATCTTCCCCAGGGCGGTGCTCACCGCCTTCACGATCCTCGCCGGCGCGTACTTCGTCATGAAGAACGTCTTCTACGCGCAGGGCATGGTGTCGATCCTGATCGAACTGGTCGGCGGAACCGTGTTCCTCATCGTCATCCTCAGAAAGGGCAGGCTGTGATCTCACTCGACGGCGTCCGCCGCGACTACAGCTCCGAGGTCGCGATCGGCCCGGTGGACCTGCGGATCCCCACCGGCGGCATCACGGCACTGATCGGTCCGAACGGCGCGGGGAAGTCGACCCTGCTGACGATGATCGGCCGGCTCGGGGGCATGGATGCCGGCGCGATCGAGATCGCCGGGCACGACGTGGCGACGACGAAGTCGAAGGACCTCGCCAAGATCGTCTCGGTGCTGCGGCAGGAGAACCATTTCGTCACCCGCCTCACGGTGCGACAGCTGGTGGGCTTCGGGCGCTTCCCGCATTCGCAGGGACGGCTGACCCGCGAAGACGAGGAGATCATCAGCAGGGCGATCGACTTCCTCGATCTCGGAGACCTCGAAGGGCGGTATCTGGACGAGCTCTCCGGGGGCCAGCGGCAGCGTGGGTATGTCGCGATGGTCCTGGCGCAGGACACGGAGTTCGTGCTGCTCGACGAGCCGCTCAACAACCTCGACATGAAGCACGCCGTGCAGATGATGAAGCACCTGCGCAGGGCTGCCGAGGAACTGGGGCGCACGATCGTCATCGTGCTGCACGACATCAACTTCGCGGGGCACTACGCCGACCACATCTGCGCCATGAAGGACGGCGCCGTCGTCGAGTTCGGATCGCCCGCCGAGATCATGACAGGGGAGGTGCTCACCCGGGTCTTCGACACGCCTGTGCAGGTGGTCGAAGGGCCGTCCGGTCCTCTGGCGGTCTACTACTGACGCTCAGAGCTCGACGCCGTGGTCCTCGTCGTTCACGCCCGTGTTGTGACCCCGACGGGACTCGTAGCCGATGAACCAGCCGAGCCAGACGATCGCGGCCAGCAGGATGCCGAGCCAGACGTTCTGGAAGATCAGGCCGACCACGACACCGACGATGAGAAGCCCTGCCGTGACGGAGAAGCGGAGCGCGTTGCGGGACATGGCCTCAGCCTAGGGGTGATACGCGTGTTACGGCAGAGATCAGCGACCGCGGTGGTCTTCGGGTGAGAACCGCGGCCCGCGGCGGGGTTCGCTCACTCCGCTCGCGAAGATGAGTCGGATGACGCGCTGCCGGTGCCCTGCCCACGGGGCGAGAAGTTCCAGCATCCCGTCGTCGTCGGTGCGGTGGCCGGTCAGGGCGTAGCCCACCTGATGCGCCAGGTGATAGTCCCCGACGCTCACGGCGTCGGGGTCGCCGAGGGCCCTGAGGCGTGTCTCGGCGGAGGTCCAGACGCCGACGCCCGGCAGGCTGGTGAGCACGCGATCACGTTCGTCACCGGTGGGGGCGGACAGAAGGGCGCGGGAGACGCTCTCGGCGCGCTCGGCGGCCCGTACGACGGTCTTCGACTGGGGTGGCTGTACAGCGACCCGATGCCAGTCCCACGACGGAATTCGGTGCCACTGCGCGGCAGTGGGGGCTGTGTACATCGGCCGCGGGGTCGGGCCGGGTGCGCGTGCGCCGAACTTCGTGACGAGCTGTCTCCACGCGCGGAAGGCTTCGAGGCCGGTCACCTTCTGCTCGATGATCGCGCACGCGAGAGCGTCGAAGACGACGCCGGTTCGAGCCAGGCGGATGCCGATCGACCGCCGCGCAACGTCAGCGATCAGCGGGTGGTGCGAGGGGTCGAAGCCGGTCGGGTCGTCGCCCGCACCGCACAGTTCGGGGACGCTGTCGAGAGCATGATCCGCTCCGCCGCCCCATGCAGTGGCGACGATCTCCCCTCCGCGGGCGCGCAGCGCGAGGGTCGCTGGGCCCGATGGGGTCCGCAGCGTGCGCCAGATCACCGGACCGTCGAGCACCATGGTCGGGTCGCCGGGACCCCGTCGGAGCATGCCGACGGTCGCGCGGAGATCGACGGGCGCGGCCGGCCGGTACACGGTCTCGCGCGAGGTGCCGTGCGGAGCCGCGTCGGCGGTTCCGGCATCCGCGGTCAGGGTCATGCGCCCACCATACGTGGCGGGGCTGACACTCGGATCAGAATCGGTCGGGCGAAGGCGTTCCGTGGCCGTAGCGGATGACGACGTCGGCGTGGCGGTCGAAGCGGTAGCCGATGCCGCGCACGGTGCGGACGATGTCCTCGTAGCGGCCGAGCTTCGCACGCAGACGCCGCACATGCACGTCGATCGTGCGCTCGCCGGGGGTCTCGTCGTCCTGTGCCTGCCAGAGTGCGGAGACGAGCTCGCTGCGCTCGATCGTGCGTCCTTCGCGGAGCACGAGGTACTGCAGCAGTTCAAACTCCTTGTAAGTGAACGCCGCGGACTCGCCGTCGATCAGCACGCGCTTGCGGGAGATGTCGACCACGACGCCACCCTCTTCATCGGTGGCCTCCTCTTCGGCGGCGGCCTTGGTGCGGGCGATCGCGCCGGGCTCGTGCAGCGCCAGACGGACGACATCGAGGTCGCGGCCGCCCGAGCCGTGCGGAGCGAGTGCGACGGTGGCGTGCGTCTCGGCACCCGGAGCGAGCTCGGCGAGAGTGCGACGCAGCGCGTCGACGAGAAGGGGGAGACTGACGCCCGCCTCTGCGGCCTTGATCTCGTCGAGACCGACGTAGAGGGCGAAGCCGCGGGGTGATCGGACGGCGGGAAGGTCTGCGTCGAGCGGTGCGGCGGCGGGCTCCGAAGAGACGGTGCGGACGGCGGTGGCGGCGGGACGCTCGAGAAGTGCGATGTTCGACATGATGATGTAGTCCTCAGGACGTGAGCCGGAAAGAGGCTCTGATGCGTTGCGTGAATGACCGGGCGAGCCGGGAAGCGAGCACGGGGTGGGTGCTCGGAGACCAGTCCTCGCAGATCGCGAGAAGTCAGGTCAGACGGAGTGGCTGTTCGTTCAGCGACACATTCGGCAACACATGCCAACGCGACCGGGCATCATCATCCCGGCAGTCCTGTTCGCCTCCTGGGCGGACAAAGGGCTTGCGTTGGTAGTCATGGGGGGATTATGTCGGAGGAAGTCCGCGCGTGTCAAAACGGCCGCCGGTCGGGGAGCGAGGCGTAACGTGGAGAAGGTGACCACTTCGACTCTCGCCGCCGGCTTCATCCTCACTGATGAGAAGGACGCGTCGCGGTACACGCTGACTCGCGACGGACAGCTCGTCAGCGTGCTCGACTACCGCGACGACGGACGCACGATCGCGCTGACGAGGGCCTTCACGATCCCGACTTTCCGCGGCCACGGCTACGCGGGGGTCGTCGTGGAGGGAGCGGTCGCAGACATCGAGAAGCGCGCAGATCGCAAGGTCGACGCGGTGTGCTGGTACGTCTCCGACTGGTTCCAGGCGCACCCCGAGCACGCTTCTCTGCTGCGCTCCCGCTGACGCGTCGACGTGTGACGCCGTGTTACGGCGTCGTCATTCCTCCGGTACAGTGGATGCTCTGCTCAGCCCCGTCGGCTGAGGTGGTCAGGCGCTGACGCGCGCTGGTCCGAGGCTCGAAACCTCCGGCATCGTCCCCGACACCGGAGGTTCTTCCATGTCATCGTCCCTGCGCGCCCGCCCCCAGACCAGATGGTGGGCGCTCGCCGTCATCTCCCTCACCCAGCTGATCGTCGTTCTCGACGGAACCATCGTCAGCATCGCCCTGCCTCAGGCGCAGGCATCGCTCGGTCTGAGCGACGGCCAGCGGCAATGGGTCGTCACGGCCTACGCCCTCGCCTTCGGCGCGCTGCTGCTGCTCGGCGGCCGCGTCGCCGACTACCTCGGTCGCAAGCGCACGTTCATGATCGGGATGGTGGGCTTCGCCGCGGCATCCCTGTTCGGCGGCCTTGCGCAGTCCGGGTGGGAGCTGATCCTCGCACGCGGACTGCAGGGCGTCTTCGCCGCGCTTCTCGCTCCTTCCGCCCTCGCCCTCCTCACGGTCACCTTCCCCTCCGGGAGGGAGCGCAACACGGCCTTCGCCGTCTTCGGGACCGTCGCGGGAACAGGAGCGGCCGTCGGTCTGCTCCTGGGCGGATTCCTCACGGAGTTCACCGATTGGCGCTGGTGCCTGCTCGTCAACCTGTTCTTCGTCGCGATCGGACTGATCGGCGGAGCGCTCTTCCTCAGCGAGAGCAAGGCCGACGGCGACGACCGCTATGACGTCTGGGGCGCGATCACCGTGACGCTCGGTCTCGGTTCCCTCGTCTACGGGTTCAGCCTCGCCGAGAACGGCTGGGGCGACGCGCTCACCATCATCTTCCTCGCGCTCGGAGTCGTGCTCCTCGCGGTGTTCGTCTGGGTCGAGAGCCGCGTGGCCCAGCCCCTCCTTCCGCTGCGGGTGGTGGCCGACCGGGTCAGGGGCGGCGCGTTCGTGATCCAGGGCGTGGCCGGCGCGATCATGATCGGCGCGACGCTCTACCTGACCTTCCACCTGCAGTTCGTGCTCGGCATGGGCGCGCTACCGGCGGGTGCGGCGACCCTGCCGCTGCCGATCGCCACGATGATCATCGCCCCCATCGCGACGAAGCTCCTCACGGTCATCGGGCCCCGGCCCATGCTGATCGTGGGACCGCTGGTCGCTGCGGCCGGTCTGTTCCTGCTGTCGGGCATCACCCCGGACGGCGCCTACCTCGTGCAGATCGCGCCCGCGCTCGTGCTGCTCGGCGTCGGCATGGGCTTCGTGTTCATCCCTCTGCAGAACCTCGCTCTCACCGGAGTGGCGCCGCATGATGCGGGCGTCGCATCGGCGGTGGCCAACTCGGCCATGCAGATCGGCGGATCGATCGGCCTCTCGGTGTTCACGGCCGTGTACGCCGCATCGGTCGGAGGGCACGCTCAGACGGAACTCGACCCCGTCCAGCTGACCGACGCCTACGGCTGGGTCTTCATCGTCGCGTCGATCCTCATGCTCGCAGCCGCCGTCATCGCCGCGGTGATGGTGCGGGGCACGAAGGACGAGCTGATGCCGACGCAGCCCGGACTGGCCGTCGGGGCGCACTGACGTCCCCATGGCATCCGTTCTCTGCCGGATCGCCGAGATCACGCGGCGGGGAACGGATGCCACGGCACGCCTCGGACCGAATGTCGGTGGGGGTTCGTAGCGTGTGAGTATGCGAATCCTGCACACCTCCGACTGGCACATCGGTCGCACCTTCCATGGCAACTCGACCATGGATGCGCTGGCCGAGGTGCTCGGAGCGCTGACGACGCAGGTTCGTGAGCATGCGGTCGACGTCGTCATCGTCGCGGGCGACGTGTTCGACTCGGCGACACCCGCCGGCCCCGCGTACACGCTTCTCGGCGACGCGCTCGTCGCGCTGCACCAGACGGGGGCCCGCGTGATCGTCACGAGCGGCAACCACGACTCCGCCGCCCGCCTGGGGTTCCAGGCGCGACTGCTGCGCGACGGCATCCACGTGCTGACCGATCCGCTCGCGATCGGCACGCCGGTCACGGTGTCCGATGCCGACGGCCCCGTGCACTTCTTCGGCATCCCCTATCTCGAGCCGGCGATCGTCCGACAGCACTGGAGCGGTGCCGAACTGCGCACGCAGGCCCAGACGCTCGCGCACGCCATGAACATGGTGCGCGACGGGATGGCTGAACACCCCGGTCGATCGGTCGCCATCGCCCACTGCTTCTCCGCCGGCGTCGACGCCACGGTGGGCCTCGAACGTGAGGTGCGACAGGGCGGGCTCGACGTCGTACCGCTGACGGTGTTCGATGGCCCCGACTACGTCGCGCTCGGTCATATCCACGGGCGCCAGCAGATCAGCGAGCGCGTGCGCTACTCGGGCGCCCCCCTGCACTACAGCTTCGGCGAGCAGAACAAGCCGCGCGGGTCCTGGCTGGTCGAGCTCGATGCGACCGGGCTCGCGTCGGCCGACTGGCTCGATCTCCCCGTGCCGCGTCGTCTCGTCACGCTCACCGGCTCGCTCGATGAGATCCTGTCGCCCGAGAACGTCGCCGCTCATGCCGATGACTGGGTCTGCGCCGTCTACACCGATGCGCTCGCCCAGACAGAGCCGATGCGCAGACTTCGCGAACGGTACCCGCACTGCGCGATGGTGCAGCATCAGCCGTCGACGACCTCGGAAGAGATCGAGCGGTCGTACGTCGAGAGATTGCGTGGCGCGGTGACCGACCCCGAACGCATCGAGGCCTTCCTCGAGCACGTCCGGTCAGGACACGGGGCGACTCAGCGCGAGGCCGAGCTGATCCGCGAGGTGCTCGACGACCGCGTCCGTGCAGAAGCCCTCGTCTAGGAGACGCTCTGATGCAGCTTCACCTCCTCGAGGTCGAGGGTTTCGGCCCGTTCCGTGATCGTCAGGTCGTGGACTTCGACGCCTTCGCCGACGACGGCATCTTCCTGATCGCCGGTCGCACGGGAGCAGGCAAGTCCAGCATCCTCGATGCGGTCTGCTTCGCTCTCTACGGCGGGGTGCCGCGTTACGAGGGCGGCGAGAAGCGGCTGCGCAGCGACCACTGCGAGCCCGACGACGTGACCGAGGTCGTCGTCGAGTTCAGTACTCCGGCCGGCCGATACCGGGTCACACGTTCGCCTGAGTACGGGCGGCCCAAGAAACGTGGCGGCGGAATGACGGTGCAGTCCGCGGCCGTGCAGCTCGACACGCTGGTCGCCGGCGAATGGATCGGGCTCGCCGCGAAAGAGCGCGAGGCAGCCTACGAACTCGACGAGATCCTGCAGCTCAGCCGCGAGCAGTTCCTGCAGGTGATCCTGCTCGCGCAGAACCGCTTCTCGGAGTTCCTGCTCGCCGGCAGCCGCGAGCGGCAGGCGCTGCTGCGACGCCTGTTCGGCACCGAACGGTTCGAGGACGTGCAGACGCGCTTCGATGAGCGGCGCAAGACGGCGGAGCGCTCGCTCGGAGCCCGTCTCGCCACCGTATCGGCCCGCCTCGACGAAGGCGAGCGGCTGGTCGACAACGCCGACCTCGGGCACGACGGCGACGCGCAGCGAGGTGACACGGCTTCGCGCGACGCGGAGTCTCGCGTGATGACGACGGACGAGCGTCTCGATCGTCTGCGTCGTGCGCAGGCCCGAGCGGACTACCGCGCCGAGCGTCGCGCGGCAGAGCGGGTCGACGCCGAGAAGGAATCGGATGCCGCCGATGCCGCGCTCGCGACGCTGCGAGACGAGCAGAGGGCGCAGGTCGAACGCGACCGCGCCAGGGCGGCGCTCGATCGTCTCGATGCAGAGGAGCCGCAGATCGCGGATGCGCGCAGAGAGCTGCATGATGCGCGGACGGCGGAGCTGCTGCGGGGCCCGATCTCGGCTGCTGCGGCGGCGTCTTCCGCACTCACTGCGGCGATGGAGGTCGAGAAGCGCGCACGCGCGGAATGGGCGGCTCACGGCATCGTCGTGGACGATCTCGCGGGATGGGCCGCTGAGTGCACCCGGCAGACCGGAGCATGGCAGCGCGCGGCAGAGCTGGAAGGCTCGGCGTCAGCGCTCGACGCCGAACTCGCCGCAGCCGCCGAGGCGGTGGCGGCGGCGACCGCGCGCATCGAGGCGGCGGAGGCCGATCGCGTCGCTCTTCCTCGACAGCTCGAACAGCTCACTCTGGAGCGCGATGCGGCGAGGCAGCGTGCCGATCGCGTCGGGGACCTGGCCGCAGCGCGCGATTCCGCCGCCGTGCGGCACGCCGCGGCGCTCGAGGCCGAACGCCTCGACGCGGCTCACGCCGTCGCGGAGCGAGAGCTCGCTGATGCCAGCGCAGCGCTCGCCGCTGCCCAGGCTGCTCTGGCTCAACTGAGACAGAGGCGCCTCGACGGCTATGCGGGAGAACTCGCGGCGTCCTTGCACGACGGCGAGGCGTGTCCGGTGTGCGGATCCCACGAGCATCCGGCTCCTGCCGTACATGCGGATCCGGTGTCGGCGGAGGACGTGGATGAGGCCGAGACCAAGCGGGACACGATCGCCCGGAATGAGCGGGACGCCGCTGAGCGGGTGTCCTCGCTGCGCGCACAGCTCGCCGCCTCAGTCACCCGGGCCGACGGCCGCGGAGTCGATGAGGCTGCTGCAGAGCTGCACGACGCGACCGCAGCACACGCGGCGAGCGTAGAAGCGGCGGAAGAACGCGCGCGGCTCGAGCGGGACCGCGATGCTCTGATCGAACGCATCCGTCGACTCGACAGCGACCGCGAACGTGACTCCGCCGCGCTGGCCGCCGCCCGCGAGGAGCACTCACTCGTGGCCCAGCGCGTCGCCGAGGCGCGTCAGGCCATCAACGACGCGAGGGGGCCGTTCGAGTCCGTGGCCGCGAGGCTGGCCGCGACACTCGACGAGGTCGAGGCAGCGCTTGCGCTGGTCGAAGCGTCGGCCGAACGAGAGCGCAGAGCAGACGCGGCGACCGCGGCGATGATCGAGCGGGACGCCGCACTCGACGCGTCGGAGTTCGCCGACGAGGCCGCTGTCGAGCAGGCTGTGCGATCCGCCGCGTCGCAGACCGCGCTCGAGAACCGGATCACCCAGCACGCCGTGCTGAGAGAGAAGGAGCGCGCGATCCTCCTCGACCTCGAACTGCGCACGCTGCCCGAGGAGCCGATCGATCTCGAGCCCGCCGATCTGAGGTCCGTCGCCGCTCGGAAGCGCTGGTCGGCTGCGGTCGACGAAGCCGGGCGAGCTGCCGGCGTGGCGGAGCAGCTGACAGCGCTCATCGAATCTGCTGCCGCGGAGCACTCGCGCACGGCGGAGGACGCGGCGGAGTTCGAGCTCCTGCAGAACCTCGCCGACACCATCGCCGGGCGCGGGGCGAACACGCGCAAGATGACCCTCGAGACGTTCGTGCTGGCTGCGGAGCTCGAGGAGATCGTCGAGGCGGCCAACCGGCGCCTGGGTGACATGTCGACCGGCCGCTATCAGCTGCGTCACTCCGACGCTCTCGCCGCGCGAGGAGCCGCATCCGGGCTCGGCATCGTCGTGTTCGACGCGTTCACCGGTCAGACCAGGCCGGCGCAGTCTCTGTCAGGCGGAGAGACCTTCCTGAGTTCCCTCGCCCTCGCTCTTGGGCTCGCCGAGGTGGTCACAGCGCGAGCCGGCGGCATCCGTCTCGACACCCTGTTCATCGACGAGGGCTTCGGATCTCTCGATGGCGACACGCTCGACGTCGCGATGCGCACCCTCGACGAACTCCGACAGGGCGGGCGGACGGTGGGGGTGATCAGCCACGTCGAGGCGATGCAAGAGCAGATCCCCGCGCAGCTCTCGGTGCGGGCGACGCCGAACGGGCCGAGCGTGATCGAGACGCGCTGAGACCCGGCGCCGACCCGACGCCTGTCTCAGACGCCGTACTCCCGTCGGATCACCTCGCGCAGCTGCACGCTGCAGCGGGCGATCGCCTCGCGGAAGTCGACGAGCGCACCGTCCTCCGCTCGGTCCGAGATCGCGCGGAATGCGCGGATCGGCACCCCGAACTTCTCGGCGACCCAGATGTACGCGTAGGTCTCCATGTCGACCAGCCCCGCACCGGACGGCCGGATGACGGCGGTGATCCCCGCGTCGCCCACGAAGCTGTCGCCGGTCGCGATCAGCACACCCTCGCGGCCCGTCGACACGCGCGCGGGCAGGGAGACGTGCTGTCCCGCGACGCCGTCGAGGTCGAACACGTCGTGCTGCAGCGCGCTGCCGATCTCGTGGACCGTCGCCTCGAGCTCCGGGTCGATGCCACCCGCCGTGCCGACGACCACGACCTCCGAGTACTCCTTGGCGTCGAGCGCACGGGTGAGGCCGTAGACGGCCTGCATCTTGCCCTCGCCGGTCACGAGTTGATCGAATCCCTCGAGCTCCTCCGGGAACGCTGCGAGTTCGGAGGCCATGGCTGCGACGAGAAGTTTCACTCCGCCATCCTCTCAGGTGCATCGGTCGCGGGGGAGTCGCGCACGTGCGATCCACGTCATCTCGATGTAACACTGGAGGTGGATACTGACGTCGGGTAGACCGGAGGAACACATGACCCTGCAGCAGCAGATCTCTGAAGCGCTCGGCGTGAAGGCCGAGATCGACCCCGAGATCGAGGTGGAACGCCGCGTGCAGTTCCTCGTCGACTATCTGCGCACCACCGGCGCGAAGGGCTTCGTCCTCGGCATCTCCGGCGGCCAGGACTCGACGCTCGCCGGCCGTCTGGCCCAGCTCGCCGTCGAGCGGGTGCGAGCAGAAGGCGGTGAGGCGAAGTTCCTCGCTGTGCGATTGCCCTACCGCGTGCAGAAGGACGCGGCGGATGCTCAGGCTGCACTCGAATTCATCGAGCCGGATGCGTCGGTCGAGGTGAACATCCAGAACGGCGTCGACGGCGTCGAGGAGGACATCGAGTTCGCCGTGACGAGCGACATCAGCGACTTCAATCGCGGCAACATCAAGGCGCGCGTGCGCATGGTGACGCAGTACGCGCTGGCCGGCCACGACGGGCTTCTGGTGATCGGCACGGACCATGCGGCCGAGGCCGTGACGGGCTTCTACACGAAGTTCGGCGATGGGGCGGCCGACATCCTCCCGCTCTCCGGTCTCACCAAGCGGCAGGGACGATCGCTTCTCCTGCTCCTCGGCGCGCCCGACCAGCTCGCCTACAAGGTGCCCACCGCCGATCTGCTCGACGGGCAGCCCGGTCGCGCCGACGAGGATGAGCTCGGACTCACCTACGAGCAGATCGATGACTTCCTCGAAGGTCGCCCGGTCGACCCCGAGGTCGCAGGACTCATCGAGGCGCGCTATCTCGCCACTCAGCACAAGCGCAACCTGCCGGTCACGCCCGACGACTCCTGGTGGCGCTGAGCAGCACGTCGTGATCCCGTGTCGGATGCCGCGGCTAGTGTCGAAGTGTCCGACAGAACGGGAGCATCGTGCGGATCGACACTCAGGCGCAGCGCGTCATCTGGAGCGCGAGCGACCTCAAGGCGGCCGCCGAATGCGAGTTCGCGTGGTGCCGCGCGATCGACGCCAAGCTGGGGCGCGTCCCCGCCGTCGACGAGCCCGAAGACGCGACGCTGGCGCGGGCGGCGCTGCTCGGAGACGTCCATGAGCAGAACGTCCTGGCGCGCTATCTCGCCGATCTCGGCGCCGAGAGGGTGCATCTCGTCGAGAAGGTCTCCTCTGTCGACGCGGATGCCCTCGCGGCGGCTGTCGACGAGACGGTTCGGGCGCTCGGCTCTGAGGCGGTCGTCGTCTTCCAAGCGGCTTTCGCGACTCCGGAGTTCGTCGGGTTCGCCGACTTCCTGAAGCGTGACGACGACGGTCGGTGGCGGGTGCAGGATTCGAAGCTCGCCCGAAAGGCGCGGGTCACCGCGCTCATGCAGCTCGCGGCATACGTCGATCAGCTCGATCGGCTGGGCATCCCGCGATCCGACGAGGTCGACCTCATCCTCGGCGACGGCACGCTGAGCACTCACGCCGTCGACGACCTCCTCCCGCTGTTCCAGGTGCGACGGGCGCGTCTGCGCGCGCTCATCGCCGATCGACGTATCGAGACGGGCTCGGCCGGCGCCGCGCTCGCGTGGGGCGACGACCGCGGTGACCTCGAGGTCGTGGCGTGCGGGCGCTGCGCCACGTGCGAGGAGCAGGTGATCGCTCATCGAGACCTGTTGATGGTCGCCCGGATGCGGCCCGTGCAACGGGCACGCCTGCGAGCTGCCGGCATCGAGACCATCGACGCCCTCGCGCAGGCCGTCACGCCTCCCGACGGCATGAACACCGACACATTCGAGACGCTGAGAGCGCAGGCCCGACTGCAGATCCAGGCGGACGCCGACGGCGCGCCGACCTACGACGTCCACTACGCGGCGGCGATCCATACGCTGCCGGTGCCGAGCCACGGAGACATCTTCTTCGACTTCGAGGGCGACCCCCTCTATACCGAGCCGGCGCCGGACGGTGAGGCGCAGTGGGGCATCGACTACCTGTTCGGATGGGTCGACAACACCGATCAGTACACCGCTCTCTGGGCGCATGGCTTCGCAGCAGAACGCGAGGCGTTCGAGCGGTTCCTCGACTTCGTGAAACTGCGGCGCGCGGCTCATCCCGGCATGCACATCTACCACTACGCCCCCTACGAGACCTCGCACCTGGTGGCCATGGCTGCTCGGCACGGTGTCCGCGAGGGCGAGGTCGACAGGCTGCTGCGCGAAGGCGTGTTCGTCGACCTGTATCCGCTGGTGCTGCGCACCGTTCGGGTCGGCACGAGGTCGTACTCGATCAAGAAGCTCGAGCCGCTCTACATGGGCGCAGATGTGCGCACGAGCGATGTCCAGAAGGGCGATGACTCGATCGTGCAGTATGTCGCGGCGCGTGAGCTCGCGGCGGCAGGGGAGCAGGACGAAGCGGATGCCGTGTTCGCCGACCTCGCCGACTACAACCGCTACGACTGCGTCTCGACCCGGCGCCTTCGCAACTGGCTGATCGACATCGCACGAGCAGAGGGCGTGAACCCGGCTCCGCCCGATGAGGCGGACGAGGTGATCTACGAGCCGTCACCGCGGTCGGTGGCACTGCTCGCTGACGCCGAGCACGCGGTGGCCGCCGGTGGCGACGGTCAGGTGCATCGCATCGCCGCAGCGGCGATCGACTACTTCCCCCGCGAGGCGAAGAGCTTCTGGGTCTCGCACTTCCAGCGTCTGCGCGAACCTGTCACGATGTGGGACGGCACACGCGACGTCGTTCGCATCGACCGCGCCTCCTCCACTGTGGAGCGCAACTGGAGCATCGGCGAGGGACGGCGGGTGATGTCACGCGACATCGCGATCCGCGGCGAGGTGTCACCGGGCACCACTCTCGGCCCCGGGGCGCAGCCCTTCGCCCTGTACGCGGTGCCCGCACCCTTCGACACGGAGACGCCGTCACGAGCGGTGCACGTCCCTCACACGGTCACGGTCGCCGAGGTGCTCGACGACGGCTATCTGATCAACGAGACAGCGATTCAGGGTCAGACCTGGGACGAGCTTCCCCACGCCCTCACCCCGGCCGCGCCGCCCCGCGTCGTCTCGCTGCAGGGCGCGATCGACGAGTGGGCGGACTCCGTCCACGCCGCCGCGCCCGGGTTCCCGCGTGACGCGGCCACCGACGTGCTTCGCCGGATCCCTCCGCGCACGGTGTCCGGCCGTCCGCTGCCCGAGCAGGGAGACGACGCGATCGACGCCATCGTCCGAGGCGTGCTCGATCTCGACCGCAGCTACCTCGCCGTGCAGGGCCCTCCCGGAACCGGCAAGACCTACACGGGCTCGCAGGTGATCGCTCGGCTGGTGAAGGAACACGGATTCCGGATCGGCGTTGTGGCGCAGTCCCACGCGATCATCGAGAACCTGCTCGAACGAGTCGTCGCCGACGGCGTGCCGGCGGGTCAGGTCGGCAAGGCTCCGAAGGACCCCTCACTCGAGCCGACCTACACAGTCATCCCCAAGAACGGCATGGCGTCGTTCCTCGGCGAGCACGCCGAGCACGGTGCGGTCGTCGGCGGCACGGCGTGGGACTTCAGCAACACCGCCCGCGTCGAGCGGGGTGGACTCGATCTCCTCGTCGTCGATGAGGCGGGGCAGTTCTCGCTCGCGTCCACGATCGCGGTCGCGGCCGGTGCCAAGAACCTGCTGCTGCTCGGCGACCCCCAGCAGCTTCCTCAGGTCAGCCAGGGCGCGCACCCCGAGCCGGTCGACACCTCTGCGCTCGGCTGGGTCATGAACGGAGACGCGGTCATCAAGCCGGATCACGGGTACTTCCTCGCGAGGTCGTGGCGCATGCATCCGTTCGTCGCGGCCCCGGTGTCCAAGCTCGCATATGCGGGCCAGCTCGCCTCCGCCCCCGGAACCGAGAGAAGATCGATCGACGGCGTCGACGCAGGGCTGCACGTCGTCCCGCTGCGGCACCGAGGCAACGCCACCGAGTCTGTGGAGGAGGCAGCCGAGGTGGTTGCACTCGTGCGCGGTCTCGTCGGGCGCACGTTCACCGACAATGACGCAGATGCCACGGCGCGCCCCCTCGCGCAGAACGACATCATCGTCGTCGCGCCGTACAACGCCCAGCGTCAGACCCTTCATGATGCGCTCGCCGCTGCGGGCTTCCACGACGTCCCGGTCGGCACGGTCGACAACTTCCAGGGCAAGGAGGCGGTGGTCTCGATCACCTCGCTCGCTGCATCCAGCGGACGCGATGCTCCGCGCGGCCCGGAGTTCCTCCTGTTGCAGAACCGGTTGAACGTGGCGATCTCGAGGGCGCAGGTCGCCGCGTACCTGATCCACTCCCCGGCTCTGCTCGACGACCTTCCGCGCACGCCGGAGGGGGTCGCTCGGATGAGCGCCTTCGCGCGTCTGGTCGGAGCGGCGAGCTGACATGCACACCGCCGACGAGATCCTGCGCGCCGCGGCCGCGTGGGTGTGGTTTCCCCGAGGCAGCGAGCAGCAGAACACGGAGCTGCAGCTGGTGCGCTATCCCGAACGGTTCGGCGGCGGCGTGCGAGGGGCCCGGGTCGACTCGGATGCGGATGCGTCAGCCGTTCTCGATCATGCCGTCGAGGTCACCAGGGCCTGGGGCGAGCGTGAGCTGGTCTTCTGGACCAGCGCTTCTGATCGCCCCGACCTCGAAGTCGAGCTGCGCCGTCGGGGAGCCGCGCACATCGACACGGTCGCTGTTCTCGCATGCCCCATCGACCGCGCTTCGATCGATGTCCCCCCTGGCGTCACCGCCGAGGTCGTGCGGACTCTCGAGCAGGTTCGTGAGGTCGACGCGATCAACGTGCCGGTCTGGCAGCAGCAGCCGCTCGATGACGACGGCCTCCGGGTCGAATTCGACGAGATCACGGCGACTCTCGGCGCCCGCACTCACCTCCGCGTGCTCGCGCGCCTCGACGGACAGGGCGTCAGTACCGGCGGATGCACGATCGTCGACGGGTTCGCCCGGCTGTGGGGAGCCGCCACGCTCGCGGAGGTCCGCGGACGCGGCGCA
Source organism: Actinomycetota bacterium (assembly GCA_037033305.1). Taxonomy (GTDB): domain Bacteria; phylum Actinomycetota; class Actinomycetes; order Actinomycetales; family Microbacteriaceae; genus Microbacterium. The sequence continues at coordinate 17,390 of JAZBLP010000005.1, read as the reverse complement.
TACCGAGCCGTCCTCGCCGAGCGACTGCGCGTGAGTGCGTCGTTCGGGGCGGAGACGGCACTCGTCAAGGGACGCACTTCGACGTCAGCACCGATCTTGGCGAAGGCAGGATTCACCCACTTCGCCGACGAGCGCGGCTACAGGCTCACGGTGTGAGTTCGTCGCGGACGATTCGCGCTCCGGCCGACAGGGCGCTCATCTTCTCGAGCGCCACGCGCCTCGGCAGGGGAGCCATGCCGCAGTTCGAGCTCGGCATGAGCAGATCGGCGTCGACGAATTCGAGCGCGCGACGAAGGGTGTCGGCCACTTCTTCCGGAGTCTCGATCTGCTCGCTCGCGACGTCGATCGCCCCGAGCATCACCTTCTTGCCGCGGATCAGCTCGATGACGTCGATCGGCACGTGAGAGTGGTGGCTCTCGAGAGAGACGATGTCGATGGTGGATCGCTGCAGAAGCGGGAACGACTCCTCGTACTGCCGCCACTCGGCTCCGAGGGTCGCCTTCCAGTCGTTGTTGGCCTTGATCCCGTAGCCGTAGCAGATGTGCACCGCGGTCTCCGCGCGCAGTCCTTCTGCTGCCCGCTCCAGGGCGGCGACGCCCCAGTCCTTCATCTCGTCGAAGAACACATTGAACGCGGGCTCGTCGAACTGGATGATGTCCACTCCGGCGGCCTCGAGCTCCCTGGCCTCCTGATTGAGGATCGTCGCGAACTCCCACGCCAGCTTCTCGCGGCTGCGGTAGTGGCGGTCCGACAGGGTGTCGATCATCGTCATCGGACCCGGCAGCGCCCACTTGATAGGCTGGTCGGTCTGCCGGCGCAGAAACGCCGCGTCGTCCACGAACACCGGTGCCCTACGGCTCACCGCGCCCACGACGGTCGGCACGCTCGCGTCATAGCGGTCACGGATCCGCACCGTCTCCCGATTCTCGAAGTCGACGCCGTCGAGGTGCTCGATGAAGGTGGTGACGAAGTGCTGGCGGGTCTGTTCGCCATCGCTGACGATGTCGATCCCCCGTCGACGCTGCTCGTGCACCGCGGCGCGCAGCGCGTCGTGCTTGCCCTCCACGAGCGCGTCGCCCTGCAGCTCCCACGGCGACCAGAGGACTTCCGGCCGTGCGAGCCACGCCGGCTTGGGCAGGCTCCCGACGATCGAGGTGGGGAGGAGTTCTCGCACGGTCGACGTTCCGGCGCCGGTCATCGGACCGGGGCGGGGGAGGTCGAAGCGAGCGAGGACGGAGCCGGATACCCGGCCGCCCACTGGTCCAGCACCCTACGGTGTGGAGTGACGAAGTGCTCATCGGCATATCGTCCCTGCACGACTGCGAGCTGACTGCGCTCTTCGCGGTCGTACGTGATCTCCGTCCGTCGGTAGTCCTCGTGCGCCAGGCTCGGACGGTACACCTCCTCGGCGGGGGTGTTCGCGTTGTAGATCTCGGGCCGGTAGATCTTCTGGAAGGTCTCCATCGTGCTGATCGTCCCGATGAGCTGCAGGTCGGAGTAGTCGCTCAGAAGGTCGCCCCGGAAGTAGAAGGCGAGCGGGGCGACGCTGCCGCGTGGCATGAAGTAGCGCACCTGCAGTCCCATCTTCCCGAAGTACTCGTCCGTGAGCGAGAAGGAGTCCTGCACGTACTCGGCGCCGAGCACAGGGTGGTGGTTGCCGTTTCGGTGATAGGTCCTGCTGGTCGAGACGCTGATGCAGATCACCGGCAGGGTCGAGAAGCGCTCCTGGTACGCCGGGGACTCGAGGAAGTGCTGGAAGAGCTTTCCGTGCAGCACCCCGAAGTCGTCAGGAGTGGAGAATCCGCCGGCGGCCGCGCTCGCCGCAGGCAGGACGACGCTGAAGTCATAGTCGCGGAGGTAGGAGGAGAAGTTGTTCCCGACGATCCCGCGGTGACGCTCGCCGGTCAGCCGGTCGACGATGTGGACGTCGAGCACCTCGAGCACCGGGAACTCCTCGTCGTTGCCATCGGCGAATCGCAGCTGCACCGAGACGATGTCGAGTTCGACGGTGTAGCGCTCGTCGCCGCCTGCCAGGTCGTTGAAACGACGGTCGATCATCTCCAGGGCATTGCGGAGGTTCTGCTGGCGGCGCTCGCCGCGCGCGAGGTTGGCGAAGTTCGTGGTGATGCGCGAGCTGTCGGACGGGGCATAGTCCTCGTCGAAGCGCGTGGTCGTGATGCTGAACGTGATCTCGTTCGCCATGAGGGGCCAATCCGGGAGAGGGGAGGCCGAGCGGGCCTCGCGAAAGCGGTGATCTCATAGTGCAGCGGCGCCAGGGGTATCGGGTAATTCAGCTCTGCTATGAGGTGATATAGCCTTCTCCTATGCCAAGAAAGTCCAGCGGGATCACTCTGCAACAGCTCCAATACTTCATCGAGGTCGCTGCCGAGGGATCCATCACGGCGGCGGCCGACATGCTCTACGTCGCGCAGCCCACGATGTCCGCGGCGATGAAGGATCTCGAGAGCCGAGTCGGACGCGCTCTCCTCACCCGCTCGGCGCGAGGGGTCACGCTCACGAGCGACGGGACGGAGTTCCTCGGGTACGCCAGACAGATCGTCGAGCAGGCCGAGCTCCTCGAGCAGCGCTACCTGGGGCGGCCGCCGTCGCGTCGTCTCCTCGGGGTCTCCACCCAGCACTACTCCTTCGCCGTCGACGCGTTCGTACGGATGGTCAAGCGCACGAACGCCGCCGAATACGAGTTCTCGCTCCGTGAGACCCGCACGTGGGACATCATCGAGGACGTGCGGACGCTGCGCAGCGAGCTCGGCATCTTGTTCCGCAACGACTTCAACCGCAACGTCATCGACAAGCTTCTGAGGGATTCCGGTCTCGCCTTCCATCCGCTCTTCATCGCCGAGCCGCACATCTTCGTCTCACGCAGGAACGCGCTCGCGTCCCGAGACCGCGCGACCCTCGACGATCTCGTCGGCCTCCCGCGCCTCACCTTCGACCAGGGCGCGAACAACTCGTTCTACTTCGCGGAGGAGATTCTCTCGACCCTCTCGAGTGCGCGCGAGATCAGGGTCTCGGATCGGGCGACGATCTTCAACCTCATGATCGGTCTGGACGGATACACGATCTCGACGGGCATCATCAGCGACGATCTCGATCCCGAGATCGTCGCCGTGCCTCTCGACGTCGATGAGCGCATCGAGATCGGCTGGATCGGGCGCACAGCCATCCCGCTCACCGAGCAGGCTCAGCAGTATCTCGGCGAGGTGCGGGAGGTCGTCGCGAGCTTCGGCGTGGCGCTCCTCGAGGAGGAACCGCGCGAGCCCGCGATCCGTCAGACGGTGCCGTAGAGGCGATCGCCGGCGTCGCCGAGACCGGGCACGATGTAGCCCTTCTCGTTGAGGCGTTCATCGAGAGCCCCGAGCACGATCGTCACATCGCGGTCTCCGACGAGCGCCTCGATCGCGGCGAGGCCTTCGGGCGTCCCGAGCAGGCAGATCGCCGTGACGTCCTTGGCCCCGCGGTCGAAGAGGAACTGGATGGCTGCAGCGAGCGAGCCGCCGGTCGCGAGCATCGGGTCGATCGCGAAGCACTGACGATCGCTCAGGTCGTCGGGAAGGCGCTCCGCGTAGGTGGTCGGCTCGAAGGTCTCCTCGTCGCGGACCATGCCCAGGAACCCGACCTCTGCCGTCGGCAGCAGCTTCACCAGGCCCTCGAGCATGCCGAGACCGGCGCGCAGGATCGGCACGACGATCGGACGGGGCTCCGAGATCTTCACGCCCATCGTCGTGGTCACGGGAGTGGTGATCTCGACCGGGCTGACCTTCACGTTGCGGGTCGCCTCATACGCGAGAAGCGTCACGAGCTCTTCGGTCAGCTGCCGGAAGACGGGCGACGGCGTGCGATGGTCGCGCAGCACCGAGAGCTTGTGAGTGACGAGAGGGTGGTCGGCGACGTGGACACGCATGGATACAGGCTAATGCGCCGAAGGCCGCGGTACGACATCGGATGCCGTCAGCTGCCCGAGCGGCTGTCGTAGGCTCGACGCATGACCGCCTCCGACGCCCGTGCGATGCGACGCGCGCTCGAGCTCGCGTCCGAGGCGTCGGCGGCCTCGGAGATCCCGGTCGGCGCCGTGGTGCTCGATGCCGAGGGGCGGATCATCGCCGAAGGGCGCAACCATCGCGAGGCCACACATGACCCCACGGGGCACGCCGAGATCGCGGCGCTGCGGTCGGCTGCAGCATCCGTCGGATCGTGGAATCTCGAGGGGCACACCCTCATCGTGACCCTCGAACCCTGCATCATGTGCGCGGGGGCGATCCTTCAGGCGCGGATCGGCCGCGTCGTCTTCGGCGCCTGGGATGACAAGGCGGGGGCGGCCGGCTCGATGTACGACGTGCTGCGTGATCGTCGGCTGCCGTATCGCGCCGAGGTCGTCGGCGGGGTCGACGCGGATGCCGCCTCAGCGCTGCTGCGGAGCTTCTTCGAGCAGCGGCGCTGACGACCGCGGTGCTCCGCGCCCGCTCAGTCGGATGACTTGAGCACGAAGACGTCGGTCGAGGGCTCGGGGTCGAGCGACGGGCGGTACACGTCGGGCTCGATGTAGATCACGCGTGCGATCGGCAGAGCCTCGCGGATGCGGGCCTCGATCGCGTCGATGTCGACAGCGGCCTCGCGCAGCGGCTTGTTCGCGTTGAGGGCGATCTTCGCGGCGACCATGAGCTCGTCCGGGCCCAGGTAGAGCGTCTTCATGTGGATGATCTTCTCGATCTCGTCGCCCGCGTTGATCGCGTCGACGATGCGATCGTGGTCGGCCGGCGTGGCGCCCTCTCCCACGAGGAGGCTCTTGGTCTCGACGCCGAGCACGATCGCGATCAGCACGAGCAGGATGCCGATCATGAGCGTGCCGAGTGCGTCGAACAGCGGGTTCCCGGTTATCACGGTGAGCCCGACGCCGAGCAGGGCGAACGTGAGACCGGTGAGGGCCCCGACGTCCTCGAGAAGCACGACGGGCAGCTCCGGCGCCTTCGCGCGGCGCACGAAGGACACCCAGGACTGCCCCGTGTCACGCACGAGATTGCTCTCCTTGACGGCGGTGCGCAGGGAGAACGACTCGAGGCCGATCGCGACCACGAGCACGACGATCGGCAGCCACCACCAGGTCTGATCGAGCTCGTGGGGGTGCGTGAGCTTGTCGATCGCCTCGTAGATCGCGAACAGTCCTCCGACGGAGAACAGGATGATCGAGACCACGAACGCGTAGACGTACCGTTCCCGCCCGTAGCCGAAGGGGTGTGCCCTGTCGGCCTCGCGCTTCGCCTTGCGTCCGCCCAGCATCAGCAGCAGCTGGTTGCCGGAGTCGGCGACCGAGTGGATCGCCTCCGCGAGCATCGATGCCGATCCGGAGAGCGCCCACGCGAGGAACTTCGCGAGGGCTATGCCCAGGTTCGCCAGGAACGCCGCGAGAATGGCCTTGCCGCCGCCGGATGCACTCATGCGACGAGTCTAGATCGGCTCGTCCGTGGTCGCCTGGTGCGCCCGCCGTAGGATGGCGACATGGCTGATTCGCTTCCCGCTCTCGCGTTCCTCGGTGCCGGATCGATGGGCGGCGCGATCCTCCGAGGAGTCGTCGCATCCGGCATCCACGTCGACGGGGGAATCACCGCGACGAACCGCACGCCCGAGAAGGCCGCAGCCTTCGCCGACCTCGACGGCGTCACGAGCATCGCCCTGTCCGAGACCGCCGACGGCAACGCGGATGCGGTCGCGAAGGCCCGCATCGTTCTGGTCGGGGTGAAGCCCGCGATGGTGCCCGATCTGCTGCGCGAGATCGCACCGCACCTCGCCGACGATGCGATCGTCGTGAGCCTCGCGGCGGGTGTCACCCTCCAGACCTTCGCCGACAACCTCGGCGCCGACGTCCGGGTCATCCGATCGATGCCGAACACGCCCTCGACGGTGGGCAAGGGCGTGACCGGTCTGGCCGCCGGGTCGGCGGCGTCCGCCGACGACCTCGCGCTCGTACACCGTCTCTTCGCCACCGTCGGCGCGGTCGTCGAGGTGCCCGAATCGCAGATCGATGCCCTCTCGACGATCTCGGGTTCAGGCCCCGCTTATGTCTATCTGCTCATCGAGGAACTGACGAACGCAGCGATCGGAATGGGCTTCAGCGAGAGCGACGCGCGGGTCATGGTCGAGCAGACCTTCATCGGGGCGACTGCGCTGCTCGACGCGTCGGGCGAGGAGCCGGCCGAGCTCCGCCGCAGGGTCACGAGTCCCAAGGGGACCACCGAGAAGGCCGTCGCGGTGCTGCAGGACGCGCACCTCGATCGCACCTTCGCGGATGCAGCCGCTGCCGCGCTCGCACGCGCGAAGGAACTTGCGGCCGGAGACTGACATGCAGCTGCGGTTCGCGGGGGAGATCTGGTTCTGGCGCGGTCCCGCGCCGTTCCATTTCGTCACCGTGCCGGCTGCTGAGAGCGAGATGATCGGTGAGGTCGCGAGCGTCGTCACCTACGGCTGGGGGATGATCCCGGCATCGGTGACGATCGGGGACACCACGGTGACCACCGCGCTATGGCCCAAGGACGGCGGCTACATCGTGCCGATCAAGAAGGTCCTGCAAGACCGTGAGGGTGTCGGGATCGACGACGTCGTCGAGATCGCGCTCGACATCGACGCCTGAGTCCGTCGCAGGGATGCCGGTCAGCGGTCGAGGGCGGCGAAGCGCTCGATGTCGCTGTTGGTGCCCGAGACGATGATCAGGTCGTGGTTGGTGACGATCGTGTTCGCCTCGGCATATCGGAACGGCTTGCCGGGGCTCTTCACTCCCACGACTGTCACCTTGTACTTGCTGCGCACGCCCGATTCGTTCAGACCCACTCCGCGGATGAACTTCGGCGGATACATCTTGGCCAGCACGAAGTCGTCGTCGAAACGGATGAAGTCGAGCATCCGGCCGGAGACGAGGTGCGCGACGCGCTCACCGGCCTCTCGCTCAGGGTAGATGACGTGGTTGGCGCCCACACGGGCGAGGATCTTGCCGTGCGACTGCGACACGGCCTTCGCCCAGATCTGCGGCACTTTGAGGTCGACCAGGTTCGCGGTGATCAGCACCGACGCCTCGATGGACGATCCGACGGCGACGACGGCCACCTGGAAGTCCTGAGCGCCGATCTGCCGCAGGGCGTCGATGTTCTTGGCATCGGCCTGCACGGTGTGCGTGACGCGGTCCGACCATTTCTGCACGAGCTCGAGGTTGTCGTCGATCGCCAGGACCTCGCGGTCGAGACGATCGAGTTCGCCGGCGCAGGCGGCACCGAACCGGCCGAGACCGATGACGAGGACGGGAGCGTCGCCCCGGAGGACTTCAACCAACGATCGGCCTTTCCACGGGCAGTGAGTAGTACTGCGTTCGCGATGTCGCGGCGACGGCCGCGGCGAGAGTCACTGTACCAACGCGCCCCATGAAGATGGTGGTCGCGAGGACGTACGAACCCGCGTCGGGGAGCTCGGCGGTGAGGCCGGTCGAGAGTCCGACGGTGGCGAAAGCCGAGATGACGTCGAAGAGCACATGGCTGATGTCGGCCTTGGTGATCTGGGCGATGATGATCGTCGAGAGCGCCACGATGGTGGCTCCCCAGGCGACGACGCTCAATGCGACGCGCTGGACATCGCTGGGGATGCGCCGGCCGAACGCCTCGACGGACTGACGGCCCTTGGCTTCCGACCACACGGCGATCGCGAGCACCGCCAGGGTGGTCACCTTGATGCCTCCGGCCGTGGATGCCGAGCCCCCGCCGACGAACATCAGCATGCTCGCGGCGAGAAGGGACGAGCCGTTCAGATCGTCCATCTCGATCACGTTGAAGCCGCCCGACCTCGTCATGGCCGACAGGAAGAAGGCCTGGAAGGTCGTGTCTGCGGCATCCATCGACCCGAACGTCTTCGGATTCGCATACTCGAGGATCAGGAAGACGGCTGCCCCGAGCACGAAGAGCAGCACCGTGGTGACCAGGGTGAGCTTGGTGTGCAGCGACCACTTCTTCACATGCCACACGTGCTTCGCGAGCGTGTAGATCACCGGGAAGCCGATGCTGCCGAGGAACACGCCGACCATGAGCAGCGTGAGAACCAGATAGTCGTCGGCGAACACGGCGACTCCGCCGGCGTTCGGCGCGAAGCCGGTGTTGGTGAAGGCCATCGCGGCGAAGTACGGCGCCTCCCACAGCGCGGCGATCGGTTCGACCCCGGCCATCACGAGCGCCGGGTAGAGGAGGATCGCGAGCGCGCCCTCGATGATCAGCGCGGATACGGCCACGGTCGTCAGCAGCTGGCCGACCTCGCCCAGCCGCACGGTCTGGCTCTCGTTCACCACGCCACCGTGCGCGCGAAGGGGATTGGTGTCTCCTGCGGCGAGGAGCTTCGCCCGCAGTCCCAGTCTCTTCGAGATGAGCATGCCCATCAGCGATGCGAGGGTGAGCACGCCGAGGGCGCCGATGTTGACGCCGACGAAGATCAGGACGTGCCCGAAGGGAGACCAGTACGTCGCCATGTCGACCGTCGCGAGTCCCGTGACGCAGATGGTCGAGACCGCAGTGAACAGGGCATCGGCGAGGGGGGTGACCTCATGCGTCGCCGAGGCGACCGGCAGTGAGAGCAGCACCGTGAAGACCAGGATGAGCAGCGCGAAGATGACGATCGCGAAGCGCGAGGGCGACGACGTGATGATGTGCTTGCCCCAGGAGGCGGCATTCTCCAGACGCTGTCGAGGCGACGACGCCGAAACGATGCCCGACATCGCGTCCCCCTTCGATCTTCCTTCTCCGACGTGCACGGATGCACGGCGCTGATCGCCGAGCCTTCGTCATGGTACTCCGTGCCGGGGACGACTACCCTGATCACATGACGGACATCTTCGACGTGATCGCAGACGGTACGAGGCGAGACATTCTCCAGCTTCTTCTGCGACGCACCGCCGAAGGCGATGCCGGCACCAGCGTGAGCCAGATCGTCGCGGATCTCGGCATCAGCCAGCCGACCGTCTCGAAGCATCTGAAGGTCCTGCGCGAGGCCGAGCTGGTCAGCGTCCGCGAAGACGGGCAGCGTCGTTTCTACAGCTTGGCCGTCGAGCCGCTCGAGGTCGTCGACGACTGGCTCGTGCCCTTCCTCATGGACGCCTACGGCGACGATGCACCCGACGTCGAATACCCCGGACTGCCCCTTCCCGACGGAGCCGCACATGCGGCCGAGGTCGTCGGCCGCGCCGCGGCATCGGCGAAGCACGTGGTCGCGACGGCCCTCAAGCGTCTCGGCGGCTGAGCACGGCCGGAGACACACGTCGCCCCTGACGATCGGGGGGCGTGTCGTCAGGGGCGAGGCCGCGGGCCCCAGCCCGCGTGACTCGGATGGTGCCATCGTGAGCCAGTGAGACCAGCCTCGCAGGGCAGACTGAGCGGTTCCGGCATACGTCCTATGTCTCCGCTGTGACCTGATCGCGTTCCGCGGGCCAAGATGAGGGGATGACGACAGCCTTCGCATCGACCCCCCGCGTGATCGACCTCAGCCACACCATCGAGGCGGGGCTCGTGACCTACCCGGGGCTTCCTGCGCCGACGATCACTCCGCACCTCACCCGCGAGGACTCCCGCTCGAAGTACGCGCCGGGAACGGAGTTCGCGATGGACATCATCACGATGATTGGGAACACCGGCACCTATCTCGACTCTCCGTATCACCGCTATGACGACGGCGGAGACCTGGCCTCGCTCGACCTGAGCTCGCTGGTCGGGCTGAGTGCTGAGGTGTTCCACCTGCGAGGCGCGTGGAATGCCGAGCGTCGCGGGATCGACGCGGGCAGCCTCGCCGACCGTGACCTGACCGGAGCGGCGGTCCTGCTCGACACCGGATGGGACGAGCATTTCGGCACACCGGAGTACGGGCGCGGGGCGCCGTTCCTCACAGAAGGAGGAGCTCGGCATCTCGCCGCTGCGGGAGTCGCATTGGTCGGGATCGACTCTCTGAACATCGACGACACCGAGGGCGGGGGAGAGCGGCCCGCCCACAGCATCCTGCTCGCCGCCGGCATCCATGTGGTGGAGCACCTGACGAATCTCGACGCGGTGCCCGCGCAGGGTGCGCGCTTCACCGCTGCGCCACCCGCCGTGCGCGGTTTCGGGACCTTCCCCGCGCGCGCTTTCGCCACCGTCGGCGATGCACACTGATCACACAGGCCACATGGGTTTACACGTGTCCCACGTTGCCCATAGAGTGTGCACACAATCCAGAAAGGGGTACGTGGGATGCCCGAGGTTCCAGATGTCCGGTTCCTTACGGTGGCTGAGGTCGCCGAACTCATGCGCGTGTCGAAGATGACGGTCTATCGGATGGTGCACGCTGGGGAGCTGCCAGCCATTCGATTCGGTCGCAGTTTCCGTGTTCCGGAATCCGCAGTGGCCGAGGCTCTGCAGCGACCGATAGCCGACGTCGGCTGACGCTCTCGGCGACGGTCGCGTGAGCGCGTGCAGCAGAAGCTCCACGGTTTGCTAGACTGATCCGAGGCATTTTTCCGTGCCCGTACCCGGGTGTCCGTCACCGACGACACCCAGCCACTGACTTAGTGAGGTTTCCGTGGGTTCTGTCATCAAGAAGCGCCGCAAGCGCATGGCGAAGAAGAAGCACCGCAAGCTGCTTCGTAAGACTCGCCACCAGCGTCGCAACAAGAAGTAAGCGACCAGACACGAGCGCCTGTCTCCGGACGGGCGCTTTGTGTCTCTGCCCCCGGTTTCCCACTCGTCGCAGGAGCATGCCATGAAGTCGATCACCGTCACCGAGCTCGCCGAGCGTTCGAACACCCCGCTCATCGATGTCCGGGAGGTGGACGAGTTCGCCGCCGGGCATGTGCCCGGGGCGGTCAACATCCCGATGTCCGAGATCGGCAACCGGCTCGAAGAGCTGCCCGCCGAGTCGTTCGACGTCATCTGCCAGGCCGGGGGACGGTCGGCGCGCGTCGTCGAAGCGCTCGAGTCCCGCGGATACGATGCCACGAACGTCGAGGGCGGAACGGGCGAGTGGATCGCGCAGGGCCGCGACATCGAGGTGCCGTCGGCGTGACCACGCTGACCCTCATCGGCAAGCCGGATTGCCATCTGTGCGATGTCGCGTCCGAGATCATCGACACCGTCGTCGCCGAACTGCCCGACGCTGCGGCCGAGCGCATCGAGATCGTCGAGGCCTCGATCGCCGACGATCCTGCACTCTATGAGCTGTGGTGGGAGAAGATCCCCGTCGTCCTGATCGACGGCGACCTGCACGCGCACTGGCGTCTGTCGGCCGATCGACTCCGCGATGCTCTCGAAAAGGCCGTGCAGCAGGACGCACTCGATAAGGAAGCCCGATGATCCGTCACGTCGTCACCTGGAAGCTCGCAGCCGACGATGCTGCAATCCGTGCCGAACAGGCCGCCGAGGTCGCCCGCCGTCTGAACGCTCTCGACGGCGTCGTGCCGCAGCTCCGCTCGATCACTGCGGGTGCGAACGTCGCGTATCCCGACGCGAACTGGGACGTCACCCTCGTCGCAGACGTCGATTCGATCGCGGCCCTGGAGGAGTACCAGGTACATCCGGCGCACGAAGAGGTCGTGGCGTACGTACGCTCGGTGGTCGCCTCCCGTGTGGCCGTCGACTTCGAGGTCTGACCTGTAACACGCCCGTCATATTCGGTCACACTTGCAACACAAACGTGATCCGCGGAGGGCGGCTGGCGGCACGTCCGCCCGGGCCACGCATGTTTAGATGTTCTCCATACCCCGCCCGTGGGAAATCACCCCTCGTCTTTCAGGAGCTGACATGCAGCGTCGCAACATCATCGCCGGGATCGCGCTCGTCGCGACCGCAACCCTCGCCCTCGCCGGATGCGCGACCGGCGGCAGCGATGCGGGATCGGGCGAGCCTGCGGCAGGCGGCGAATACGACCTCATCGAGTCGGGCACCCTCACCGTCTGCTCCGACATCCCCTACGCTCCCTTCGAGTTCGAGGGCGGCGACAACGGCACGGGCTACACCGGATTCGACATCGACCTGCTCGACGCGATCGCCAAGGAGCTCGACCTCAAGCTCTCCGTGCAGGACGTCGGATTCGACGCGCTGCAGTCGGGCACGACCCTCGCCGCCGGTCAGTGCGACGTCGGGGCGTCCGCGATGACGATCACCGACGAGCGCAAGGCGAACATCGACTTCTCCGAGCCCTACTACGAGTCGCTGCAGTCGCTCCTCGTGCGCACCGACTCGGGCATCGAGTCGATCGACGACCTCTCGGGCAAGAACGTCGGCGTGCAGCAGGGCACCACGGGCGAGGCCTACGCCACCGAGAACGCCACCGGCGCTGAGCTGGTCCAGTACCCGTCCGACGGCGAGCTGTGGCCGGCGATGCAGGCCGGGCAGATCGACGCGATCCTCCAGGACCAGCCGGTGAACCTCGAGCACGAGAAGGCCGACAGCGCCTACAAGATCGTCGAGGAGTACGAGACCGGCGAGTCCTACGGCTTCGCGTTCGCGAAGGGCGAGAAGGATGCGCTGCGCGAGGCGATCGACGGTGCGCTGCAGGATCTGCGCGACAGCGGCGACTACCAGACGATCTACGACAACTACTTCACCGCGAAGTAATCGGCGAGCGACGTAGAGCAGGGAGACCTTGACAATGGCGTTGAGGCGCACCACGAAGAGCAAGCTGTATCGGTACACCGTCTATGTCGTGCTGATCGCAGTCGCCGTCTGGCTGATCGTCAGCACCGACTGGGCGCGCATCGCGCAGCTCTACTTCAATCCCGAGATCGCGGCGAAGATGCTTCCGGGCATCATCACGACGGCGCTCGTGAACACGCTGTGGTTCACGGCCGTCGCATTCGCGGGGGGTCTGCTGCTCGGCGTCGTGCTGGCGCTGCTGAAGCTGTCGAGCATCGGACCGTTCCGCTGGATCGCGACGGCATGGATCGAGCTGTTCCGCGGGCTTCCCGCGATCCTCACGATCTTCGCGATCGCGTTCATCCTGCCGATCGGACTCGGCGTGCCGGGCACGAAGCTCGGCGGACCGGTGGTGCTCGGACTGATCGGTCTGATCCTCGTCGCATCGGCATACATGGCCGAGACGATCCGCGCCGGCATCCAGGCCGTTCCGAAGGGGCAGACCGAGGCCGCGCGTTCGCTCGGCATGTCGCCCATGAAGACGACGTTCTGGATCGTCGTCCCGCAGGGATTCCGCATCATCATCCCGCCGCTGACCAACGAGTTCGTCCTGCTGCTGAAGGACACGTCGCTGCTGTTCGTGGCCGGTTCCTTCATCTGGTCGAAGGAGCTGACGAACTTCGCGCGTGACGCGAGCACCCAGAACGCGAACGGAACGCCGCTGATCATGGCGGCGATCCTCTACCTGATCGTGACGATCCCCCTCACGCGCTTCAGCGCGTACCTGGAACGAAGGATGTCGAGGCAGCGATGAGCACCGACCTGATTGACGTCCACGCGCCGGCGATCGACCTGCAGGGACTCGTGAAGAGCTTCGGAGACAACGAGGTGCTCAAGGGCATCGACCTCACCGTCACCGCCGGCGAGGTGGTCTGCATCATCGGCCCCTCGGGCTCAGGCAAGTCGACGCTGCTGCGCTCGGTGAATCTGCTCGAGGAGCCGACCGGGGGCAAGGTGCTCATCGAGGGCATCGACATCACCGATCCCGATGTCGACATCGACCGCGTGCGCACGCGCATCGGAATGGTGTTCCAGAGCTTCAACCTGTTCCCGCACCTCGACGTGATGGGCAACCTCATGATCGCGCAGCAGCGCGTGAAGAAGCGCTCGAAGGCCGAGGCAGAGCGTGTCGCGAAGGAGATGCTCGGCCGCGTGGGACTTGCCGAGAAGGCGGATGCCTTCCCCGGACACCTGTCGGGTGGTCAGCAGCAGCGCGTCGCCATCGCACGAGCGCTGTGCATGAACCCCGACATGATGCTGTTCGACGAGCCGACCTCTGCGCTCGACCCCGAACTGGTCGGCGAGGTGCTGCAGGTGATGCGCTCCCTCGCCGATGAGGGCATGACGATGCTCGTCGTCACGCATGAGATGGGTTTCGCCCGCGAGGTAGGATCGCGACTGATCTTCATGGACGGCGGACACATCGTCGAAGAGGGCGACCCTCGTGAGGTTCTCGCCAATCCTCAGCATCCGCGCACGCAGGACTTCCTCGCACGCGTCCTCTGACGCCGGATCTCACACAGGACGACCCCCTCTCACCGGATCGGCGGGAGGGGGTCTCTCGTGTAATTCAGCCGCGGGGATGCACGGCCACGGGCTCGGGGGCGACCGCGATGCGCACCCGCTCTCCGAACGCGGGGTGGATACCGGGGGAGTGCTGGAGACGCACCAGTTCTCCGGATTCTGTGCGCACGAGCGTGCGGCGCATGCTCCCCAGGAACGTGCTCTCCTGCACGAGCGCGTCGGTCGCGGCATCCGCCTCGGACGCGAAGTGCACGTTCTCCGGACGCAGATACACGTCGACGGGTCCGTCGGCCGGCGACTGCAGAGGGAGCCTCTGGCCCCACACCACGACGTGTTCGCCGTCGGCGACGCCGGAGACGACGCTGGACAGGCCGACGAAGGCCGCGACGCGCGCGGTCGAGGGCGTCCTATAGAGCTGCTCGGGCGTTCCGATCTGCTCGATCCTGCCGGAGTCCATCACGGCGATCCTGTCTGAGACCGCGAGCGCCTCCTCCTGGTCGTGGGTCACGAAGACCGTCGTGATTCCCAGGCGCAACTGGATGCGCCTGATCTCGTCGCGCAGCTGCACCCGCACCTTCGCGTCCAGCGCCGAGAGCGGCTCGTCGAGAAGAAGCACCTTCGGCTCCGTGACGAGTGCGCGCGCGAGCGCGACACGCTGCTGCTGTCCGCCCGAGAGCTGGTGCGGGAATCGATCGGCGAAATCGGCGAGACCGACGAGCGCCAGAGCGTCCAGCGCCCGCTTCGCGGCCTCCGCCTTGCCCACACCTCGACGGCGCAGCCCGAAAGCGGTGTTCTCCGCGACGCGCAGGTGTGGGAAGAGGGAGTACGACTGGAAGACCATGCCGATGTCGCGCCTGTTCGTCGGTACACGAGACACGTCTCCGCCGTCGAGCAGGACTGCACCGCTGTCCAGCCCCTCGAGGCCGGCGAGCACGCGCAGCAGCGTGGTCTTGCCGCACCCCGAGGGGCCTAGCAGCGACACGAACTCGCCTGGCGCGATGTCGAGATCGACGCCGTGCAGCACGGTGTTGCCGGAGTAGCTCTTCACGATGCCCTGCAGCTGCACCCGCGTGCCTTCTCCCGCTTCGGCGAGCAGCATGTTGTCGGCGGTCTGGGGGAGTGTCATGAGCGGACCTTTCCGGTGCCGCGCGCGACGCGGCCGATGAGGAGGAGCAGCAGGAAGACGAACAGCAGCGCGAGCAGTGTGAAGATCGCGGGGGCGTACGGATCCTGCTTCTGGACGACGACCATGGCGGTCTGGAACACCTGGCGGTTGAGGAGGGAGGCGATCGTGAACTCGCCGAGCACCACGGCGATCGAGATCAGCGAGGCCGCGAGCAGTCCCTGACGCAGGTTGGGAGCGAGCACCTTCAGCACGACGGTCGGCCAGCTGGCGCCCAGGGATCGGGCGGCTTCGGCGAGCGTACGCAGGTCGGCCGCGTCGATGGAGGCCTGGATCGAGCGGTACGCGAAGGGCAGCACGGTGATGCCGTAGGCGAAGGCCAGGGTCCAGGTGCCGGTCCCGAGGGTGCGACCGATCTGCAGGTAGATCGGGGCGAGGCCGACGACGAGCACGATCGCGGGGATCGAGATCGGCAGCAGCACAGCGAATTCGAAGACGGGCTTGAGCTTCGCGAAGCGCAGATTGACCAGGATCATGGTCGGTGCGAGCAGCAGGAGCACTATCGCGACGGTCACGACCGCGAGGACGAGGGAGTTGCCCAGGCCCATCCAGATCGGCCTGATCGCCGCCGACTCCGCGGGGTCGAACAGTGCTGCCCAGCGCTCGAGACCGAGACTGCCGTCGGTCTGACGCAGCGTGTAGAGCAGGGTCGAGATGAGAGGGATCGCGAAGAATGCGCCGACGACCACGCCGATGACCCACCGGGTCGCGAGTGAGGGACCGAGGCGGTTCATGCCTGCCACCTCGCTGCCCGACGCTGGACGAGCGAGTACAGGGCCATCACGACTCCCACGATGACGATCATGCCGAGCGCCAGCGCGCCGGCCAGGTTCTCGCGGCCGAGAAGCGTCTCGCTCGTGAGAGCGGCGCGGATCTGCAGCGGCACGATCTGCGAGCCCTGGCTGGCGAGGGCGGCGGCGGTCGCATACGACGAGAAGGCGTTCGCGAACAGCAGCAGCAGGCTTGCGAGGAACGAGGGAGCGAGTACGGGAACGCCGATGCGCAACCAGAAGCTCGCGCGCGTGCCGCCGAGGGTGAGGTTCGCCTCGGCCCACTGCGGCTTGAGGGCTGCGAGCGCGGGCATGAACGTGATCACCATGAGCGGGATCTGGAAGTAGATGTAGGGGAGGATCAGCCCGGGGAGCTCGTAGAGCCAGGTGCCGTTCGCGAAGATGTCGATGCCGAGATCGTTCTTGAGGAACAGGGTGACCACTCCTTGGATGCCGATCGTGGCGATGAAGGCGAACGCCAGCATCACTCCACCGAACTGGGCGAGCACGCCTGCCGCAGCATCCACTGTCGAGCGCACTGCGCCATCGGGGTTCATGCCGAGCAGGGCATAGCAGACCAGCGCGCCCGCGCTCGCTCCGACGACGGCGGTCAGCAGCGAGAGACCGGCCGAGTTGGCGAAGGTCGTGAGGACGACAGGGTCTGCCAGGGCCGACATGTTCGACCAGGTGAAAGCGCCGTCCTTCGTGAAGAAGCCTGAGCCGATCGCGAAGATCGTGGGCACGGCGAGGAAGAGCAGCACATATGCCGCGAACGGTACGAGACCGAGCCACGCGACGGACGGCGCGGAGCGCTGGGCCCGCGACGACGTCGCAGACCCAGCGCTGTGCGCTGCGGGGGAGACGGGGGCGGATGCCGTGGCATCCGCCCCCGTCGTGGTGGCAGTGGTCACTGGACCGCCGCTGCCCACTTCTCGCCGAGCAGGGTGCCGGCGTTCGTCGACTGCTCCTCGGTCGGGACGACCGTCTCGCTCGGGACCTCGGGAAGGGCCGCTGCCAGGTCGGCATCGATCGTGCCCGCCTCGGTCATGGCCTCCATGCGCGCCGGGCGCGCGCCGCCCTTGAGCCACAGGTTCTGAGCTTCGTCGCTGTAGAGGAACTCCTGCCACAGGCGAGCGGCGGCCGGGTTCGGCGCATCCTTGTTGATCGCCTGGTTGTAGTAGCCCGCGTAGCCGGTGCCGTCGAGGACGACGACCT
>JAZBLP010000004.1:0-76360 GCA_037033305.1 Actinomycetota bacterium | reverse complement strand
TCACACACGAGAAGGGGCCGGATGCGATCGCATCCGGCCCCTTCTCGTGTGTGAGTGAACTCAGCTGCAGGTGTAGGTGACTCCGCCGACCTGCCACACGCCGGGACCGAGATCGGCGCACATCGAGAACAGGTTCGCGAAGACGCTCACGAGCACGATGATGCCGATGATCCAGATCACGGTGATGACGGCGCCGACCGCAATTCCCGCGATGGCGAGGCCGCGCGGCGCCCCTGCCTTGCCGAGCCTCACTGCCGCGACGATGCTCAGGATCAGACCGAGCGGGGCGAGCACGAAGGCGAGCACGAGGCCCGCGACCGCGAGCCCCTGCCCGGGAGCGGCGGCGTACGGGGTGGGCTGTCCCGGGCCGGCCATCGGGTAGGAGGCAGGATCCACGGCAGCATCCGCCGGCCGCGCTCCGTCCCACGCGGGAGGGGTGTACTGAGGGTCTTCGGGCCGAGTCGAGTCGGTCATGGTCGCTCCGTTTCGAAAGGTGCGGCCGTCCGCAGACCGCGTCCATCCCTGAGAGTACTGAGGGCGGCGCCGTGCCCGCCATCGCGTCGGTCTATTGATATGCCAGTATTTAGAGACACCCGCTCGACTTCCCCTCGAGCTCTCGGCGCGAAGGGCGCAGGGAGTGCCACGCCGGACGCTGACCGGCAGGGGGGTTCCCCACTGAGAGCTGCACATATGCCCCAGGATGCGCCCCGCGTTCTCGTCGTCGACGACGACCCCGACGTCGCCCTGCTCGTGAAGACCGTGCTCGTCAGACGGGCCGGCTGCGAGGTCGTTGTCGCCCACGACGGCGAGTCCGCCGTCGAGCGGCTCGGGTCGTTCACACCGGACGTCGTCGTCACGGACATCGAGATGCCCGGACTCGACGGACTGGAGCTGCTCGCGCAGCTGCGCCGGAACGACCCGCTGCTGCCGGTGATCGTGATGACCGCTCACGTCTCGGTCGAGTACGCGGTGTCGGCACTGCGCGCCCAGGCCGACGAGTTCCTGACGAAGCCGCTCGACAACGTGAAGCTCGTCGACGCGGTGACCCGGCTGGTCACCGAGGGCCGGGCACGACGTGAGTCCCAGCGTGCGAAGGAGACCGTGCTCGCCATCGGCGCGCACCCCGATGACGTCGAGATCGGTGTCGGGGGTCTCCTCGCCGCGCACGCGCAGGCCGGCGACTCGATCACGATCCTGACTCTCTCTCGCGGTGCACGCGGGGGCGACGCAGACAGCCGGCAGCATGAGTCGCTCGCATCGGCCGAGATGCTCGGCGCTCGACTGTTCGTCAAAGACCTCGTCGACACCGAGATCTCCGGGGGCGGGGCCACGGTCCGGCTGATCGAGGAGGTCGTGCGGGAGGTCCAGCCGACCATCGTGTACACGCACTCCAGCCATGACCGTCACCAGGACCACCGTGCGGTCAGCGAGGCGACGATCGTCGCGACCCGGCGAGTGGGAACGGTCGCCTGCTACCAGAGTCCGTCGTCGACGATCGATTTCCGCCCGACGCGGTTCGTGCGCATCGATCCCTTCATCGAGCAGAAGCTCCGACTGCTCGAGTGCTTCAGCTCGCAGACGGCGACCCGGGACTACCTCGAGCCGGACTTCGTGACCGCCACGGCCCGATACTGGTCGCGCTTCGGCGGTGGAGCGGCGGTCGAGCCGCTCGAGGTCGTGCGCGAGACCGCCGAGTTCATCGGAGCCCACGAACTCACACGACGGGAGAGCTGATGACTGCGCGCGTACTGGTGACCGGTGCCGGAGGACCCGCCGGCGTGGCCGTGATCCGCTCGTTGCTCCGACGCCCCGATCTCGAGGTCTTCGCCGCGGACATGGACGGCTGGGCGAGCGGCATCTATCTCGTGCCGCCGACGCACCGTCGTCTCGTGCCGCCGGGGCGTGATGACGACTTCGTCTCGGCGATCGCCCGCATGGTCGAGGACGACCGGCTCGATCTCGTGATCTCGACCGTCGATGTCGAGCTGATCGCGCTCGCCGGGAGGCGCGAGGAACTGGCGCCGGCTGTGCTCGCGGCGCCCTCGCAGGAGACGCTCTCGGTCGCCCTCGACAAGCTGCTGCTCGCTGAACGGTGCGAGTCGACCGGTCTCACGCCGCGCACTGTCCTCGCCGGCCCCGATGCGCGGGCGGTCGAGTGGGAGTTCCCGGTCTTCGCCAAGCCCCGTCAGGGGGCCGGCAGCCGAGGCGTTCGGCTCGTCCCCGACCGGGCGACGCTCGAGGCACTGCCCGAAGACGAAGGACTCATCGTGCAGGACTTCCTCCCGGGAGACGAGTACTCGGTCGATGTGATCGCAGACGCGTCGGGTGCGGTCGTCGCTGCCGTGCCGCGAACCCGCGCCAGGGTCGACTCCGGCGTGGCCATCGCGGGGCGCACGGTGCACGACGACGAACTCGAGAGCGCGGCGGCATCCATCGCGCAGGCGATCGGACTCGTCGGCGTCGCCAACGTCCAGCTCCGGCGCGACCGCGACGGCCGAGCGGTACTCCTCGAGGTGAATCCTCGATTCCCCGGCGCGCTTCCGCTCACGATCGCCGCAGGGGTCGACATCCCTTCGCTCGTCGCCGACCTGTTCCTGGGCCGCGAGATCCCGTCGACGCTCGCTTTCCGCGAGATCGCCTCTGTGCGCTTCCTCGAGGACGTGATCGTCGAGGTCGACGAGGTCCTCGTCTCCGCGCACGCGGGGCATCAGGAGGAACTGTGAGTCTCGCGCTGCTGCGAGGCGATCACCACGTGCATTCGAGCTTCTCGGATGACGCGGTCTCGACTCTCGCGGAGAACGTCGCAGCAGCATCCGCCGCCGGCCTCACGACCGTGCGCCTGGTCGACCATGTGCGACAGTCGACGCCCTGGGTGCCCGAGTACCTCGCGGCAGTGCGGGCGTTGCGCGTGCCAGAGGGCCTCACCGTCCTGACGGGGGTCGAGGCGAAGATCCTCGACGCGTCGGGAGAACTGGACATTCCCGAGCTGCCGACCGGGATCGACCGCATCCTGATCGCCGACCATCAGTTCCCCGGCGTCGACGGGCCCCTCGGTCCGAGCGCGGTCCGCGAGCGGCTGGACGGCGGCTGGGCCGCGGAGGACGCGCTCGATCAGCTCGTGTCCGCATTGATCGCGGCGATGCGACGCCACCCCGGCAATCAGCTCGCCCACTGCTTCTCGATCCTGCCCAAGATCGGTCTCTCCGAGGCCGACCTCGGCGCCGATCGCATCACCGCGTGGGCGACGGCGGCTGCCGAGACCGACACTCTGGTCGAGGTGAACGAGAAATGGGGCTGCCCCGGCATCCCTCTCCTCGATGCTCTGGACGGCGCGGGCGCCGAGATCGTCGCATCCACGGACAGCCACGTCGCCTCAGACGTCGGACGCTACGCGCGCGTGAGGGAGATGCTTGAAGGGTGGAGGGCGAGTTGATGGCCGAACTGGACTGGGTCGAGACCGTCGTCGTCATCTTCCTGCTGCTCTGCGTCCTCGTGGGCACGCTCCCGGTGATCAACACCGGGCTGCAGTTCCTCGCGCTGCCCGTGCACGCGTTCCGCAACCACTACAGCAAGGCGGCACCGCACCATCCCCGCATCGCCGTGCTGATCCCCGCGTGGAACGAGGGCCTGGTGCTCGGCCAGGCGATCGAGCGCCTGATGCAGCTCGAGTACCCGGCCGATCGTCTGCGCATCTTCGTGATCGACGACGCATCGACCGATGACACCCCCGCGGTGGTCGCGGCGAAAGCGGCGGCGTTCCCGGGACGAGTCGTGCACCTGCGCCGCGATAAGGGTGGCGAGGGCAAAGCGCACACGCTCAACCACGGACTCGACATCGTGCTCGCGGACGAGTGGACCGAAGCGGTGCTGATCATGGACGCCGATGTGATCTTCGCCCGGGATTCGCTGCGCAAGCTGAGCCGGCATCTCGCCGATGAGAAGGTCGGCGCCGTCACCGCGTACATCGCCGAGGGCAGTCGCGACCGCAACTACCTCACCCGGTTCATCGCGATCGAGT
Organism: Actinomycetota bacterium; assembly: GCA_037033305.1. Classification (GTDB taxonomy): domain Bacteria; phylum Actinomycetota; class Actinomycetes; order Actinomycetales; family Microbacteriaceae; genus Microbacterium. Next base: position 72,342 of record JAZBLP010000004.1, on the reverse strand, counting down.
ACGTCATCGGGCAGCTGTCGGCCCGCCGGACGCAGAACGTCGGGGGAGCGATCGCGTGCCTCGCCGGCGGTGCGCAGCTGCATTCGCGGGCGAATCTCGAGGCGATCGGCGGCCGGATCCCGACGGGTACGCTCGCCGAGGACACCATGACGACCTTCGAAGGGCAGCTGGCCGGGCGCCGGATGGTGTTCGAACCCCACGCCGTCGTGCTGGCCGAGGAGCCCCGGACCATCGACAGTCTGTGGAAGCAGCGCCTGCGGTGGGCCCGGGGCAACGTGCAGCTGACATCGATCTACCGCCACCTGTGGTTCCGCCCGAGTCGCGTGCACAACCTGGGCAGCTTCACCTTCGGACTCGCGTGGTTCACCATCCTGCTGCTGCCGGCGTTCATGGTCCTCGCGGCGACGGCCCTGCTCGTGCTGCTCATCCTGCACAGCGACATCGCCGAGTTCGTCTTCCGCTTCATGTGGATCGCCGCCGCGTGCATCTATCTGTTCTCGATGCTCTATGCCGTGCAGCTCGACGGGCGGATCGGCCGCCAGTCCTGGCGCGAGGCGCTGATGTTCCCGGGGCTCGGGGCCCTCATCCTGATGGCGATCGCCCTGTTCCCCTGGCTGTTCGAGTCGGGCCTGAGCGACCTCGGACTCGCGCTCACCGACGAGACCAGGTTCATGTGGGCGGTGGTCTTCTACCTCTGGGGGCCGATCTCGATGCTCGGGATCTGGCTCGCCCGCGTCGTGGAGCCGCTGCCCGCAGGGCGGTTCTTCGCGGGCCTCCTGCTCTACGTCTGCGGATACGGCTCGCTGCTGTGCGCGATCACCGTGGACTCCTACATCAAAGAGTGGCGTCATGCGGACGCCGCATGGATCAAGACCGAAAAGGTCGGACGGGTCGACTCATGACCGAAGCACCTTCGAGAAGCGCCGAGGAGGAGGAGATCGCCGCCGATGCCCGTCGGGAGAAGCTCCTGATCCCGCAGGCCCTTCTCGCCCTGGGCGTCGTCGTCGTCATCGTGATCGTGCGAGAGCTGTTCCTGCGATGACCACGCGGCCTCTGGCACTCGTGGTCGAGGACAGCGCGGACCAGACGGCACTGCTCAAGCGTCACCTCGATCGTGAGGGCTTCGACGTGTTCGCCGCGGCGGATGCCGAGTCGGCGATCGCGGCGTTCTCGACGATCACGCCCGCCGTCGCGGTCATCGACCTGCTGCTGCCGGGCATCACCGGCACGGAGTGCGTGCGACTCATCAAGAAGCGCTTCCCGGAGTGCTTCCTCATCGTGAGCTCGGTGCTCGACGAGGCCGACTACCCCGAGGCCGATGCGGCGCTGCCGAAGCCGATCGTCGGCGCCGACCTGCGCGCGCTGCTGAAGCGGGTGCCGCGGTGACCCCGACGAACACCGTGCAGCAGTCGATGGAGCTGAGCTGGCGACGCTACTTCGACAACCCGACGCCCCTGATGAAGCAGGCGCCGACGGCCATCGCGGTGGCCATCGCGGCCGTGCTCATGTGGACCATCCCCGGGGTGCCGGTGACGGACACGGGCGTGGCGATCTTCGGCCTCGCCACCATCGCGGCCGCCACGGCGTTCGCCGCGATCCTCTCGGCGCGCGGCGTGTACGACGGCTGGGTCGTGATGCTCATCCCGATGGTCGACATCCTCGGCCTGGGCGCCATCAGGGCAGGCACCGGCGGGCCGGCGTCGCTCTTCTCGTCGTTCGTGCTCCTGCCCGTGATCTGGATCGCTGCCGCGCCAGGGCGTAGGCAGGTCGTGATCGTGGCCGTGCTCTCGTCGATCGCCTTGATCATGCCGAATCTCATCGACCCGCCCGACGAAGCGGCTGACTGGCTTCGCGGCGTGATCGGCCCACTCGTGTTCGCGACGGTCGGCGCGATCGTCAATGAGCTGTCGCGACAGCAGCGCCTTCGCACCACCCAGGCCGAGGCCCACGTCGTCGAGCGCACGGCCGCGCTCGCCGCCAACGAGGAGATCCTGGTGCAGCTGAAGGCGAGCGAGCAGCAGTATCGCGCGCTGTCCGAGTCGTTCACGAGCCTGTGGAACTCCATCACCGGTCAGGCGGTCATCGCCACCGACAACTGCGGCATGATCACCGCCTGGAATCCGGGCGCTGTGCGCCTGCTCGGCATGGCGGTGCCGGATGCACTGGCCTCGGTGCAGATCGACCGCTTCTTCCCGTCGCACGCTCTCGCTCCGTTCGCGACCGAGGACGCTGTGCGCGCTGACGACGGGCTGCACCCGGGCCTGCGTGCGCTGTTCGACGATGCGGATGCCGGTCTGCCCGTGGATTCGCACATCGACGTGGCGACCGTCGGCGGATCGACGGTTCCCGCTCGAGTCACCGTCACTCCCTATCAGGACTCCGACGGCTCTCGACACGGCTACCTGCTGGTCATCACCGATGAGACCCGGGCGGTGGAGGTCGCGCGCATGAAGGACGAGTTCGTCGGCATGATCTCGCACGAGCTGCGGACGCCACTCAGCGCGATCATCGGATTCCTGGACCTCCTGCAGAACGATCCCGCGCAGCCTCTGACGACCGACCAGCAGGAGTTCGTCGACATCATCGAGCGCAACGCCCAGCGCCTGCTGAACCTCGTCGGCGACCTGCTCTTCACGGCCCAGGTCGAATCCGGCCGGTTCCCGCTCGAGCGCCGGGACGCCGACGTGACCGAGCTGGTGCGCAGCGCGGTCGCATCGTCCGGCCCACACGCGCAGCGCGAGGGCATCGAGATCGTGGCCGAGATCCCGGACACTCCCGTCGTGCTCTCGGTCGACTCCGGGCGCATCGGCCAGGCCCTCGACAACCTGCTCTCGAACGCGATCAAGTTCACCGCCGCAGGGGGGCGGGTCACCGCGGGCGTGCGTCTCGTCGACGCAGGCGTCGAGCTCTCCGTGCGCGACACCGGTGTGGGCATCCCCGAGGACGAGCAGGGCATGCTGTTCACCCGGTTCTTCCGTGCGTCGACCGCCACCCGGAACGCCGTGCCCGGCGTCGGTCTGGGCCTCACGATCACCCGGGCCATCGTGCTCGCCCACGGCGGCACGATGGATGTGACGAGCCGCGAGGGCGTCGGGACCGAGTTCCGGATGCTGCTTCCCGCGTCTCCGCGCACGGAGACGATCCAGGTTGTCGGCCGCAGTCGCTGACCGGCCGGCCGTTTGCTGATAGCCTGGTCGGCTCGCCACGCGGGCGGAAGGACGGCCACGCACGGTGGGATACATAGATGTTGCGGGGGTCTCGCTGACCCTTGCCGACGGCAGACCGCTGTTGGACGAGACGAGCTTCCGCGTCGGAGCCGGCTCGACGAGCGCCCTCATCGGTCCCAACGGGGCCGGAAAGACGACGCTGCTCCGCATCATCCGAGGCGATCAGCCCGCGGATGACGGGGTCGTGACGATCGACGGCGGCCTGGGCGTGATGGACCAGTTCGTCGGCCACCGCGAGGCAGGCCAGACCGTCCACGAGCTGCTCGTGCGGGTCGCTCCTCACCGCATCCGTCAGGCGGCACAGGCGCTCGAGGCCGCGGAGGACGCGCTGATCGAGCGCGACGAGAACGACACGCAGATGGCGTATGCGACGGCGATCGCGGAGTACGCGGATGCCGGCGGCTACGAGCACGAGACCGTGTGGGATCAGTGCACGGTCGCCGCGCTCGGGGTGCCTTTCGAGCGGGCCCGATTCCGCGACCTGACGACGCTGTCGGGCGGTGAGCAGAAGCGACTCGCCTTGGAGGCGCTCCTGCGCGGACCGGACGAGGTGCTGCTCCTCGACGAGCCCGACAACTACCTCGACGTGCCCACCAAGCGTTGGCTCGAGGAGCAGCTCCGGCAGACGCCGAAGACCGTGCTGCTGGTATCGCACGACCGTGAGCTGCTGGCGCGCGCGGTCGATCGACTGATCACACTCGAACCCGGGGGCGCGGGGGCATCGGCGTGGGTGCACGGCGGCGGCTTCGCGACGTACCACCAGGCCCGCAGTGACCGCATGGACAGACTCGACGAGCTGCGTCGCCGGTGGGACGAGCAGCACGAGAAGCTGCGAACCCTCGTCGCGAACCTCAAGGTGAAGGCATCGGCGAACGACGGATTCGCGTCGCGGTACCAGGCGGCGCAGACGCGGTTACGCAAGTTCGAGGAGGCGGGTCCGCCGGAGGAGCGACCCCCGGCCCAGGACTTCGACATGAGGTTGCGAGGGTCGCGCACGGGCAAGCGCGCGGTGGTCGCGCACGGACTCGAGCTCACCGGGCTGATGCGGCCGTTCGACGCCGAGGTCTGGTACGGCGATCGGGTGGCGGTGCTGGGGTCGAACGGATCGGGGAAGTCGCACTTCCTCCGCCTCCTCGCACGTGGTGGCAGTGACCCCGACCCGACGCTGGGTCACGTGACGTCCACGGGGGAGCAGCTCGCGCCCGTCGACCACGGCGGCCAGGCCGTGCTCGGTGCGCGTGTCGTGCCAGGGCTGTTCGCGCAGACGCACGCGCACCCCGAGTTCGTCGGCAGGACCCTGCTCGAGATCCTCCACCGCGGAGATGAACGACGGGCCGGCATGCCCAGGGATGCCGCGAGCTCGGCGCTCGATCGCTACGGACTCGTCCGCCAGGCCCAGCAGACCTTCGAGTCGCTGTCGGGCGGCCAGCAGGCGCGTTTCCAGGTGCTGCTGCTCGAGCTCTCCGGCGCGACGCTCCTGCTGCTCGACGAGCCGACCGACAATCTCGACATCGAGTCGGCCGAGGCGCTCGAAGACGCTCTGCGTCGCTTCGAGGGGACCGTGCTCGCGGTCACGCACGATCGCTGGTTCGCGCGATCGTTCGACCGGTTCCTCGTGTTCGGTTCGGACGGCGAGGTGTACGAGGCCGATGCTCCTGTGTGGGACGAGCGCCGCGTGGTGCGAGCCCGTTGACCTCAGCGCAGTCGGAACGGCTGCGCTGCGAGGGCGGAGGCGTCGAGCGCCAGATCGGCGAGGGTCGCGCCCACGCCAGGGGCGAACTTGAAGCCGTGGCCGGAGAAGCCGGCGCCGACGACGATGCGTCCTGATCGATCGAGCACGAAGGCGCTGTCCTCGGTGGAGGTGTAGGTGCAGCTGATGGGCTCCGCGGATGCCGGGTCGAGGCCCGGCATCCATTCGGCCACGTAGTCGGCGAGAGCCTGCGCGTGTGTGACGGCATGGGGGCGGGCATCCGGGTCGATGACGTCGCCCACGCGGTGGAACCCGACCTTGACGCCCTCGCCGGGCGTCGGCATCCCGTAGACGGTCGCCGGGTAGCGGTCGGGGTCGACATAGTGATTGAACGAGGGCCACACGGATCCGTCGGTCGGTCGGAAGTGCGCGGGGAACTCCTCTGTCACCTCCAAGGGAGGAAGCGGGATGCCGGGGAGCATCCGCTCGGTCCAGGCGCCCGCCGTGACGACGACGACGTCGGCCCGCACCCGTGTGTGGGGCAGCACGACGTCGACGCCGTCGTGATGCTCGTCGACCTGCGACACGGGGGTCTCCCAGCGCACCTCGCCTCCGGCGGCGACGATCCGCCGCTCGAACTCGCCGAGCGCGGCGGATGCGCGGGCGACGCCCGCATCCCGGGAGAAGAGCACGTCTTCGACGAAGCGCATGCCCGACCACCGCGCCGTCGCCTCGCGCGGAGTCAGCATCTCGGCGTGGATGCCGCGCTCGATCAGCCGCCGCCCTATCGCGGCGACGTCGACATCGCCGTGGGTGAGCAGACCGTGCAGACGCAGCAGCGGCTCGCCGCCGACCTGACCGAGGGCGTCCCACCCTGCGCGTGCGCGGACGAGCAGATCGAGGTAATGGTCCTCGTCGTAGGCGTTGTTGAAGTTGCGCGTGGCGCCGTGCGAGGCACCCTGGTGGTGTCCGCGAGCGAAGCGATCGAAGACGGCGGGCTTCACTCCTCGTCGGGTGAGCTCCCATGCGGTCGCGAGGCCCATCACGCCGCCACCGACGACGGCGACCTCCACCGAATCCGACATATTGCCTCCAGCCCTCCCTCTCAGTCTCCCAGCCGTCGGTGTCATCGCGTACGCCCGGTAGTCTGGGGTGGTGACCATGGAGATCGAGCTCGGCCGAGGCAAGCGTGCGCGTCGCGCGTACACGTTCGACGACATCGCGGTGGTGCCCTCGAGGCGCACCCGCAATCCGGAGGACGTGTCGACCGCATGGACGATCGACGCCTTCGGCTTCGGCATCCCCGTGCTCGGTGCGCCGATGGATTCCGTCGTGAGCCCTCAGACGGCGATCATGCTGGGGCAGCTCGGCGGACTCGGCGTCCTCGACCTCGAGGGACTGTGGACCCGCTACGAGAACCCCGAGCCGCTTCTCGCGGAGATCGCATCCCTCGGCGAGGGAGAGGCGACCGCGCGCATGCAGCAGCTCTACTCCGAGCCGATCAAGCCCGCGCTCATCACGCAGCGTCTCGCCGAGATCCGTGAGGCCGGAGTGACCGTCGCCGGATCGCTGACTCCGCAGCGCACGCAGGAGTTCTACGACACGGTCGCCGCCGCCGGAGTCGACCTGTTCGTCATCCGCGGCACCACGGTGTCGGCCGAGCACGTCTCCAGCGTCGACGAGCCGCTGAACCTCAAGAAGTTCATCTACGACCTCGACGTGCCCGTCATCGTCGGCGGTGCGGCCACCTACACGGCGGCGCTGCACCTGATGCGCACGGGTGCGGCAGGCGTCCTCGTCGGCTTCGGCGGGGGAGCGGCGTCGACCACGCGTGCGACCCTCGGCATCCACGCTCCGATGGCCACGGCCGTCTCGGACGTGGCCGCGGCGCGTCGCGATTACCTCGACGAGTCCGGCGGACGCTACGTGCACGTCATCGCGGACGGTGGCGTCGGCACGTCCGGTGACATCGTCAAGGCGCTCGCGATGGGCGCCGACGCGGTCATGCTCGGCGTCGCGCTCGCGCGCGCCACGGATGCACCGGGTCGCGGCTTCCACTGGGGTCCCGAGGCGCATCATCCGAAGCTCCCGCGCGGTCGTCGCGTCGAGGTCGGCGGCATCGGCACACTCGAGGAGATCCTCTACGGTCCCGCGCCCGTCGTCGACGGCACGGCCAACCTCATCGGAGCGCTGCGCAAGTCGATGGCCACCACCGGATACTCCGACCTCAAGGAATTCCAGCGGGTCGAGGTCGTCCTCGCACCGTACGAGGCCTGAGGCCCGCACGACGCCGTGACTTCTGCTGCTCTGTTCCCACCGACTCTCCGCGAGGTCATGCTCCGGGGGCGCTGGATCGGGATGCTCGTCCTGTGCCTCGTGGTCGCCGGTGTGTTCGCGTGGCTCGGGCAGTGGCAGCTCGAGCGCGCGATCGACACCGACCCCCCGCCCGCGGGGGTGACCGAGCAGGTGCGTCCACTGACCGATGTGGTCGAGCCGGGTGTGTACCTGCCCGAGCCTCTCGTGGGACAGAAGGTCGAGACATCGGGGAGCTGGATCCGCGATGACTTCCTCATCGTGTCGAGCCGGTTCAACGACGGCGTCGAGGGCTACTGGGTGACCGGTCAGCTGCGGGTCGCAGAGCGCACGTCGATAGCGGTCGCCATCGGCTGGACGTCGGACCGTGCGGTCGCCGAGGCGGCGGTAGGGGAGCTGAACGCGGGCGAGGCGGAGGCGTCCATCGCGGGCCGGATCATCTCGGACGAGGGGCCCTCAGTGCCGCCGAAGGATGATCCCCAGCGCATGGACCGGATGTCGACCGCTGCGCTCCTCAGCCACTGGCATGACATCGACGAGCTCGACGTCTATCGGCCGTATCTCGCCTCGACGACGGCGACGGCCGGTCTCACGGACATCTCCTCGCCTGCACCCGAGGAGCAGTCGCCGGTGAACTGGCTCAACATCTTCTATGCCGCGGAGTGGGCGATCTTCGCGGGGTTCGCCTTCTATCTCTGGTATCGCCTCGCGAAAGATGCCTGGGAGCGCGAGGTCGAGGAGTTCGAGGACGCGGCCGCCGCCGGCGATTCCGTCTGACTCGGCCTGCATCCGCGCGACACGATGCGCGCATGTGAGCGGTTCGCGGTCCGATATTCCACCTTCGTCAGGGGCGGGTCCGGACGTTCGGTGAGGGCTTGGTTACCAATCGGAAAACTCCGTTGAGGTTGTCGGAGGGCCTCCGTATGCTCGCTCACATGTGCGTCGGCTGAGAGCCCGCACCGCCCGGTTTCACGAGAGCCGTCGCCAGAACACACCCGAGGAGACAACACAGATGATGTCCGCTCCCGACGCCGCGAACCACCAGGTTCCCGGGTCAGACCGCAGAAGTCGGGGGCGTCTCGGCGTTCTCGCCGCCACCTGCGTCGCAGCTCTCGGCGCCAGCGCCCTGATCGCCGCGCCAGCCTCCGCAGACGTCTCGGGAACAGGGGTGGTGATCAACGAGGCCTACCTCTCCGGAGGCAGCGCCGGTGCGGCGTTCACGAACAAGTTCATCGAGCTCTACAACCCCACGGCCGCACCCGTCACCCTCGACGGACTCTCGCTGCAGTACCGATCCGCGACGGGAACGGGCGGCTCGAACGGGGTCGCGCCACTGACCGGGGTCATTCCCGCAGGCGGCCACTACCTCGTGCAGGCGGGCAGCAACGGAGCCAACGGTGCAGCGCTGCCGACGGCCGACGCCGTGAGCACCCTCAACCCGAGCGGAACGAACGGAACTCTCGCCCTCGTCGAGGGAACCGCGGCGGTCACGCTGACCCCCGGCTCGGTCACGGGTGTCGACGGCGTCATCGATGTGCTCGGCTACGGCACCTCGAACACGTTCGAGACGGCCGCCGCGACTCCTCCCACGGGAAACACCGACGTCAAGTCGCTCAACCGCACGGGCGGCAAGGACACCGATGACAACAAGGCCGACTTCAGCCTGTCAGCCACCATCACGCCGCAGAACGCGGGCACGGTTCCCGACCCCGACCCCGACCCGGAGCCCGAGCCTGAGCCGACGGACGTGTCGATCGCCGAAGTCCAGGGCACGACCGACGTCTCGCCGCTGAACGGGCAGACCGTCACTGTCGAGGGCATCGTCACGGCGGACTACCGGACCGGCGGCTACAAGGGCATCGTCATCCAGACCGAGGGTTCGGGCGGTGCGGTCGACGCGACGCCCGGCGCATCGGACGGCGTCTTCGTCTTCCTCAACACGATCGCCCCCGTTCTCGCGATCGGCGATCGCGTCTCGGTCACCGGCGCGGTCAGCGAGTACTTCGGTCAGACCCAGATCAACCCGTCCGCTCTGTCGGGCATCTCGGTCCTGCAGGCGGGTGTCGGCGTTCCCGAGATCACGCCCCTGCCCGACACGGCCGTGGGAGCAGACCGCGAGCAGTACGAGAACATGTACGTCGCGCCTGCGGGCACCTACCGTCTGGCCTCCAGTCACCAGCTCTTCAACTTCGGCACCCTGTGGCTGAACGCCGGGGCAGATCTCGCCGTGAAGAGCACCGAACTGGTGCGTCCCGGAGCAGAGGCGGCGGCGATCACCGCAGCCAACCGCGCCAACCGCATCCTGCTCGACGACGGATGGTCGATCCAGGTGTCGAACAGCGGGCACCCCAACGACCAGCCGTACTTCACGAAGGACCTCGTCGTCCGCAACGGCGACACGGTCGACTTCAGCGAGAACGGATACGTACTGCAGTACGGCTTCGACGACTGGCGACTGCAGCCGGTCGTGCCGATCGACAGCACCTCGTCCGCCGACCTGAAGGTCGGCTTCCAGCCCACGAACCCTCGCACCGACACACCCCCGACGGTGGGCGGCGATGTGCAGGTGGCCTCGTTCAACGTCTTCAACTACTTCACGACGCTCAAGAGCGAGAACTCGAACGCACGAGGCGCGGCGAACGCGGCCCAGTTCGAGATCCAGAAGTCGAAGATCGTCGCGGCGATCAACGGCCTCGACGCAGAGATCGTCTCGCTCATGGAGATCGAGAACTCGATCAAGCTCGGCGGCTCGCTCGATGAGGCGCTGGCCGACCTGGTCGACGGACTCAACGATGCTCTGGGCAGCGACGAGTGGGACTACGTCCGCACCCCGGACGAGCTGAACGACTCGGCGACGACCGACTTCATCACCAGCGCGATCATCTACAAGAAGGACGCCGTCGAGACGGTCGGCGACAGCCTGACCGTGACGGACGAGAGCGTGTGGGGCAACGCACGCGAGCCGATCGCGCAGGCGTTCGACATCGACGGACGCGTCGTCACGGTCGTGGCGAACCACTTCAAGTCGAAGTCGGCGCCCGAGGGCGGCGGCGCCGAGCCGGCCGACGGCCAGGGCTTCTTCAACGCCGACCGCGTGAAGCAGGCGAACTCGCTCAAGACCTTCACCACGCAGATCGAGGAGACGACCGGCAGCAGCGACATCCTGCTGATCGGCGACTTCAACGCGTACGCCAAGGAAGACCCGATCGAGGTCTTCACGAGCGAGGGGTGGAGCGACGTCGCGCGCGAGAAGGCGCCGGACGAGCACACCTACTCGTTCGACGGCGAGCTCGGCTCGCTCGACCACGTGCTCGCGTCGCCGTCGCTCGCCGCATCCATCACGGGCGCGGGCGTGTGGAGCATCAACTCGCCGGAGTGGAGCGACCGCGGTTACGCCTTCGGTGCCACCGAGGCGGGCACACCGTTCCGCTCGAGCGACCACGACCCGATCATCGTCGGCGTCTCGTCGGAGATCCCGCCGGTGAGCATCGACGTGGTGACCATGAACGACTTCCACGGGCGCATCGAGGCCGATGGTGCTGCCGCAGGCGCGGCGGTCGTCGCAGGAGCAGTGCAGCAGTTCCGCTCCGAGAACCCGAACACGATCTTCGCCGGTGTCGGCGACCTGATCGGCGCATCGACGTTCACCTCGTTCATCAACGACGACAACCCGACGATCGACGCGCTCAACGCCGCCGGTCTCGACGTCAGCGCTGCAGGCAACCACGAGTTCGACCAGGGCTGGGAGGACCTGCGCGACCGCGTGCAGGACCGCGCGGACTGGGAGTACATCTCGTCGAACGTGTTCGTCACCGAGACGGGCGAGCCCGCGCTCGCGCCGGCCTGGGTGAAGGAGCTCGACGGCGTGCGTGTCGGCTTCGTCGGCGCCGTCACCGAAGACCTCGACTCGCTCGTCTCGCCTGAGGGCATCGCAGATCTCGAGGTGCGCAGCATCGTCGATTCGGTGAACGCCGTGGCGGACGACCTGCGAGACGGAGACGCCTCCAACGGCGAGGCGGATGTCGTCATCCTCCTCGTTCACGAGGGCGCGGCCAGCACCCAGCTGTCGAGCATCACGCCGGATTCGCCTCTGGGCGAGATCGTCTACGGTGTCGACGATGACGTGAACGCGATCGTCTCGGCGCACACGCACCTCGCGTACAACCACGTGATCGATGGGCGTCCGGTCATCTCGGCCGGACAGTACGGCGAGAACCTCGGACTGATGAACATTCAGGTCGACCCGAAGTCGAAGGACCTGATCTCGATCACCAACGAGATCAAGCCCCTCACCTCGGCAGGGAAGGCGCTGTACCCGGCCGTTCCCGAGGTCGCGGACATCGTCGCGAAGGCGAAGGCGGAAGCCGACGTGCTCGGCGCGGTCAAGGTCGGAGACATCACCGCCGACTTCAACCGCGCACGTCAGACGAACGGCTCGGAGAACCGCGGTGGCGAGTCCACCATCGGCAATTTCGTCGCCGACGTGCAGAAGTGGTCCACCGGTGCGGACATCGCGCTGATGAACCCGGGCGGCATCCGCGCCAATCTGACCTACGCCTCATCGAACGCCAACGACCCGGACGGCAACGTCACCTACCGCGAGGCCGCGACGGTGCAGCCGTTCGCCAATACGCTGGTGACCCTGTCGCTGAGCGGTGTGCAGCTCAAGGGCGTGCTCGAGGAGCAGTGGCAGCCGACAGGTTCGGCCCGTCCGTTCCTCAAGCTCGGCGTATCCGAGGGGCTCGTCTACACCTACGACCCGACTGCGGCTCAGGGATCGAGGATCACGTCGATCACGCTCGACGGCACGCCGATCGACCCCGCTGCGAACTACACGGTCGCCGCGAACTCGTTCCTCGCGGCGGGTGGAGACAACTTCTTCACCTTCAAGGAGGGCTCGGGCAAGCGCGACACCGGCAAGATCGACCTGCAGTCGATGGTCGACTGGTTCGATGCGAACAAGACCGCGTCTCCGGACCTCGCGCAGCGGGCAGTCGGCGTCTCGGTCAGCGCGCCGGATGCCGACGGTTACAGTGCCGGCGACCAGGTGACCGTCGCGCTCTCGTCGCTGGCCTTCAGCGCGGGGGAGCAGGCGCCCGGCGAGGTGACTCTGTCGCTCGGCGGCACCCAGCTCGCCGCCGGCGCCGTCGATCCCACGATCGTCGATACGACCGATGAGGCAGGACGCGCGTCGCTCGGGTTCACGGTTCCTGCAGGCGTCTTCGGAGAGCAGGTGCTCACGATCGCCGTCGCCGGTACCGGGACCACCGTGCAGGTGCCGTTCACGATCACGGGAGAGGAGCCGGTCGAGTTCGCAGGATCGATCGACCTCGGGTCGTCGAAGGTGGCAGCGGGCAAGAAGCTCACGATCACCGGCGAGGGCTACCAGGCGGGCGAGACCGTGACCGTCGAACTGCGACCGAAGAAGGGTGCGGCGGTGCAGGTCGGCACCGTTCAGGTCAGGGCCGATGGCACCTTCTCGACCGCGGTCACGGTGCCCAAGAGCACGCAGCCGGGCAAGTACACGGTCGCGGTCGCTCAGGCCGACGGCGACGAGGCGACGGCCACCGTCACCGTCAACCGCGCGGGCGGCATCATCGGCGGCATCATCGACTGGCTGTGGGACCTCATCTCGGGCTGGTTCTGACGCCGGTAGGCGGCACAACCGCCTGACACGCACGAAGGCCGTCGGGAGTGATCCCGGCGGCCTTCGTCGTGCGCGGGCTCGGGGGTGCCGCCGTGCAGCGCGGAGGAGCGGGTTATCGTGCCGGCACGGGTACGAGCGGTCATGCCGAGGGGCTGATGACCTCGACCTCTGCCTGAGCGAGTGCGGCGGCGAACGCCGGCGCGGGGGACGAATCCGTCACCAGGTAGTCCGCTCGGTCGAGCGTGGTGACCTGAGCGAACAGGCGTCGGCCGAACTTCGACGAGTCGGCGAGGATCGCGGTGCGCTCGGCCCGCTGGATCATCTCCGCCATCATGTTCGCGTCACCCATGTTCGACGTCGAGAACCCGGCCTCGTCGATGGCGCCCACGGCGATCAGCGCCAGATCGCACCGGATGTCCACTTCAGGGCCCCCCGGGGTCATCATGAACGCGACCGGTCCGGTGGTGGCCTGGGTGATCGCTCGCACTGCCCCGCCGAACACGTAGAGGTCGCGGAAGGCGGACGGCGAGATCTCGGCGGGGATCCGCAGGTTGTTCGTGGCGATCGTCAGGTCGCGATGGTTGCGAAGCGCCCGAGCCAGGGCCAGCGTCGTCGTTCCGGCGTTGAGCATCACGACTGCTCCGTCGTCGATGAGTCCCGCCGCGAGACGCGCGATCGTCTCCTTCTCCTCCGTCTGCAGCCGAAGGCGGACGTCGAGCGCGCGGTCCTTGAGCTGCCCCTCGGCGCTGACCGCTCCGCCGTGGGTGCGGATGACGACGCCCTCCCGGTCGAGCTGATCGAGATCGCGGCGGATCGTGTCGATCGACACGCTGAAGTGCTCCGCAAGCCCTCCGACGGTCACCTCGCCGACCTGCTCGACGTACGCGGCGAGATCCGCCTTGCGGCCGGCGGGGAGGCGGCGCTTGGGCGACGGTGTTGCTTCCATGCAGACATCTCTAGCACAGGTGTGCAGATAAATCGGCAGACTTCGGCAGAGATCAGCATTCCCGCGGAGTGGTGACCACCTTCGCCATCCCTCTCAAAATGCGGATACAGTCATGAAATCTGTAGTTACAAGTTGAAATAGATGCAGCAAGTGCTTGACGATCTCGCAAACTACGGCATAACATTGCTCAAAACCGCATGAACAAGCATTGAAGCGCGAATGCGGCACGATCTCGAAGAGGAGAAGTGATGATCACAGTGGGGCGAGGGCGACGCATTCTGAAGCTCGCCGGCGCAGCGACAGCAGCCGTGACAGTCCTGGCCGTGGCGGGGTGCGCGGCAGGCGACAGCGGAACCGATGGATCCGATGGCGGAGACGTCACCATCGAGTTCGCCCAGTGGTGGGAGCCCGAGCTCCCCGACGGTGAGTTCCGGGCGCTCATCGACGACTTCGAGGATGCCAACCCGGGTATCACCGTCAAGCTCGTGAGCGGACCGTACGCGTCGACCAAGGAGCAGCTGTTCGCGGGAGCGGCCTCCGGCACCATGCCGGACGTCGTCGGCCTCGACGGCGCGTGGGTCAACGACTTCGCCTCGCAGGGAGTGATCGCTGACCTCACTGCGCTGATGGAGGAGTACGACTACGACGACAGCGAGCTGGCGAGCCAGATCCAGGTCGACGGCAGCACGTACATGATCCCGGTGGTGAACTTCGTCTACCCGATGTTCACCAACGACACGCTGCTGGCGGACGCAGGCGTCACCGCCCCGCCTGCCACGCGCACGGAGTTCGCCGATGCGGCATCGAAGGTCTCGGCCCTCGGTGGCGACGTGTCTGGCTGGGTGCTCCCGCTCTCCCTCGAAGCGCCGAACGGTGTGCAGAACGACGTCATGTCGTGGGTGTGGGCCTCGGGAGGATCGATGCTCAAGGACGGCCAGCCCGATCTGACGAACGACGACGTGACGTCGGCGGTCGACTTCATCGGCGGCATGTGGGATGACGGCTCGATCGCCTCCGGCTCCTTCACGATGAAGGAGCAGGACAAGGTCGAGGAGTTCACCAACGGTCGTGTCGGCATGATGATCGACTCGCTCGCGCACATCAACCTGATCCGCGAGACGAACCCCGACCTGACCTTCTCGATCTCGGCACTGCCGGCCGAGGACGGCTACGACGGCGAGCGCGGCATCCCCTACGCATCCTGGGGCATCGGCGTCGCCGAGAACTCCGAGCACAAGGAGGCCGCGTTCAAGCTGGTCGAGTTCCTCATGAGCGAGCAGACCAACTCCGATCTCTCGACGATGGCGAACGCGTTCCCCGGGAACTCGAAGTCGGTTCCCGGTTTCGTCGAGGACGACGAGCTGTTCAAGACGGCGTTCGAGATCTACCAGGCGGGCTACCCGGCCAACGAGTTCACCGGGCTCCCGGTGGCGGAGGAGCTGATGCGCCAGCTCGGCGAGCAGCTGCAGTCGGCGTTCGACGGCCAGCAGTCGATCGACGACGCGCTCAAGAAGGCGCAGGACGAGTGGGCCGCGGAGTTCTGATCTCCCACGACCCGCAATGAACGGGGTGCCGCATCGCTCCCGATGCGGTGCGGCACCCGACCAACCAAGGAGCCATGCTTCCCATGAGCCTGAGAACGTCCGACGACACCGAGGTGATCGTCACCGGAGTCGCGATGTCGCGTCGCCGGCGGCAGCTGCGCAAGACGACTGAGTCCTACGCCTTCCTCTCGCCGACCGTCATCCTTCTGTTCGTGCTGATGATCGTGCCCATCGTCATGGTGATCGGCTACTCGTTCCAGGACAACGTGATCCTGAACAAGTCGCCCGAGTTCGTCGGCATCGGCAACTACGTCGAGATCCTGTCGGACCCGCGCTTCTGGAAGGCGACCGGCAATACCATCCTCTTCACGGTGACGAGCGTGGTGGCGCACCTGGTGCTCGGTCTCGGCTTCGCGATGATGCTCAACAGCCCGCTGCTCGGTCGGTTCTCCCGCTCCTTCTTCCGGGCCCTGTACGTGCTGCCGTGGCTGTTCACGGTCGCGGTGATCGCGGTGCTCTGGCGCATGCTCCTCGCTCCGAACGGCGTGGTGAACTTCCTGCTCAACACCGACATCGAGTGGCTGGCATCGCCGCAGCTCGCGCTCGGCACCATCATCTTCATCAACATCTGGGCGGGATATCCCTTCTTCATGGTGAGCCTGCTGGCCGGTCTTCAGGGCATCCCGAACGAGCTGAACGAGGCAGCCACCGTCGACGGCGCAGGCGCGGTGCAGCGCTTCTGGAACGTCACGATCCCGCAGCTGCGCCCCATCATCGTCAGCCTCGTGCTGCTCGACCTGATCTGGACGTCTCAGCAGTTCGCGCTCATCTGGATGACCACCGGCGGTGGCCCGATCGATGTGACCGAGGTGCTCAGCACCTTCACCTACAAGCTCGCCTTCGCGAAGTACGACTTCTCGCTCGCGGCGACCTCCGCCGTGCTGGTGCTGCTCATGTCGATGGTGCTCGCCGTCTTCTACGTCCGTCATCAGAAAGCGAGGGACTGACCATGGCTCTCACCGTGCAGAACCAGCGCCGCGTCGCCAAGACCGGAGTCATGATCGGCCTCATCCTCGGTGCGGTGTTCGCCGCAGGGCCCGTGCTGTGGATGCTGTCGAGTTCGTTCAAGTCCAACACGCAGATCTTCGAGCTGCCTCCTCGTCTGATCACCGACACGTTCTCGTTCGACGCGTACGTCGCGATCTTCACGAACCCCGAGACGATGCGGTTCTTCTTCAACAGCTACGTCGTCGCGGGCTCCGTCACGATCCTGACCCTCCTCGTCGCGATCCAGGCGGCGTATGCGTTCAGCCGGTTCGACTTCCGGGGCAAGCGGATCCTCAACGTCGTGATCGTCAGCGTGCAGGCCGTGCCGCCGATCACCCTGCTGATCCCGTACTTCGGTCTGATGGTCGCGCTCGGGCTCTACAACTCGTACCTCGGGCTGATCCTCACCTACATGGTGTTCACGCTGCCCTACGCGATCATCATGATGACCGGCTACTTCAACACCCTCCCGAAGGAGCTCGACGAGGCCGTCCGCGTCGACGGCGCAGGCTCCCTGACCGCCCTGTGGCGCATCCTCGTGCCGATCTCGATCCCCGGCATCGTGTCCGTCGGCATCTACACGTTCATGATCGCGTGGAACGAGTACCTCTTCGCCCTCACCCTCACTCGCACGATCGACATGCGCACGGTGCCCATCGGCATCCAGCTGCTCATGGGTCAGCACTCGTACGAGTGGAACCAGATCATGGCGATGAGCGTGCTCGGCTCGATCCCGGTCCTCATCCTCTTCCTCATCTTCCAGCGGTACTTCATCAGCGGTCTCACGGCGGGGTCCGTGAAGAGCTGACGCAGCGCCGACGGATCCACGACCACCACGAAACAGGAGAAATCACGTGCTCTACACCGGCAAATCCATCCTCGATGTCGCCAACGCCAACAACTTCGCCATCCCGGCGTTCAACATCAGCGACTGGGCGATGTTCAACGGAATCATGGACATCAGCGAGGAGAAGGCCGCTCCGGTCATCATCGCGATCCACCCCGACGAGGTGTCGCACATCACCACCGACCTCATCCCCGCGATGCACGCCCGCGCCCACCGGTCGAGCGTGCCCGTCGCGATCCACTGGGACCACGGCGGAAGCTACGAGGAGATGATCCAGGCGATCAAGGCGGGCTTCACCTCGGTCATGATCGACGCCTCGCTGCTGCCGTTCGATGAGAACGTCGCGCTCACCCGCAAGGTCGTCGACGCGGCGCACGCCGTCGGCATCCAGGTGGAGGGCGAACTCGGCACCATCGGCGCCAACGACAGCTACGGCGAGTCGGGAGCCGCCGAGATCATCTACACGAACCCGGAGGATGCGGTGCGCTTCGTCGAGGAGACCGGGGTCGACAGTCTCGCCATCGCGATCGGCACCTCGCACGGTCTGTACCCGAGCGACAGGAATCCCGAGCTGCGCCACGACCTGCTCGAGCAGATCAAGGCCGCGGTCGGGATCCCCCTGGTGCTGCACGGCGGTTCGTCGAACCCGGATGCGGAACTGCGCCGCGCCGTCGAGCTGGGCGTGAACAAGATCAACATCTCGAGCGACATCAAGGTCTCGTACCACAATCGCATGCGCGAGATCCTCGGCACCGATCGGCGTCTGCGCGAGCCGAATGCGATCCAGCCGGCTGCACTCGAGGCCATGAGGGCCACCGCTGCTGAGAAGATCGAGCTGTTCGGCGCAGACGGCAAGGCCTCACTGTACTGAATCCCGGATCTCGGAAGGACGATCGGCGACGTGGACAGAACTCTCGTACTCGGACTCGGCGGCACCGTCGACTATGAGCTGAGGTGGGATTCGGCGGTGTTCGACCGGCTGGCGCACATGCACGGAGTGCGGCGGCACGAGCTCACCACCACGGCGCCGATCACCGACGAACGGTCGCTGCTGGTGGCGGTGCTCGCGTTCGTCGCCTCCGGTTCCGGAGCGGAACGGTTCGTCGCGTCCTCGGCGGTGATCGAGGATTTCGTGTCGCACTTCGACTACGCGATCACCCTCGGTGGCACCGGTGTGCGTGCGGGCCTCGTGCTCGACGCCCTCGGCATCCCGAGCGTCCAGCACCTGGTCAGCATCGACGACAACGTCCGTCGACTGCTGCCCGAGTCGATCTCGTACGTCTGCTCGGCGACCGAGGACACCCTGGACCCGCATCTGATCGTGCAGTATCCGGTCGGCGCGCACGTGCGCCTCACGGACGGTGACGTCCTGTCGCCCGCGCCCAATCGGCTGATCTTCGCGAACGACCCCCCGAATCGGCGGATGCTGCTCGCCGCCGAGCTGCCGGCGGCGCTGTCTGAGGCGCGAGTCTTCCTCGTGTCGGGATTCAACACGATGCAGGACCACGACCTGCTCGAGCTCCGGCTCGCGGAGGTGCAGAGCGCGATGCGCAGCCTCCCCGAGGGCGCGCTCGTCTACTACGAGGATGCGGGGTTCTACACCCGCGATTTCGCCGACACCGTGCGACGACATCTGCTGCCGCAGATCGACGTCTACGGCATGAACGAGGATGAGCTGCAGGAGTACCTCGGACGCACGATGAACCTCCTCGACACCGAAGACGTCATCCGCGCCCTTCGCGCGGTGCATGGGATCATCCCCGCGCGGGCACTCGTCGTGCACACCCGGTTCTGGGCGATCGCCACGGGGCCGGATGCCGGTCGGCACGGTGCCGCCCTCGACTCCGCCGTCCGCGTCGCGGCGACCCGCTACCGCGTGGGTGACGGCCTGACCGCCGCGGATGTCGACGACACGGATGCGATGGCCCGCCACGGGGGAGGGGAGGCACTCGTCGCCGCTGTCGAGGCCGGTCTGCCCGGCGCCGTGGGCGTCGCAGCGTTCTCGCTCGATGTCGCCGCCCCGACGACCGTCGGCCTCGGCGACACGTTCGTCGGCGGATTCCTCGCCGGAGCCGTGCGATCGAAGGAGAACGCATGAACCCGATCCTGCTGCCGTCCAACCGGCCCGCCGAGCGCTTCTACCGCGGCGGCGCGCGCATCAGCGCCTTCCGCGGCGAAGCCGGTGCCTCTCCTCGCGAGCCCGAGGACTGGATCGGCTCGACCACGACGGTCAACGGGGAGCCGACACTCGGGCTCACGACGCTCCCGGACGGCCGGGTGCTGCGTGACGTGATCGAGCGCGATCCGGTGGCCTGGCTGGGCGAGGCGCACGTCGGCCGGTGGGGAGCGGACACGCGACTGCTCGTGAAGCTGCTCGACGCCGGGCAGCGACTGCCCGTGCATGCGCACCCGCACGACGACTTCGCAGCGACGCACCTCGGGCGCGCACACGGCAAGGCCGAGGCCTGGTACATCCTGCAGGGCGGCACGGTGCATGTCGGTCTGCGAGAGAACGTCGACGTGTCGGTGCTGGCTGAGCTCGTCGCCGAGCAGGACGTGGACGCGCTGCTCGGTCTGCTGCACGAGGTGGAGGTCGCTGCGGGGGATGTCGTCTGGGTGCCGCCGGGGGAGCTCCACGCGATCGGCGCCGGCATCCTGCTCCTCGAGCTCCAGCAGCCCGAAGACCTGTCGATCCTTCTCGAATGGGAGGGCTTCGAGATCGACGGTGCGGCTGCCGGTCATCTCGGCCTCGGATTCGAGCTGGCGCTCGCCGCGGTGACCACGCGCGCACGCCCGGAGGCCGACCTCGACGCGCTCATCGCCACCGCCCCTCGCTCCGGCTCCGTCTTCCCGGCTGCGGCGGACGAGTACTTCCGTCTCGAGCGGATCCCCCTCGACGGCTCGACAGTCATCGGCCGCGGCTTCTCGATCGTGATCGTGAGGGGCGGCGACATCGAGATCGGCGGACGGAGGTTCGGCCCCGGCTCCTCGCTGCTCGTGCCCGACGCCGCCGGGGTGCTCGAGGCGACGGGCGTGGGTGAGCTTCTCGTCGCCCGTCCGCCCGCTCCCTGACCCGGAATCGCCGCGGATTCTCCCCGGCTAGACTGGAGTCATGCCCGAACCGAAAGTCGCCAGCTTTCCGGCGATCCGTGGTGCGCTGAAGTTCTACCAGATCGCGTCGATCATCACCGGAGTCATGCTGCTCCTGCTGGTCGCCGAGATGGTGCTGAAGTACACGCCGATCCGACTCGAGCTCTTCGCGGGAGGATCCGGCGGTCTGCTGTGGTTCGCTCCCGTCGTCGAAGGGCCCGAGGGACTGGAGTCGACCGGCGACGGACTCAACATCTCGCTCTCGATCCTCGTCGCGCACGGCTGGTTCTACGTGGTCTACCTCTTCGCGTGCTTCCGCATGTGGAGCCTGATGCGCTGGCCCTTCCTGCGCTTCATCCTGCTCGCACTCGGCGGCGTCATCCCGCTGCTGTCGTTCTTCATGGAGGCCATCGTCGCCCGCGACGTCAAGGCCTACCTCGCTTCGAGGGAGGCCACCGCGGCCTCCGCCCCTGCCACGGAAGGTGTCCGGTGACCGAACAGTCCGAGACCCAGCAGCGCCCTGCGCTCGTCGTCGATTTCGGCGCGCAGTACGCGCAGCTGATCGCCCGTCGAGTGCGTGAGGCCGGCGTCTACAGCGAGATCGTGCCGCACACCGCGACGGCAGCCGAGATCGCCGAGAAGAACCCGGTCGCGATCATCCTGTCGGGTGGGCCGTCGTCGGTCTACGAGGAGGGCGCTCCGCGCCTCGACCCGGCCGTCTTCGACCTCGGAGTGCCCACTCTGGGCATCTGCTACGGCTTCCAGTACATGGCCCAGACGCTCGGCGGCGAGGTCGCGAACACCGGCCTGCGCGAGTACGGAGCGACGGATGCTGTCATCTCGGGTGACGGCGGCACGCTGCTCGGCGGCCAGCCGGCGGCGCAGAACGTCTGGATGAGCCACGGCGACCAGGTCGCCAAGGCCCCGGAGGGCTTCGATGTGCTCGCCACGACCGACGCCACGAAGGTCGCCGCCTTCGCGAACGAGGAGCGGGGCTTTTACGGCGTGCAGTGGCACCCCGAGGTCAAGCACTCGGACCACGGACAGCAGGTGCTCGAGAACTTCCTGCACAAGGGAGCCGGGCTCGCCTCCGACTGGAACAGCGGCAACGTGATCGCCGAGCAGGTCGAGCGCATCCGCGAGCAGGTCGGCGATGCCCGCGTCATCTCCGCTCTCTCCGGTGGTGTCGACTCGGCTGTGTCGACGGCTCTCGTGCACAAGGCCATCGGCGACCAGCTCACCGCGGTGTTCGTCGACCACGGACTCCTCCGCAAGGGCGAGCGCGAGCAGGTCGAGAAGGACTACGTCGAGTCGACCGGCGTGCGTCTGATCACGGTCGATGCGGCCGACGTCTTCCTCGGCCATCTCGAAGGCGTCACGGATCCTGAGGAGAAGCGCAAGATCATCGGGCGCGAGTTCATCCGCGCGTTCGAGAAGGTGCAGCTCGACCTCGTCGCCGAGGCGAAGGCCTCGGGCGGCGCACCCGTGAAGTTCCTCGTGCAGGGCACGCTCTACCCCGACGTCGTCGAGTCGGGCGGGGGCGCGGGCACCGCGAACATCAAGTCCCACCACAACGTCGGCGGACTGCCCGATGACCTCGACTTCGAGCTCATCGAGCCGCTGCGCGCGCTGTTCAAGGACGAGGTCCGCGCGATCGGCCGCGAGCTCGGCATCCCCGAGGCGATCGTCGGCCGTCAGCCGTTCCCCGGTCCCGGCCTCGGCATCCGCATCATCGGCGAGGTCACGCAGGACCGCCTCGAGATCCTCCGCGAAGCCGACGCCATCGCTCGTGAGGAGCTCACCAAGGCCGGCCTCGACCAGGAGATCTGGCAGTGCCCCGTCGTGCTGCTCGCCGACGTGCGCTCTGTGGGCGTGCAGGGCGACGGCCGCACCTACGGTCACCCGATCGTTCTGCGGCCGGTGTCGAGTGAAGACGCCATGACCGCCGACTGGACGCGTCTGCCCTACGACGTGCTGTCGAAGATCTCGAATCGCATCACCAACGGCGTGCGCGACGTCAACCGCGTCGTGCTCGACGTGACGTCGAAGCCGCCGGGGACCATCGAGTGGGAGTGACGCAGGAGCTCCCGCTCGCATAGGCGCCGGTGGCACTCGACCGCGCCAGCGGGCGAGTGGGAGTGACGCAGGAGCTCTCGCGCCATTGATGTCGAACGGGCACGGACCATCGCGGTCCGTGCCCGTTCGCCGTATTTCGGGCAGGATGAGCGTATGACCAAGGCGCGGACGAAGATCACGGTGATCGGTGCAGGCAGCGTGGGAGTGAGCGTCGCCTATGCGGCGCTGATCCGGGGGAGTGCGGCCGAGGTCGCGCTCTATGACATCGCCACCGACAAGGTGGATGCCGAGGTGCTCGACCTCGCGCATGGGACGCAGTTCACCTCCGCGGCTGTCAGTGGCGGATCCGACCTCTCCGTCGTCGAGGGCAGCGACGTGATCGTGGTGACGGCAGGGGCGAAGCAGCAGCCGGGACAGACCCGCATGGAGCTCTCGGGCATCAACGCGCGCCTGCTCGAGAGGCTCATGCCCCAGCTCGTCGAGCGGGCGCCGAACGCCGTCTTCATCATCGTCACGAATCCGGCCGATGTGATGACGGTCGTCGCGCAGCGCGTCTCCGGTCTTCCGCCGCATCGGGTGTTCGGGTCCGGCACCGTGCTCGACACGTCGCGGCTGCGCTGGCGTCTCGCGCATCGGGCGAACGTGAGCACGGCGAGCGTGCACGCCGACATCGTGGGCGAGCACGGCGACACGGAGTTCCCGCTCTGGTCGAACGCGACCATCGGCTCGGTGCCGATCCTGGATTGGCCCGCCGAGGATCCCTTCACCACCGAGGAACTCGACCGCATCGCGATCGAGGTGCGCGATGCAGCGTACGCGGTCATCCGCGGCAAGGGCGCCACCAACCTCGCGATCGGCGTCAGCTGCGCCCGCATCGCCGAGGCGGTGCTGCACGACGAGCGGGCGGTGCTGCCCGTGGCGACCGTGCTCGACGGAGAGTACGGAATCCGGGGTGTGGCGCTGTCGGTGCCGTCGGTCGTCGGCGCAGCCGGGGCGGTGCCACTGGCGGAGACGCCCATGAGCGAGCACGAACTCGCCCTGCTGCGGGCCTCCGCCGAGGCGATCGGGGCAGCAGTCGGCGAGCTCGGCTGACCAGTCGGACGAAGTTCTGGAATTTCTTCGGAGGGATGTCGATCTGCGGCATTCCCGTTCGACGTCTTCAATGAAAGGGTCGACAAGCGGCCCCACCACCGAGGAGAAACACCATGAAGTACATGCTGATCATGCGCTCGAACGACGAAGCGGTCGAGGCGTACAAGGAGATGCCGTTCGAGCAGGTCATCGAGGCGATGGGCACCTACAACGAGTCGATGATCAAGGCGGGCGTGCTGGCTGCCGGTGAGGGACTCAGCGACGCTGCAGAGGGATTCGTCGTCGACTTCAGCGCTGAGAAGCCTCTCATCACCGACGGCCCCTACGGAGAGACGAAGGAGCTGTTCAACGGCTTCTGGATCATCGAGGTCTCCAGCCGTGAGGAGGCTGCGGAATGGGCCAGCAGGGCGCCCCTCGGCAAGGGCTCGTTCCTCGAGGTGCGGCGCGTGACCGACGAGTCCGACTTCCCTGCCGACAACGAGTGGATCGAGAAGGAGAAGGGCTGGCGCGAAGAGGAAGAGGCGCGTCGCGCCCAGCAGTGAGATGACCGATTCCGCACAGCGCCAGGCGGCCCGCTCCGCACCCGATGAGGGTGTGCGGCGGGCCGTCGCCGCCGTGTGGCGCATCGAGTCGGCGAGGATCGTCGCGACGCTGACCCGACTCGTGGGCGACTTCGGCCTCGCCGAGGACCTCGCGCAGGAGGCGTTGCTGGATGCTCTGCAGCAGTGGCCCGTCGAGGGCGTGCCGCGGAACGGAGCGGCATGGCTCACCGCGGTGGCGAAGCGCAAGGCGATCGACGGCTGGCGGCGCCGCGAACGCCTCGACGACCGGATGGCTGTGCTCGCCCACGACCTCGAGCGAGAGCAGGCGGATGCCGTCGATACGCCGCCCTGGGACCCGGATGCCGTCGACGACGACGTGCTCCGCCTGATCTTCATCTCGTGTCACCCCGTGCTCTCACGGGAGGCGCAGGTGGCGCTCACCCTCCGCGTGGTGGGCGGCCTGTCGAGCGAGGAGATCGCTCGGGCCTTCCTCGTGCCGACGGCGACCGTGCAGCAGCGCATCGTGCGGGCCAAGAAGACGCTCGGTGCGGCGCACGTCCCCTTCGAGATGCCGCCGCGGGAGGAGCACGCGGAGCGGCTGGGAGGGATCCTGGGCGTGCTCTATCTGATCTTCAACGAGGGGCACGCGGCGAGCAGCGGTCCCGACTGGATGCGCCCCGAGCTGAGTCTCGAGGCCATCAGGCTCGCGCGAGTGCTGGCGGCGTTGATGCCGCAGGAGCGAGACGTGCACAGTCTGCTGGCTCTGATGGAGCTCACAGCCGCGCGGTTCCCCGCCCGGATCGACGCGCACGGTGAACCGGTGCTGCTTGCCGACCAGGACCGTCGGCGCTGGGATCGCGGCCGCATCGCGCGCGGTCGGGCTGCGCTGGCCACCGCCGACGCACTCGGTGCGGGTCGCGGCCCCTACGGCCTGCAGGCGGCGATCGCCGAATGCCACGCCACGGCCGCCTCCGTCGACGACACCGACTGGGAGCGGATCGTCCTTCTGTACGAGGCGCTCGGTCGCCTCGCCCCGTCACCGGTCGTGGAACTCAATCGAGCGGCGGCTGTCGCGATGGCGACGGGCCCGGCATCCGCCCTGCAGATCATCGACCGGCTGGTCGCCTCGGGAGCGCTGGCGGGCTATCACCTGCTTCCGGCGACGCGCGCCGAGCTGCTGCTGCGGCTCGGGCGCGTGGAGGAGGCCCGTGGTGAGTTCGGCGTCGCCGCGTCGCTCGCGGGCAACGACAGGGAACGGGCGCTGCTGCAGGCCAAGGCCGACGGGCGCTGAACGATCCACCCGCACACAGAGAACCGCCCCCGTCACCAGCGTCGCTGGGAGGAGGGCGGTTGCCTGTTGGTGCGAGGAGGTCAGCTGCGGGCCTTGCTGCCGCGGTTGACGACCAGGCCGTAGATCAGCAGCACGATGATCGAGCCGCCGATGGCGAGGAGCCAGGTGCCGAGGTCCCAGAACTCCGTGAGAGGACGGTTCAGGATCAGGCTGCCGAGCCACCCACCGAGGAGGGCGCCGACGACGCCGAGCAGGAGGGTGATGAACCATCCGCCACCCTGCTTGCCGGGAAGGATCAGCTTCGCGATTGCGCCGGCGATGAGGCCGAGAAGAAGGAATCCGAGAAAGCTCATGTTCAGCTCCTTTGTTTCGTGGGCCCTGGGGTGCCAGGGCTCGTGTAATCCATGGTGCCTTCTCAGCTTTTTATCAGCCAACCCCTTGCGCTGAGGGCCCCCGATATGGCAAGAGGCCCGCCTCCCGAAGGGGGCGGGCCTCATGAGCGACGGTTCGCGTCAGTTGTTGCCGCGGATGATCGCGATCATGCGCAGGATCTCGACGTACAGCCAGACGACCGTGACCATGATGCCGAAGGCGCCGAGCCAGCCGTACTTGCGGGGAGCACCGTTGCGCACGCCCTGCTGGATCTGGTCGAAGTCGAGCACCAGCGAGTACGCCGCCATGATGACGACGAGAACGCCGATGATCAGACCGAGCGGGATGCCCATGATCTCGGCGCTGTAGAGGCCGAAGGCCTGACCCTGCGGCAGGACGCCGGTCCACATGAGCACGAGGTTCAGCAGCGAGAAGACGAGGTAGCCGACCATGGCGATCATGAAGATCTTGGTGGCCTTCTTCGACGCGCGGATCTTTCCGCTCGCGAAGAGAGCGAGCGTCACGCCGACGACCGAGACGGTGGCGAGCGTGGCCTGGATGACGATGCCGGGCCAGATGACCTCGAAGAACGCCGAGATGCCTCCGACGAAGAGACCCTCGAATGCGGCGTACCCGAAGATCAGAGCGGGCCGGACCTTCTTGCGCGACGTGAACGTGATCACCATCGCGAGGACGAATCCGCCCAGCGCGCCGATGATCCACGGCATCATCGAGACGCCCTGGTACGGGTTGCGCTCGACGCCGCCCAGCGTCCACACCCAGCCGACGGCGGCGGTGACGAGCAGGATCGCGAAGAGGCCCGCAGTCTTCCAGACGGTGTCCTCGACGGACATGCGGTCGGTCTCGATCGCGCCGGCCGGGGGAGCGGCGTACATGCCCTCCAGCTGCGCATTGGCGGCAGCATCCATCGTGCCGTGCTGGAATGACGCGGCCTGCGCGCCCTGAGCACCCTGCGGGGCACCCGGGTAGGTCGCGACGTTGCGCGGGTCCTGCTGCTGGAACGCCGGATTGTTGAAGGCGAAGTTGCTCATGTGGGCCTCACTCCAAAGTGGGTTGTAGGTCGCTTTCCTCCACGATAGCCGGAATACCGCGCTACCAGGGTGTTCTACGCTGAGAGCGTGCCCAGGAAATCGCCGCTCGTGATCGGGCATCGCGGTGCGCCCGGCTACCGCCCTGAACACACTCGCTCGTCGTACGAGCTCGCCCTCGCGATGGGGGTCGATGCGGTCGAGCCCGACGTGGTCGCCACCAGGGACGGCGTGCTCGTCGTGCGGCACGAGAACGAGATCTCAGGCACCACCGATGTGGCCGAGCACCGGGAGTTCGCCGACCGGAAGACGACCAAGCGCGTCGACGGCGAAGCACTCACCGGCTGGTTCACCGAAGACTTCACGTGGGACGAACTCTCGACGCTGCGCACCCGGGAGCGGCTTCCGAAGGTGCGCGTGTCGAGCGCGAGCTTCAACGGTGCGCAGGCGGTCCTGCGGTTGACCGACGTGCTCGACCTCGTCCGGGCGGGCTCCGTCGAGCACGGACGCGAGATCGGCGTGGTGCTCGAGGTCAAGCACGCGACCTACTTCGCGAGCATCGGCCTCGACCTCGCTCCGCTGATCGAGCGGGACCTGCGTGCGGCGGGCTGGGCCGAGGGTGAGCTGCCGCTGATCGTGGAGTCCTTCGAGTCGACGATCCTCGCGCAGCTGAAGGCCCGAGGCATCGCGGCGTCCTACGTCTATCTGATCGAGGCGTCCGGACGCGCGTACGATCTCGTGGTCGCGCAGGGCACCCGGGCGCCCACCTATGCGGCCACTGTCACTCCGCAGGGCCTCGATGCGCTCGTCGGCAGGGTCGACGGAATCAGCATCGACAAGCGCATGCTGCTCGCCCCCGGCAACTCGATCGTCCCCGATGCGCACGCGCGCGGACTCACGGTCTTCACCTGGACCTGTCGACCCGAGAACGCCTTCCTCTCGGCGGAGTTCCGCGGCCCGGGAGGCAAGAGCGCCTACGGCGACTACGAGGCCGAATGGGGCGTCATCGCCCGCACCGGAGTCGACGGGGTCTTCGTCGATCACCCCGACCTCGGGGTCGGATTCTTCCGCGGCTGACCGTCGTTCAGAACGGGCCGAGCACGTCCGGAACAGGACGATCGAGGTGCAGCGCTCGCAGCGGCTCGAGGATCTCGCGCTCCTCGAAGCGGAAGTGCGACTCCATGATCGCGCCGATGCCGTCGATATGGCGCCTGAGCGTCTCGCTGCTCTCACGGCCCTCGACGGCCGTGCGGAGTCCACCGAGCAGGTGGGCCAGCATCGAGTGATCCTGCATGAGCTTGTCGATCACGTCACCGAGCTCAGGGTGCTCTTCGCGCAGCGCGGGGAACAGCGCACGATCCTCGCTGAGGTGATGCCCGTCGAGGGCGGAGCAGAAGCCGATGCAGAACAGCGCGAGCTCGCGCGCGGCATCCGGTGCATCCGACCCGTTCTGCACCGCCTCCCTGGTGGCCTCGAGGGCCGCGCGGAGACGGGTGTGCGCCCGACGCAGCTCTGCGTCCCAGGCGATCAGGCGATCGGCATCCATCCCGGCAAGTCTAGGGGCGCTATCCGCGATCAGAGCGTGCGGTCGAACGCGCCGCGACGCGACACGATCTCTTTGCCGAGAGGCATCAACGAGACGGGCACCATCTTGAAGTCGGCGATGCCCATCGGGATGCCGATGATCGTGATGCAGAGCGCGAGGCCTGAGACGATGTGCCCGATGGCCAACCACCAGCCGGCGAGGATGACCCAGAGCACGTTGCCGAGGAACGAGCCGACACCGGCGGTCGGCTTGCTCACGATGTCACGCCCGAACGGCCAGATCGCGTAGCGGGCGATGCGGAACGAGGCGATGGCCCAGGGGATCGTCACGATCGGAATGCACAGCAGGATGCCGGCAAGCATGTAGCCGAGGAAGAGGGCGAGGCCGGCGAAGATCAGCCAGATGATGTTGAGGATCGTGCGCACGGCCCGATTCTCGCATCGACGGCTGAACATCCACCTGGTCCCGGCTGCGCCCGCGTCGATGGCGAACCGCCACCGGTCGTTCACCATCCGTGCACCTGTGCGCCGCCGTCGGGCCATGCGGGATCGCTGATGTGGAGTCCTACCCGACTGATTCCCTCAGGAGCCCTATGTCCCGCCTGCACTCCGCGGCTGCGGTCACGACGGTCTGTGCGCTCAGCGCCGCCGCCCTGCTCGCCGTGCCGCTCGCCGCCACCGGAGCCGAACTCGGTGTCCGGATCAACGAAGTCGAGTCCAGCGGGGGAGCACCCGGCGACTGGATCGAGTTCGTCAACACGTCTGCCGTGGCCGTCGACCTGAGCGGCTTCGTCGTGCGAGACGACGGCGAAGACGAGGCGTACACGTTCCCGGACGGGACGATCGTCGAGCCGGGCGCCTACCTCGTGCTCGATCAGGTCGAGGCGGGAGTCGGCGGCTTCGCCTTCGGTCTCGGCAAGGAGGACAAGGTGCGTCTGTTCGACCCGAGCGCGGTCGTCGTCGATGAGACGTCGTGGTCGGGTCACGCTGCCGTGACCTGGGGCGCGCGCGAGGTCGACGGCGTCGTCGAGTGGGCGGACACGTCTGCCTCCACGAAGGGCGCGGAGAACGTGTTCGCGCCGTCTGGTCCGGCCAGCGGTTCGATCGTCATCAACGAGGTCGACTCTCAGCCCGCGGACTGGGTGGAGTTCTACAACGCGGGCGACGCCCCTCTCGACATCTCGGGCTACGAGATCCGCGACAACTCCGATGACCACCGCTGGCAGT
This sequence comes from Actinomycetota bacterium, assembly GCA_037033305.1. Classification (GTDB taxonomy): domain Bacteria; phylum Actinomycetota; class Actinomycetes; order Actinomycetales; family Microbacteriaceae; genus Microbacterium. Next base: position 42,797 of record JAZBLP010000004.1, on the reverse strand, counting down.
TCCTTCCGGGCACGAGCATCGCCGCGGGGGAGTTCCTCGTCGTCGAGGAGGGCACCGTCGGTCTGGTCGGCGGCGTCGAGACGGCGTTCCGCGACCCGATCGGCATCGGCAGCGCCGACCGCATCCGCCTGTTCGACACGGCAGGCGTGCTGGTCGACGACACGCAGCCATGGAGCGGCCACGCCGCGATCGACGGCGACGCCACCGCTGCGACCCTCGCGCGGTGCCCCGACGGAGAGGGCGCCTTCGTGCTCGCATTCGCGACCCCGGGGGCGGCGAACACGTGCGTCACGCCCGACGTCGTGATCAACGAGATCGAGTCCGACGGCGGATCGCCCGGTGACTGGATCGAGCTCGTCAACCCGACCGCGTCCGCTCTCGACGTCTCCGGTGTCGTCGTGAAGGACGACGACGACACCCACTCCTACGCCATCCCGGCCGCGACCGTCATCGCCGCGGGCGGGTACCTCGTGATCGAGGGCGCGGATCTCGGCTTCGGCCTGGGTGACGGCGACTCCGTGCGCGTCTTCGACGGAGACCGGCTCATCGACTCGACCACATGGGGCGCGGGGCACGCGGCCACCACGTGGGGGCGCTGCCCGGACACCACCGGCACCTTCGCCGCGACCGCGGCGAGTACCAAGGGCGCGGCGAACATCTGCGCCGACGCGACGCCCGTCTCGCCGTGGCCGGGCTCGGCCGACGTCCGGGTGCTCGACACTGCGCCGACCTTCCTCGAGGACAGCTCGGGTCTCGACGTGCAGGAGACGGCGGACGGATCGTTCCTCTGGGCCGTCGACAACGGCGAGGGGCGCATCTGGAAGCTCGAGGCCCACGCGGACGGCTCGTTCGCGCAGATCGCCGGATGGGAGTCGGGCAAGCGCGTGCGATTCCAGAAGGATGCCGGCGACCCGGGGGCCCCGGGCCCCGACACGGAGGGGATCACCGTCGACGGCGAAGGGTCGGTCTATGTCGCCTCCGAGCGCGACAACAGCGCCAAGGGCGTGAACCAGAACACCATCCTGAAGGTCGACCCCGAGACCGCCGCCGGTGACCTCGTCGCCGAGCAGGAATGGGATCTCACCTCGTTGCTTCCCGCCGTGGGCGCGAACCTCGGCATGGAGGCGGTGCAGTGGGTGCCGGACAGCGCTCTCGACGGAGCGCTCTTCGACGTCAACACCGCGGCACCGTATGACTCGGCGGAGTACGCCGGGCAAGGAGGAGGCCTGTTCTTCGTCGCGGTCGAGGACAACGGCCACGTGTACGCGTTCGCACTCGGCGCCGACGGCCAGGCCACGATGGTGTCGGAGATCGCTTCCGGTCTTCCCGGGGTCATGGCGCTCGACTACGACGCCGTGCTCGACGTGCTGTGGGCCGTCTGCGATGACGGCTGCCAGGGACAGTCGGCGCAGATCACGCTCAACAGCACCGAACAGCCCGGGATCGTACACTTCGCGCGCCCCGCAGGCATGCCCGACATCAACAACGAGGGATTCGCGACCGCCCCGGCCTCGCTGTCGGTCGACGGTCAGCGTCCGGTCTGGTGGTTCGCCGACGGGTTCGCGGCCGAGGCGCTGCGCGTCGGCACGCTCCCCGGTGCGATCGGAGAGACTCCCGGTGAGGGCTCCGGCGAGAACCCCGGTGAAGGCCCCGGCGAGAACCCCGGTGAAGGATCGGGCGGATCGGGCCCGACCCAGCCCGGCAGCGCCGCTCCGGGGGACGACCGCGACGGTGCAGACGGCCTCGCTGCGACCGGCGCGGACGCGCCCGCGGCCCTGATCGCACTCGCTCTGATGCTCGTCGTCGGCGGTGCGCTCGTCGCTCGTCAGCGTCGGCGCGTCAGCTGACACGAACGGGAGACGACGACGGGGCGGATGCGCGGCATCGTGCATCCGCCCCGTCCGGCGGCAGTGTCGGTGGCGCGGCTTAGACTCGTAGAGCCATGACCGAAGCCCCCCTCATCGTCCCCGGATCCGTCGGCCCTCGCTCCACGGGAGCGCAGGGACAGGACGACCTCCTCGCCGGCCTCAACCCGCAGCAGCTCGAGGCGGTGACCTACCGCGGACCCGCGCTGCTGATCGTCGCGGGCGCAGGCTCCGGCAAGACCAGCGTGCTGACGCGCCGCATCGCCTCGCTGCTGAGATCACGCGAGGCATGGCCCAGCCAGATCCTCGCGATCACCTTCACCAACAAGGCGGCCGGCGAGATGCGCGAGCGCGTCGAGGCGATCGTGGGCGACGCGGCGCGTGGCATGTGGATCTCGACGTTCCACTCCGCGTGCGTGCGGATCCTGCGCCGAGAGGCGCAGCAGTTCGGGTTCACCAAGTCGTTCACGATCTACGACTCGGGCGATTCGCGGGCGCTCATCAAGCGCCTGGTCAAGCAGCACGAGGCCGACGCCTACGGTCTCACTCCGGGGGCCGTGCAGTCGCGCATCTCCAAGCTCAAGAACGAGCTGTCCGACGCCGATGCGTATGCGCGCCAGGCGAACATGAACGACCCGGCCGAGCGGATCTTCGTCGAGCTGTTCGCCGACTACCAGCGCCAGCTGCAGAAGGCGAACGCGTTCGACTTCGACGACCTGATCGGTCAGACCGTCTATCTCTTCCGCGCCTTCCCACAGGTCGCCGACACCTATCGACGCAGGTTCCGTCATGTGCTGGTCGACGAGTACCAGGACACGAACCATGCCCAGTACGCCCTGATCCACGAGCTGACCAGGCCGGTCTCGGGCGATTCACCCGACCCGTATGCCTCCGACGGCATGATGATCTTCGAACCGGAGACCACGCCGGAGCTCGAGGGTGCGTCACTCACCGTGGTGGGTGATTCCGACCAGTCGATCTATGCCTTCCGCGGCGCCGACATCCGCAACATCAGCGAGTTCGAGCGAGACTTCCCAGGGGCCCGTGTCGTGCTGCTCGAGCAGAACTACCGCTCGACGCAGAACATCCTCTCGGCGGCGAATGCCGTGATCGGCAACAACTTCGACCGCAAGGACAAGAAGCTCTGGAGCGACAAGGGCGACGGCGACATGATCGTCGGCTTCACCGGGTACTCCCAGCACGATGAGGCCCAGTTCGTCGCCGACGAGGTCGAGGCGCTGCACCGGGCCGGCATGCCGTACTCCGAGATGGCGGTCTTCTACCGCACCAACTCGCAGTCGCGCGCGCTGGAGGAGATCTTCATCCGCTCCGCCGTGCCCTACAAGATCATGGGCGGCACGAAGTTCTACGAGCGGGCCGAGATCAAGGACGCCCTCGCCTACCTCGTCGCCGTCGCGAACCCCGCCGACGAGATGGCTGTGCGCCGCATCCTCAACAAGCCCAGGCGCGGCATCGGCGACGTGACCGAGACGGCGATCGCCCGCTTCGCCGAAGATCACGACATCACGTTCCGGCAGGCTCTGTCGGTGCCCGAGCAGCTGGGCTTCGGTCCGAAGATCCAGGCAGGCATCGCCCAGCTCGATGCCGTGCTGGCTGAGGCGACCGAGATCATGCTCCCCGCCTCCGGCGAGGTCCCCGCTCCCACGACCGTCGCCGACGGACTCAGCGTGCTGCTGTCGAAGAGCGGCTACCTCGACGCTCTGCGCGCGAGCCGTGACCCACAGGACGAGGCGCGCGTCGAGAACCTCGACGAGTTCGTCGCCGTCGCGCGAGACTTCGCGCGCAACAATCCCGATGGGACGATCGTGGACTTCCTCACCGAGGTCGCCCTCGTCTCGGATGCCGATGACCTCGATGACGAATCGGGTTCGGTGTCGATGATGACGATGCACACGGCGAAGGGGCTCGAGTACGACGCGGTCTTCGTGACGGGCGTCGAAGAGGATCTGATCCCGCACCGCATCTCGGCGGGGGAGCCGGGCGGTCCTCAGGAGGAGCGGCGACTCTTCTACGTCGGCATCACACGCGCGCGAAAGCGCCTGCACCTGTCGCTCGCGATGACCAGGGCGCAGTTCGGAGAGGTCTCGGTCGCGATGCCGAGTCGCTTCCTTCAGGAGATCCCCGCCGGACTCATCGACTGGCGCCAGTCGCCCGGCGACGTCAACTCGCGCGGAGGCATGCAGTCCCGCGCCCTCAATGCGCGGCGGGCAGGCGGATTCGGGGGTTCCGGCGGTTCCGGTTCCGGCGACCGTTTCGGGGTGAAGCAGCTTCCGGGGCGCGATTCTCTCAAGCCGCTGTCGACCGCGATGGACAAATTCCCCAACCGGGTGACGGCGAAGATGCGCGACAACGGCGACCTCGAACTCGCTGCGGGGGATCGCATCCGCCACACGGACTTCGGCGACGGACGGGTCGACGCGGTGACCGGCGAGGGCGCCAAGCGCATCGCCCACGTGCGCTTCGATTCCGCCGGCCAGAAGAAGCTCCTGATCAAGGTCGCGCCGATCGAGAAGATCTAGCCCCATGGCGGGTTAGGCTGGCTGATATGGCCCTGTTCTCCCGCCGCAAGAAGTCCGCTGACGACGTCGTCGCCGACCAGAACGACACCGAGACCGAAGAGTCCTCCGACGAGACTCCCGACGGTGCGGAGGCGACGGCGGACGTCGCTGAGGCCACGCCCACCATCGGGATCTCCGTGCAGGCCTTCCGTGGGGTCGGTGCTCAAGCCGGGCCCGAGGTCGAGCTGCCCGGTCCCGACGCACCATCGGCGTCGGCGCCTGCCGCAGCACCCGCCTCCGTTCCCGCTGCGCCGGCACCCGCGCCCGTGGCCGAGCCCGAGCGTCGACTGCCGCTGGCACCCGCGATGCCCCCCGAGCAGACCGAGACCGTCCCGGGGATGAAGGACAACGTCCTGCTGCGTGAATCCCTGAAGGAGGTCGAGCAGGGGGCCACGAACGAGCAGCTGCTCGGCGTGCTCCGCCAGGCGCTGCAGGGTCACATGTACATCCGTGTCAACGGTGATGCACGTGCGCAGATCAGCGAGGGCAAGCCCCTCGCGGTCGCCGTCGTGCGCGATGGCGACCGTCAGTTCATGCTCGCGTTCAGTTCGGCCGCCGCTGTCCGAGACTCCGTGCAGCTCGAGAAGGACCCGACGGCGACATCGGCCGTCGCCCAGCCCGTCACCTCCGTTCTGCAGCAGGTCGTCTCGGGTGACTTCGCCGGCCTCATCGTCGACAACGCCTCCGCCCCGCACCGCGTGGTGTTCCCGTCCGAGCTGCTGCAGAAGGCACTCGAGCAGGCGGACGTCGACATGACGGTCAAGTCGCTCATCGCCGCGCCGCGCGAGCAGGACACCGCGTCGAAGGTCGGCGAGGCGCTCGCGACGAAGCGCATGTGGGTCGCCGTCAACGAGGGGAACCCGGGCGGACAGGTCGGGATCGCCGAAGCGCAGACACCCGACGGCAAGCGGTTCCTCCAGCTCTTCTCGCATCCGCTCGAGGTGCTCGCGCTCGGCCGGGGCGATCGGCCGCTCCCGTTCGAGCCGCTGCAGCTGGCCAAGATCCTCTCCAGCCACATCGACATGGCCGGCGTCATCATCGACCCGGCCGGCCCGAGCATCGTCGTCGAGCGCGATGCTCTCACCTCGGTGCTGATCCTCGCGATCGATATCGACGACTGACGGGCTTCCCCGCATCGCACCGGCCCCCTATGGTCGGAGCATGGCCTCAGAACGCATCACCCTGACAGTCATCGATCCCGATGGAGAGCGCGAGGTGGCGCTCTCGAGCCCGAACAGGGTCGTCTGGCCGAAGGACGGCATCACGAAGGCCGAGCTCGCGGAGTACTTCCAGCTCGTCAGCGTGCCGTTCCTCGAGGCGAACGGGAATCGTCCTGTGTCGCTCGAGCGCTTCCGCGACGGTGTGGGCAGTGATGGATTCTTCTCGAAGAACCCACCCAAGGGCACGCCCGACTATGTCGACGCCGTCACGGTGACCTACAACAGCGCGCGTCGGCATCCGCAGATCGTCCTGAACCGCCCGAGTGCGATCGTCTGGGCCGCGCAGATGAACACGATCGTCTTCCACCCCTGGGCGTCCCTCGCCACCGACCCCGACAACCCTGTCGAACTGCGGATCGACCTCGACCCGCAGCCCGGCACGGGATTCGCCGACGCGATCCCCGCCGCACATGCGCTGCGGGAGGTGCTCCGAGAGGTCGGTCTCGACGCGTTCGTGAAGACGAGCGGGAACCGCGGACTGCACGTGTTCGCTCCCATCGAGCCGACCCATGAGTTCCTCGTTGTGCGCCACGCGGTGATCGCGGCAGGCCGTGAGCTGGAGCGGCGTATGCCCGAGCAGGTCACGATGAGCTGGTGGAAGGAGGAGCGCGGGGAGAGGGTGTTCATCGACTTCAACCAGGCGAACCGCGATCGCACGATGGCCGGCGCCTACAGCCCTCGGGCGCTCCCCGGAGCGACGGTCTCGACTCCCGTGCACTGGGACGAGCTGGACGGTCTCGATCCCGCGGCCTTCACCGTCCGCAGCATTCCGACGAGACTCGCCGAGGTCGGCGATCCCTGGGCGGGCAAGCAGGACAACCCCGGGCGCATCGACACGCTTCTCGAGTGGTGGGAGCGCGACAAATCGGCTGGCCTGGGAGAGCTGTCGTTCCCTCCGGAGTTCCCCAAGATGCCGGGAGAGCCCCCGCGCGTGCAGCCCAGCAAGAAGGTCGAGGCGAACTGGGATGCGAACGGCGATCCCGTCGACGAGTGAGTCTCAGCCGATGACCCCGGCCAGGTCGTACCCGGCCACGGTGTCGAGCTGGTCGTACGTGCACGATCGCGCATCCCGGTCCGGCCGCCAGCGCTCGAACTGCACAGTATGGCGGAACCGTGCACCCTCGAGCTGGTCGTAGCGCACTTCGAGCACGAGCTCGGGCCGCAGACGCACGAACGAGACGTCCTTGGACCCGCTGAAGCGCGAACGCTCACCCTCTCCCGTGACGGCGTCGCCGCTGTCGTCGCGCTGCACGAGCGGGGCGAGTTCGTCGACGAGCTCGCGGCGGCGTGCATCGCTCCAGGCGGCCACGCCGCCGACCTGACGCAGCGTGCCGTCCGAGTCGTAGAGTCCCACGAGCAGCGACCCGACCCCTGACCCCGATTTGTGCACACGGTATCCGAGGGCGACAACGTCAGCCGTGCGCGCGTGCTTGATCTTCGTCAGCGTGCGCTTGCCCGGCGCATACGGCTGGTCGAGCGGCTTGGCGACCACTCCGTCGAGCCCTGCGCCCTCGAACTCGGCGAGCCATCGCACGGCTGCGTCACGGTCACGGGTGGTGCGCGTGATGTGCAGGGGATGCTCGACGCCCGTCATCAGTGTCTCGAGACGCGCGCGCCGCTCGACGAACGGCGCGTTCAGGAGGTCGTCGTCGTCGATGGCCAGCAGGTCGAAGGCGATGAACATCGCGGGCGTCTCCGCGGCGAGCTTCGCCACCCGCGAGGCCGCGGGGTGGATGCGCTGGCTCAGCGCCTCCCAGTCGAGTCGCTGCGCCCCCGCGGGTCCCGTGGCGACGACGATCTCCCCGTCGAGCAGGCACGGACCCGGAAGCAGCCGCGGAATCGCCTCGACGAGCTCGGGAAAGTATCTCGTCAGCGGCTTCGCTCCGCGGGAGCCGATCTCGACGGTCTCGCCGTCCCAGGCGATCAGCCCGCGGAACCCATCCCACTTGGGTTCGTACAGCAGCCCGCCGGCGGTCTTGGCGGGGTCGGGAACGGATGCTGCCGCCTTCGCCAGCATCGGGGAGGGGATCTCGTAGCGCATGGATCCATCCTGGCGTCGGTGCTGCCGCGACAGAAGGGGGACTTCGTTCGTCAGCCGAACAGCTCGTCGAGCGAGACGCGGTGTCCGGCATCCGTGAGCGCTGTCCGCGCCGCGTGCCAGCCAGCCATGCCGTTCACTCCGGGCCCCGGCGGCGTGGACGCCGATGCGAGGTACACGCCGCGCATCGGTGTGCGCCAGGGGGCGGTGCTCAGCACGGGGCGGCGGATCGCCTGCGGGATCGTGAACGCCCCGCCGAGGATGTCGCCGCCGATCTCGGACGGGTTGATCGCTTCTCGGGAGGATGCGGGAACCGAGTGATGAGCGAGGATCAGGTCGCGGAAACCGGGAGCGAATCGCTCGACCTGTCGCGTGATCAGCTCGGTCGCGTCGAGATCCGAGCCGTGCGGCACATGGATGTACGCCCACAGAACGGCCTTGCCCTCCGGGGCCCGCGTGGGGTCGAAGATCGATGGCTGCACGGTGAGTGCGTAGGGCCGCTCGCTGATGCGTCCACGAGCCACCGCGTTCTCGCTCTCCCATACCTCCGCCTGCGTCCCTCCGATGTGGACGGTGGGCGCGAGAGCGACGTCCGGGTGGGTCCACGGGATCGGGCCGTCGAGAGCGAAGTCCACCTTCGCCGCGGCGGGGCCGTAGCGGAAGCCGCGGATCGCCCGTGCATACCGCGCGGGGATGTCGGGGTGGGTGAGCACGAGCTTCGGCGACGTGTCGAGCAGCAGCAGGTCGCCGCGCTCGGGGTCGCCCCAGTCCAGTGCGCGGAGATCTCGTACGTGGGTGCCGGGCTCGACCGCACCGCCGTGGGCCTCGAGATCGGCCACAAGACTGTCAGCGATGCGCTGCGCACCACCTCGCGGGTACATCCAGCCGTCCGCGTGACCCTCGGCAGCGAGCAGGAGACCGGCTGCGGCTCCGGCCAGCGTGGGCAGCGGAGTCGGAGGATGCGCGAGCACCCCGGCGATCAAGGCGGCGGCTTCTTCGGTGCGGAACGTGCGCGTCGCGAGGGCCGTTCCCTGATCGAGCATGCGCAGCGCGAAACGCAGTGCGGTCAGCGGGTCCCGGGGAACCCGCAGCATCTGGTTGCCGGTGAAGTCGACGACACCGTCGACATGGGTGCTGAGCGGGCGGAGCAGCGCGAGCCACGCGCGTTCATCGACTGCGAGATTCGAGGCGGTGCGTTCGATGTCGCGCCAGGCGATTCCTGCCCGACCGCCGTCGAGCGGGTGGGCGTAGGAGATCTCGGGGTGTATCCACTCGACGCGATCGGCGAGACCGAAAGCCTGGAAGAAGGGGGAGGTCAACGCAGAGGGGAGGACGGCGGCGCAGACATCGTGCACGAACCCGGGAAGCGTGGATGCGGTCGTGCGGAGTCCGCCGCCGATCGTGTCCGCGGCCTCGAGCACGCGCACGTCATATCCCGCGCGAGCGAGCGCCACGGCGGCGGAAAGGCCGTTGGGTCCGGAGCCGATGATCGTCGCGCGTGCCATTCGGCCAGTCTTCCATGCCCGGGCGTGAGATCCTTGAGGAAATGAATGAAGTTCAGGGCCCGACCCCCACAGGCAACTCCCGTCCGTACCGAACCCTCGCCGAGGCGCTCCGCGCGCATCGCATCGCCGAGGAGAACCATGAGTTCATCTCCGCGATCGCCGACGCCGTCGGCATCTCCTCCTACATCGACCGTGGCCGCTACATCGAGGCGATCCGTCGGGGCGACGGCGCCGCCCTGCACATCGGCAAGACGTACACGAACGGCTTCACGGAAGACGAAGTGGTCGTCGTCGGCTCGACGCCTCTGCGTCTGCGTCCCAGCGAAGGCCGCGCCCCGTACTTCTATGTGACGCACCCGAGCGAGTTCCGCCCGATCGTGCCCGTGAAGGCGAAGCGGTCGACGACCCCTCGTGTCGCGGCTGCACCGAAGATCGAGCGCGCGACCAAGACGGAAGAGCGCGATTACGGCGTGTGCGACGTCTGCTTCATGGTGAAGACGCCCGCCGGCGGCTGCGGCTGCGACTGATCAGGCACTGCGCGCCGTCACCCCGGTGAGCTCCTCGGAGATCCGCCAGATGCGGGCGGCCGCCTCGTCGTCGCGCAGTCGCGAGTAGAGCTTCTGCGGTCCGGGTCCGCCGCCGAGGTGACCGATGCCCGACGGGCCGTAGAAGCCTCCGCCGACGGCATCCGGAGCTGTCGCGGCATACAGGGCCGGGAGGCCAGCCGTCTCGGCTGTCCCCAGAAGAATGCCGCGGCGTGACAGAGTGCCGATGACCCGCCGCTCTGTCGTCTCCGTCGACCGTCCGAGCTCGGGTTGCGCGGCGAGCAGATTCGTCGGCGCGACCCCGGGGTGCGAGAGCAGGCTGTGGATTCCCCACCCCTCGGCCCTGCTCCGTCGGTCGAGTTCGAGCCCGAACAGCCCGACGGCGATCTTCGACTGGCTGTAGGCGCGCATCCCGTTGTACGAGTGCTCCCACTGCAGATCGTCCCAGTTGATCGCACCGCTGTTCGCCGCGATGCTGATCTGCGAGACGACCCGCGCCTGCCCTGCGACGAGAAGCGGAAGCAGTGCAGTCACGAGTGCGAAGTGTCCCAGATGATTCGCGCCGAACTGCAGCTCGAATCCGTCCGATGTCGTGCGCCGGGTGGGTGGCGTCATCACTCCTGCGTTGTTGATGAGGATGCTGATCGGCGTGCCCTCCTCGCGCAGAGTCGCAGCGAGTGCGGCGACCGACTCGAGAGAGGCGAGGTCGAGATCCCGCAGCGACAGCGCTGCGTCCGGCACCGTGCGACGGATCCGTGCGATCGCCGCCTCGCCCTTCTCGCGGTTGCGCACCGGCAGGATGACGTCCCCGCCCGCTGCGGCGAGCCGGCTCGCGATGCCGAGTCCGATCCCATCGCTGGCTCCGGTGACCACCACTCGGGCACCGTGCTGCGCTGGGATGGTCAGGTCTGTGTTCTTTCGTGGCATGTCAGCCCCTTCTCTGTCGACGTCGATGCTCTCGTGGCTGAAGGGAGGGCATCCAGGGATCGTCGATCCGTGGATCGGTCACCGGGCGACTGGTACAACGGATAGGACGACAGGAGGCGCCGCATGGCGATCGACAGACGGGGGCTCGCGGAGTTCCTGCGCGGGCGCCGTGAGGCGCTGCAGCCGGAAGATGTCGGTCTTCCCCGCGGAGAACGCCGCCGCACGAGCGGACTCCGTCGGGAGGAGGCGGCCGCGCTCAGCCACATGTCGACCGACTACTACGCGCGACTCGAACAGGAGAGAGGACCGCAGCCGTCGGACCAGATGGTCGCGGCGATGGCGCAGGGGCTGCACCTCTCGCTGGGCGAGCGGGACCACCTCTTCGCCCTCGCGGGTCACACGCCGCCGCCGCGGGGCTCCGAGAGCGACCATGTGAGCCCCGGGATGCTGCGGATCTTCGACCGACTGAACGACACGCCTGCTGAGGTGGTCACCGAACTGGGGGAGACTCTGCGGCAGAGCGCGCTCGGCATGGCCCTCGTGGGGGATCTGACCCGTTTCCAGGGCCCAGCGCGCAGCATCGGGTACCGATGGTTCACCGACCCGACGACACGGCAGTCATACGACCCGGAGGACCACGCGTTCCTCTCGCGGCTGTGGGTGTCCGGGCTGCGGGAGATCACGACCCTGCGGGGGGCGGGTTCGCGCGCCGCGCGCTACGTGGACCTTCTACTCGCTCGGAGCGAGGAGTTCGCGCTGCTCTGGGAACGGCATGAGGTCGGTCTTCAGCCGCCGCTCACCAAACGGTTCATCCATCCCGAACTCGGCCGTCTGGACCTGTCGTGCCAGACGCTCGTGGACCCCGAGCAGTCGCACGCGCTGCTCGTCTACACGGCGGCGCCGGGCAGCGAGAGCCAGGAGAAGCTTCGACTGCTCTCGGTCATCGGCGGTCAGACGTTCGATCCGGCATCCGCTGAGGTCGCGGTCGCCGACCGTCCCGAGATCTGAACTCCGGACCGGCAGCGGTCAGGCGAAGGCGCTCATCCCCGTGATGTCGCGCCCGAGCAGCAGTGCCTGCACGCTCTCGGTGCCCTCGTAGGTGTGGATCGCCTCGATGTCGGCCATGTGCTGCATCACACCGTTCTCCAGCAGGATGCCGTTGCCCCCGAGAAGGTCGCGCGCGACGGATGCCACGCGTCGGGCTGCTCGGGTGTTGTGGAACTTCGCCAGAGAGGCCTGCGTGGGGCGAAGCTCGCCGGCTGTCTCGAGGTCTGCGAGGCGACGGCAGTACAGCTGCATGGCCGTGAGGTCCTCGAGCATGTGCGTGAGCCGCTCCTGCACCATCTGGAACTTGGCGAGCGGCTTGCCGAACTGGATGCGCTGCGTCGAGTAGGCCAGCGCCGCTTCGTAGCAGGCCGTCGCGTGGCCGAGGGCCGACCAGGCGACCCCCGACCGGGTGGCGTAGAGGACGACCGATGCGTCCTTGAAGCTCTTCGTCCCCGGGAGCACGGAGTCGAGCGGGACCCGTACATCGTCGAGGACGATGTGCGCCTGGTGGATCGCGCGCAGCGAGGCCTTGCCGCGGATCGGGGTGCCTGTGTATCCGGGAGTGTCCTGTTCGACGAGGAAGCATCGGACTGCACCGTGTTCAGGCGCTGTCTCATCCTCGACGCGCGCCCACACGAAGGTGATGCCGCCCGAGGCGCCGTTGCCGATCCACTTCTTCGCGCCGCGGATGACCCACTCATCGCCGTCGCGACGAGCCACGGTCTCGAGCGATACCGAATCAGACCCGTGGTCGGGCTCGGTGAGGGCGAACGAGCCGAAGACCGAGCCGTCGGCCAGCGCTGTGAGCCACTTCTCCTGCTGTGCGGGGGATCCGAAGAGTGCCAGAGTGCGCAGCGCGAGCCCGCCTTGGACGGCGAGCACCGTTCCGAGCGACCCGTCGCCGCGAGAGATCTCCATGTTCACGAGCCCGGCCGCCAGGGGAGACAGTCGGGTGAGTGCGGGATGCTGAATGCCGTCGACGACGAGGTCCATCTCGCCCATGCGGCGTGCGGCGTCGAGCGGATACTCCGCCCGATCCCAGGCCTCCACCATCTGAGGTCCGACCTCGTCGATATACGCCTTGGCACGGTCCCAGGCCGATCTGTCGGCGTCGGGGATGTCGGCGAAGACGGCGTAGTAGTCGCTGTCCTGTCGCCCGGTGATGTCGTACGACGAGACGCGCTCGCCGGGCAGGGGGGAGGCTGCGGTGCTCATGGTGACTCCTTCGTGACACCAAGTATCGTACGCTCTGAAACTCGGTTTCACGACTTCGACCGGGGAGTCGCCGCTCAGTCGAGTTGCGTGCGCAGACGCCGGGTGACCTCGGCGATCGGCATCGAGCGGGGGAAGACGGCGACGACCACGTCATCCGGTGCCTCTGTGACCGCTTCGGAGGGCACCCCGTAGCGGCGTCGGACATCGGCGAGCGCCGTCTGCAGGGTCGAGAGCGGCACCTTCTTCTTGCCGCGCAGCAACTGTCGCAGCACATGGTTGTGCACTGCGGTGACCAGGGCCGAGAATCCGACGGCATCGAGGGGATCGATTCCGGGCAGCGAACTGCGCAGATAGTCGTCGAACAGCCGCTCGTAGCGGAACACCGTGATGATCTCGCGCTCGCGGAGCACCGGCACCTGGCGGACGATCTGATACCGGCGACGCGCGAGCTCCGGGTCGTGCGCGAAGTGCGCGAAGACCGACTCGGATGCCGCGCACACCGCACGCCAGGGGTCGTCGTGCCCTTCGGCGAGGAACGTCCGCAACTGCTCGAGCAGCACCTCGTGGTCCGCGAAGACGACATCCTCCTTGCCGCCGAACTGGCGGAAGAACGTCGAGCGCGAGACGCCTGCGGCCTTCGCGATCTGTTCGACGGACGTCTGGTCGAACCCCTGGGACGCGAAGAGCTCGAGTGCAGCGGCCACGACGCCGGTGCGCAGTTCTGCGGATTCGTGCATGGGATGAGCCTAGACCCGTCGACGAAACGGCCGAGCCACGACCGCTGCGGGGTGGCGGGTCAGGCCGTCGAGCGGACGCCGCTGATGCGGTTCCAGATCTCCACTCGGTGAGTGAAGTCGGCGAGCGCCTCGGGCTCCTCGTCGAACGTGCGCAGCGAGCCCTCGATGGGCTGTGCGCGTTCGTCCTGGATCCAGCTCTGGAATCCGTTCCTGCCGAAGGCCAGGACGACGACGTTCGGCTTGCCGCGGGGGTCCTCGAAGAGCGAGTACCCCTCACGGCCGCGGGCGCGCAGGTCGGCGATCACGGTGTCACGGTTCATGCCGGGCCTCCGGGGACGGCGAGTTCTCGGACGAGTCCGAGTCGCAGGTAGAACGACAGCGGCAGCGGCAGCACGAGCTGTGTGGCGCCGCCGGGGTCGCCGAAAGCCGGAGCCACTGTGCCGCGGTAGATGGGCTGGTCCCAGTGGTAGTAGCCGATCTCCACGAGATCCTCGAGGTCGCGGCGCAGAGCGGCGTCGTCGGATCGCTCGTATGCGGCGCGAAGGTGGACGCAATCGCCGATGACGGCGAACTGATGGTACGCGGACGGGTTCTCGACCCAGGGGAGAGACCTCTCCGGATACGGCGCGGGTTGTCCGTTCTCGACGAGGTACACGTACCGGGTGTTCACCGGCCCGTACATGTCCCACACCTCGGCGCCTGCCGGCACGGGCTCGCGAGTGAGGGCGCGGCCGTCGGGGCCGATCCACAGCTCGGTCATGCGGAGTCTCCGATCCGTCGCACTGCCTGGGAGTTCCCCGCCCTGTACCGGCGCGCGATCTTCAGGAAGAGGTCCAGCGCCTCCGCCTCCGAGCCGAAGTGGAGCGGATCGTGGAACGTCTCTCCGCGCTCATCGGTCTCCCACACGATCCAGCCGTCGCCGTCGCGGTCGATCCACGCCGCGGACTGGGGCCGACCGGTTCGGCCGAACCAGTTCGCGGTCGCCGTGAGCTGCTCGTCCTGGATGATGCGCTGCACATCGTCGGCGGTCAGGTCTGTCATGTGATCTCCTTAAGCAGGCCCAGCGCGATCAGCTGCGCGGCGGTCAGCGGAAGCTGCACCTGGACGCCGCCTCCGGTCGAGCCGAACCCGCGCGCGATATCTCCCTGGTACCCCTGCGAGCCGAGGTATTCCGGCTTGAGCCCGCCAGCGAGGAGCTCGTCCTTGACGTGCTGAGGGGCGCTGTCATATGCGCCGCGGAGGTCGGACATGTCGCCGACCACCTCGTAGCGGTGGTAGTGCGCGGGGTTCTCGACATAGGGGAGGGACCGTTGGTCGTAGGTGTACGGCCCGGCCTCTGGAATAGGTGATGTGTACCGGCCATCGGGAGGACCGTAGCGGTCGAGCACGTCTCCGGGCTGCGGTGTGTGGGGAGTCCGGATCGGATCGCCATTCGTGTCGAGGACGTACCCGCCGCGGGGGACCTGGTCCCAGTCGATGTTCCCGTCGGGCTGGAGGACCTCCGGTCCCTTCGGGATCTGGACGTCGGGCGGGAGCGTGCCGTTGTTCGCGAAGTCGTCGGCGTACTCCGGATAGTTGGCCTCGAGGTAGGTGTGGAGCTGATCGTCGGTGAGCGTGCTCTGGTCGCGCACGCTGGGGCCGGGCGACGAGGGCCCGTCCGGCGCAGTACCGCCCGGAGTCGTGCCGTCCGGACCATGGGGAGCCGTGCCGGGGGCGTGCGGTGATCCGGGGCTCGACGGTGCGTTTCCGCCGGGGCCGCGCGAGAAGAGGTCTCCAAGGCGCTGGAAGAGCGCCTTGAGCTCGTCCAGGTGCTTGGCGAGGGCGGTGACGGCGTCGACGAGCTTGAGCACCGTGCCGGAGATCCGGGCGGTCATCGCCGAGACGCGGCTCGTCGCCTGGGCGATGACGTACGGGGTGGCCGTGCCGAGCGAGATGACGAGTGTGCTCGCATACGAGATCAGCGAACCGACGAGCTGCGAGAGCGTGTCGCGAACGAGCTCGTGGACCACCTGGACGAGCATGGATGCCGCTTCCATGCCCGTCTTCATCCCGCCGGCCCACGAGGCCGCGGCCGAGATGTGGGCGGCGACGTCGGCTTGGAGTCGGAGGTACGCCTCGATCGCCTCTCCGGACATCGAGCTGACGTCGGCGAGCCGCGCATCGAGCGTCTGGCCCGCCTGCTGCAGGTGCTGAGCGATGTTGCCCCACGTCGCCGCGAATCCGGCGACCTCGCCAGCGTCACCGGTCAGGTCGTTGAGCCAGCCCTTCAGTGGCTCGAGATGGTCCATGAGCCAGCCGAGCCCTGCGGCGATCAGCGACCCGAGGGGATCCATCGCGGTCGCGACGGTGTTCGCGAGGGCCGAGAAGGAGGCGAGGCCCCCGGCCACCCAGTCGCCGCTCTCGATGGCGTTGACGAGCTCGTAGCCGTCCTCGAGCAGTCCCGCGCCACTGAACGGCGTCGTGGGATCGATCGGCCCGGCCACCAAGGGGTTGGGAGGAGTCATCGGCCGCCGCCCTCGACGGACGCCAGCAGACCGCTGATCGTGTCGAGCTGACGCTGCTCACCCTCGTCGAAGTCATCGGCGAGGCCCTTGAGCTGCTCTTCGGACTGCTCGAGCATGGTCGCCGCGGCCGAGATCGCACCGGTGGCGATCGATGAGACGAGCTGTGCGGGCGGGACGAGGAACGCGCACATCACCCCGAACGCCCCGCCGCCGACATTCATCGACCCGGCGGCGTTCTCTGCGAGCCGCACGTCGGACGCGACCTGACCGACGCGCTGCGCGTGCATGCGGACCGTCTCGGTGTCGACGGCGATGAGCTCCGCCATCAGCGGTACTCGATCCGGGTCTGGCCGTCCTGACTCGGGTCGGGGAGCTGCGCGATCTCTTCGCGCAAGTGCTCGACGGCTGCGTCCTCGGCGCCGAACGCCTCGGCGGCGATCTCGACGGCCCGGGCGCCGGCGGCTCGTTGCGCGTCTCCGGCGAGCGCGACGATCAGTGCGCCCAGGGCGGCGGGGGAGCGGTCGAACGCGGCATCCGTCAGCGCGACGGCGGCGAGGCGACCCGATGAGTCCACGGTGACGGAGACATCCCGCCCCGGCGATGTCGCCCGCTCACGCACCGCGGCGATGTCGTCGCGCACCTGTTCGGCCTGTGCCGCGCGGCGCTCTGCGTCCTTCACCTGCTGCTCGATGCGGGCCCGCGTGGCGATCGGATCCGACCAGTCGAACGTGTCCGTCATTGTCTCCCCCTGAGTCAGCGCAGAAGAATGCTACCGGACGGTGTCGGGTCGCCGCCCGGCTCTCCGAACGTGGGCTTCAGGCGGCGGTAGTAGGCTGGGGGATTGATCGATGTCTCGACATCGAGAGAATTCCAGGCCGCAGCCCAGTGAAGGAAGCACAGTGGATCTGTACGAGTACCAGGCACGAGACGTTTTCGAGAAGTACGGAGTGCCGGTCCTCGCCGGCATCGTCGCCGACACTCCTGAGGAGGTGAAGGCAGCCGCTGAGAAGATCGGCGGCGTCGTCGTCGTCAAGGCGCAGGTCAAGACCGGTGGCCGCGGCAAGGCCGGCGGCGTCAAGGTCGCCAAGACCCCCGACGAGGCATACGAGGCCGCCAAGGCCATCCTCGGTCTCGACATCAAGGGCCACACCGTCAAGCGCGTCATGGTCGCGCAGGGTGCCCGCATCGCAGAGGAGTTCTACTTCTCCGTGCTGCTCGACCGTGCCAACCGCTCGTACCTGAGCCTCTGCTCGGTCGAGGGCGGCATGGAGATCGAAGAGCTCGCCGTCGAGCGTCCCGAGGCGCTCGCGCGCGTCGAGGTCAACCCGCTCACCGGCATCGACAAGGAGAAGGCCGTCGAGATCGCTCGCGCCGCCAACTTCCCCGAAGACCTGGTCGAGAAGGTCTCCGACGTCTTCGTCAAGCTGTTCGAGGTCTACAAGGGCGAGGACGCGACCCTCGTCGAGGTCAACCCGCTGGTCCGCACCGAAGAGGGCGACATCGTCGCGCTCGACGGCAAGGTCACGCTCGACGACAACGCCTCCGAGATCCGTCACCCCGAGCACGAGGCGCTCGAGGACAAGGACGCTGCCGACCCGCTCGAGGCCAAGGCCAAGAAGAGCGGCCTGAACTACGTGAAGCTCGACGGCGAGGTCGGCATCATCGGCAACGGAGCAGGACTCGTCATGTCGACGCTCGACGTGGTCGCCTACGCCGGTGAGAACCACAACGGCGTCAAGCCCGCGAACTTCCTCGACATCGGCGGCGGCGCCTCGGCAGAGGTCATGGCCGCGGGCCTCGACGTCATCCTGGGCGACCCGCAGGTCAAGAGCGTGTTCGTCAACGTCTTCGGCGGCATCACCGCGTGCGACGCCGTCGCCAACGGCATCAAGGGCGCTCTCGAGACCCTCGGCTCCGCGGCCTCCAAGCCGCTCGTCGTGCGCCTCGACGGCAACCGCGTCGACGAGGGTCGCGCGATCCTCGCCGAGTACGCGCACCCGCTCGTCACGCTCGCCAGCACCATGGACGAAGGCGCCGACAAGGCCGCCGAACTCGCCAACGCCTGATCGCCGAGAGACACAAGGACTAGAGAAATGTCGATCTACCTCAACAAGGATTCCAAGGTCATCGTCCAGGGCATCACCGGCGGCGAAGGCACCAAGCACACGGCGCTCATGCTGAAGGCCGGTACCCAGGTCGTCGGTGGCGTGAACGCCCGCAAGGCCGGCACCACGGTCTCGCACACCGACAAGGACGGCAACGCCGTCGAGCTCCCCGTCTTCGGCTCGGTCGCCGAGGCGATGAAGGAGACCGGCGCAGACGTGTCGATCGCCTTCGTGCCGGGTGCGTTCACGAAGGACGCGATGATCGAGGCCATCGACGCCGAGATCCCGCTGCTCGTCGTCATCACCGAGGGCGTCCCCGTCGGCGACTCGGCCGAGGCGTGGGCCTACGCGCAGAGCAAGGGCAACACCACCCGCATCATCGGACCGAACTGCCCCGGCATCATCACGCCCGGTGAGGCGCTCGTCGGCATCACGCCCGCCAACATCACCGGCAAGGGCCCGATCGGCCTCGTGTCGAAGTCGGGCACCCTGACGTACCAGATGATGTTCGAGCTGCGCGACCTGGGCTTCTCGACCGCCATCGGCATCGGCGGCGACCCCGTCATCGGCACCACGCACATCGACGCGCTCGCCGCGTTCGAGGCCGACCCCGAGACCGAGGCCATCGTGATGATCGGTGAGATCGGTGGCGACGCCGAGGAGCGCGCGGCCGAGTTCATCAAGGCGCACGTCACCAAGCCGGTCGTCGGCTACGTCGCGGGCTTCACCGCTCCCGAGGGCAAGACGATGGGCCACGCCGGCGCCATCGTCTCGGGCTCGGCAGGCACGGCTCAGGCGAAGAAGGAGGCCCTCGAGGCCGCCGGAGTCAAGGTCGGCAAGACGCCGTCCGAGACCGCCGCACTCATGCGTGAGATCGTCGAGTCGCTCTAAGCGCTAGACTGTAGGAGAAGGCCCTGGACTCCACTCCAGGGCCTTCTTCTCTGCCCGGACGCCCGCCGAGATGGCGCGATGCAGAAGGCGGAACGACAGAGGGGCGGATGCCGCAGCATCCGCCCCTCCGTCGTACTCGCGTGCGCTCAGGCGACGCCGAAGAGCGCCTCGATGGGACCGCGAGCGAAGAACACCACGAAGCCGATCGCAACCACCCAGAGCAGGGGGCTGATCCTCTTCGCCTTGCCGGAGAACGCCTGCACGAGCACCCAGCTGACGAAGCCCGCGCCGATGCCGTTGGCGATCGAGTAGGTCAGCGGCATCACGGTGACCGTGAGGAACACCGGCAGCAGGACGCTGAACTCCGTGAGGTCGATGTACTTGATCTGCGCCATCATCATGGCGCCGACGATCACGAGCGCCGCGGCGGCGATCTCGGTGGGCACGATCGAGGTGAGCGGGGTGAGGAACATCGCCAGCAGGAACATGCCGCCGGTGATGAGGTTCGCGAAACCGGTGCGCGCGCCCTCGCCGATGCCGGCGCCGGACTCGATGAACACGGTGCTCGACGACGACGAGGTGCCACCGCCGACGATCGCGCCGACACCCTCGACGACCAGGGCCGACTTGATGCGCGGGAAGTCACCGTTCTCATTCGCGAGATCCGCTTCCTTGGCGAGTCCCGTCATCGTGCCCATGGCGTCGAAGAAGTTCGAGAAGACGAGGGTGAAGACGATCATCACGATCGCCACGAGGCTGACCTTGCTGAAGTCGAAGCCGAAGTCGACGGCGCCGACCAGGCTCAGGTCCGGCAGGCTGAACGGCGCGCCGGTGAGGGTCGGAACCGTGAGGCCCCAGCCGCCGGCGTTGTCGTCGGACGCTGCTCCGAGGTGCCAGATCGCCTCGACGATCACCGCGAGGACGGTGCCCGAGACGAGGCCGATGAGCAGCCCGCCCTTGACCTTGCGGGCGACCAGGATGCCGGTGAGGATGAGCGTGACGATGAAGAGCACGGTGGGCATGGTCGCGACCGAGCCGCCGACTCCGAGACCGACCGGCGGGGATGCACTGCCCGTGGCGGTGACGAATCCGGAGTTCACGAAGCCGATGAAGGCGATGAACAGGCCGATTCCCACTGTGATCGCGATCTTCAGCTGGAACGGCACGGCGTCGAAGATCATCTTCCGGAGGCCGGTGGCGGCGAGCAGGACGATCACGAGACCGTTGATCATCACGAGCGCCATCGCCTCGGGCCAGGTCACCTGGCCGACGACGGAGAACGCGACGAAAGCGTTGATGCCGAGCCCGGCGGCGAAGCCGAACGGGAGGCGGGTGATCAGGCCGAACAGGATCGTCATCACGCCGGCGGTCAGCGCCGTCGCGGCGCCGACGGCGCTGAACGCGAGGGTGTCGCCGGCGACGTCAGCCGATCCGGACAGGATGATCGGGTTGAGGATCACGATGTAGGCCATCGTGACGAAGGTCACCAGACCCCCTCGGACCTCGGTGCCGATCGTGGATCCGCGCTTGCTGATCTCGAAGAAACGGTCGAGGGCGTTCTTGGGTTCGGCCTCTGAGCGGGTGGGGGACGGGGCAGTTGTCATCGGGAAACCTCCGCTGGAGACGATATCGTGTCGCCCGAGTCGCGCGCGCCCACAGGCGGCGACAGGGTTCTCGTCGTAGTCTCGATTCGATATGCAACGCCTCCTCGTCGCGCTCCTCGCCGCCTTCGATGCCGCAATCGCTGCGGCGGTCGGTCTCGTGGTCCTGCTGGCGCCGCTCACCCTGCTCTGGACGCTGTCGTTCGGCGTCACGGCCGACTGGGGGGCCCTCTGGCCGCTCACCGGCACTCTCTGGCAGTTCGGACACGGCGTGCCGCTGAGCATCGACGTGTCGACCGAGGTGCTCCGCATGACGGGCATCGCACCGGCGGCCGCCGCCTTCACGCTCTCGGTGACCCCGCTCGCCTTCCTGATCTTCACGCTGCTCTTCGCCGCCCGCTCCGGCACCCGCGCCGCGCGCGCGGGTGCGTGGCTCCTCGGCTCGCTCTCCGGCGCTGTCACATTCGCGGCGATCGCGACCGGAGTCGCGCTGACCGCGCACCTCGGCGCTGTCGAGACCCCCGTTGTCGAGGGGATCCTGCTTCCGACAGCCGTTTATCTCGTGGGCGCGGTGTGCGGTGCCGTGCGCATCGCCTGGGAGGACGGTGACGGCGGCCTCCTCGACCGGATCCACGACGTCGTCGACACGTGGGGCGATTGGGGACCGGTTCCGGGCGCGGCCGTGCGTGGAGCGGCCTTCGCCGTCGTGGGGACCACTGCGGTCTCCGCCGTCGCCGTGGCCGTGCTCACCGCGGCACGAGGCGGCGAGATGGTGGCGCTCTTCCAGGCGGCGCGGGTCGACGCGCTCGGCGCCGCGGTCATCACGCTCGGGCACCTCGCCTACCTGCCCACCATCATCGTCTGGGCGGCCTCCTGGCTCGCCGGACCCGGCTTCGCCGTGGGCGTCGGCACGGCGGTGTCCCCCGCGGGCACCCAGCTCGGTGTCGTCCCCGGCATCCCCGTGCTCGGGCTGCTCCCCGAGGGCACGTCGATCTGGATGCTCATCGTCATCATCCTCCCGATCGGCGCCGGTGCCTTCGCCGGATGGGCGGTCCGGTCGCGCCTCGTCTGGGAGGGCACGCCGCTCGGACTCGCCCCTCGCGCGACGATCGCGGTGGGCATCGGGGCGCTGACCGCCGCCGTCGCCGCGATCGCCGCCGTGTTCGCCGGAGGATCGATGGGGCCGGGGCGGCTCGCCGAGGCGGGTCCTGCCACGCTGCCGTTCGCTCTCGCGCTGGGCGGCGAGGTCCTGCTCGGCGCGGCGATCCTGCTGCTGTCACCCCGCAACCGCGATGAGCTCGCCGAAGAGCGCACCGACCGCTGGTACGCCGAGATGATGGCATCCGACGCAGTCTCGAGTGCACTCACGGATCCGAACGACGGAACTGTCGGCTGGTCCGACGGATCGTCCACCCATGACACTGCGCCGCTGGATGACGCGGGCGGACTCCGTCTTCCGAGGCGCGATCCCCGCGACCCCGTCGGCTGACATGCGGCTCAGGGCCCTCCAGCGGCCCCGGTAGACTGGGCGCGTGCTCACGGTCGCCGTTCTCATCTCGGGCACCGGCTCGAACCTTCGCGCCCTCCTCGAGGCTGCTCGTCACCCCGATTTCCCTGCGCGGGTGGTGGTCGTCGGCGCCGACCGCGAAGCCGACGGCCTCGCCCATGCCGAGGAGTTCGGCATCCCGAGCTTCACGGTTCCGTGGCACGAGCACGAATCGCGCGAAGCCTGGGGCGCGGAGCTCGGTCGCCAGCTCGCCGTCTGGAACGCAGACCTCGTGGTGCTCAGCGGCCTGATGCGTCTGCTCCCCGCCGCGCTCGTGGCAGACCTCTCACCCCGACTGATCAACACGCATCCCGCATACCTGCCCGAGTTCCCCGGCGCACACGGAGTGCGCGACGCGCTCGCCGCCGGCGTCTCGGAGACCGGCGCGAGCGTGATCGTGGTCGACGACGGCGTCGACACGGGCCCGATCCTCGCGCAGGAGCGCGTGCCGGTCGTCGCCGGAGACACCGAGCACACCCTCCACGAGCGCATCAAGCCCGTCGAGCGCCGACTTCTCATCGACGTGGTGCGCCGCATCGCGACCGGTGAGCTCTCGCTGACCGCAGCATCCTGAACCGATCCACGCACGCCACCCTCGCACGAAGGAGCCCATCATGGCCGGCCCCCGCCACGACCACTCGCTGTACCGCGATCGCGACACCGTCCCGGTGCGCCGCGCGCTCGTCTCGGTGAGCGACAAGTCCGGTCTGCTCGATCTCGCCGCCGCTCTCGCCGGCGCGGGCGTGCAGATCGTCTCGACCGGCTCGACGGCCTCCACGATCCGCGAGGCGGGCATCGACGTCACCGATGTCGCCGCCGTCACGGGCGTCGCCGAGATGCTCGACGGCCGCGTGAAGACGCTGCACCCCAAGATCCACGGCGGTCTGCTCGCGGACCTGCGTCTCGAGGATCACGAGCGTCAGCTCGCGGATCTCGACATCGCCCCGTTCGAGCTCGTCGTCGTGAACCTGTATCCCTTCGTCGAGACGGTCGCCTCCGGTGCCGAGGGCGACGACGTCGTCGAGCAGATCGACATCGGCGGCCCCGCCATGGTGCGCGCCGCGGCCAAGAACCACGCGAACGTCGCGATCGTCGTCTCGCCGCAGTCGTACCCAGCCATCATCAGCGCCATCGAGAACGGCGGCACCACGCTGACGCAGCGCCGCGAACTCGCGGCTCGCGCCTTCGCCCATACGGCCGCGTACGACACCGCGGTGGCCTCCTGGTTCGCCGAGGGCACGCTCGGCGAGGGCGAAGACCTGCCGAAGCACCTGACGATCCAGGCCGAGCTGCTGGCGACGCTGCGCTACGGAGAGAACTCGCACCAGCGCGGGGCGATCTACACCCGCGTCGGCGGTCACGGCATCGCCCAGGCGACGCAGCTGCAGGGCAAGGAGATGTCGTACAACAACTACGTCGACGCGGATGCCGCACTCCGGGCCGCCTACGACATGGTGAAGCCGGCCGTCGCGATCATCAAGCACGCGAACCCCTGCGGCATCGCGACGACCGCCCCGAACGCCCTCGACCCGATCGCGAGCGCGCACATCCGCGCCCACGAGTGCGACCCGGTGTCGGCATACGGGGGAGTGATCGCCGCGAACGGCACCGTCACCCTCAAGATGGCCGAGAACCTGAAGGACATCTTCACCGAGGTCATCGTCGCTCCGTCGTTCGAACCCGCAGCCCTCGAGGTGTTCAAGGCGAAGAAGAACCTGCGTCTGCTGCAGCTGCCGGAGGACTGGCAGCAGGAGCGTATGGATGTGCGCCTCGTCTCGGGCGGTCTTCTGCTGCAGGATGCAGACCGGTTCCCCGACGACATCGTCTCGGTCGCCAAGAACTGGGAGCTCGTCTCGGGTGAGCGTCCCAGCGACGAGGAGATGGAGAACCTCATCTTCGCGTGGAAGGCGTGCCGCGCCGTCAAGTCGAACGCGATCGTGCTCGCGAAGGACAACGCCACGGTCGGCGTCGGCATGGGGCAGGTCAACCGCGTCGACTCGTGCCGCCTCGCCGTCGAGCGGGCCGGTGATCGCGCAGCCGGTTCCGTCGCCGCCTCGGACGCCTTCTTCCCGTTCGCCGACGGTGCGCAGGTGCTCATCGACGCCGGCGTCACCGCGATCGTGCAGCCCGGCGGATCGGTGCGCGATGAGGAGGTCGTCGATGCCGCGCGCAAGGCCGGCGTCACGATGTTCTTCACCGGAGAGCGTCACTTCTTCCACTGAGCACGGCGCCCCTGAGGCTCAGGCGTATCCGAGACCCCTCGCTCCGACGCAGGTGCGAGGGGTCTCGCGCTGTCTGCGGCGGTGAGGCCGAGGTCCCACAGTGATGTCCGATTTCCGCCAGCCGGTGTCGGTGGCGCATGACAGAGTGGGGGAATGAGCTTCCCCGTGACCGACTTCGACGAGCGATACCGTGCGATCAGCGCGCGTGACACCCGCTTCGACGGGCAGTTCGTGACCGCTGTGAGCTCCACCGGCATCTACTGCCGGCCGAGCTGCCCCGCGCGCACACCCAAGCCGCAGAACGTCACCTTCTACCCGACCAGCGCCGCGGCGCACGAGGCGGGCTACCGCGCATGCAAGCGGTGCCTCCCGGAGGCGGCCCCCGGCTCACCCGCGTGGGACCTGCGCAGCGACATCGCTGCTCGAGCGATGCGTCTCATCGCCGCCGGCGTCGTCGAGCGCGAGGGAGTGTCGGGTCTCGCCGTGCGCCTCGGCTATTCGACGCGGCACCTGACCCGGCTGCTCTCGACCGAGCTCGGAGCGGGTCCGCTCGCCCTCGCGAGGGCGCATCGCGCGCACACGGCGCGCATGCTGCTGGTGGGCACAGACATGCAGATCTCCGACGTGGCGTTCTCCGCGGGCTTCGCGAGCATCCGGCAGTGCAACGACACGATCCGCGAGGTGTTCAGCCTGACCCCAGGCGAGCTCAGGGCTCGGCGCAAGACCCCGACGTCCGCGGCTCCCGGTGCGATCGACCTCGTCCTCCCGTACCGCGGGCCGCTCGATGCGTCCGGAGTCTTCCAGTGGATGGCGGCGCGCGCGGTGTCCGGGGTCGAAGAGGCCGCCGCGACGACTTTCTCCCGTCATCTGCGGATGGCGGGAGGCCCCGCGTGGTTCGAGGTGCGCCAGGACCCGGACGAGCGACTGCACCTTCGGGCACGCGTCGCTCAGCTGGGCGATCTCGCTCCGCTGGTGTCGACCGTGCGACGGATCTTCGACCTCGATGCCGACCCTCTCGCCGTCGACGAGGCGCTGAGCGCGCATCCCGAGATCGCTCCGCTGGTCGCTCGCACTCCCGGCATCCGCGTCCCGGGCTCGGCCGACCCGCACGAGATGCTGATCCGGGCGATGGTCGGTCAGCAGATCACGGTCGTGGCCGCGCGCACCGCCCTCACCGCGCTGACCGACGCGCTGGGAGAGCGTACAGAGCATGGGCTGCTCTTCCCGACGATGGCGGCGATCGCCGAGCACGGAGCCGAGGTGTTGCGAGGGCCCGGCGCCCGCATCAGGGCGATCGTCGGCGCAGCCGCCGCCCTCGCCGACGGCTCACTGCGACTCACGGTCGGCGATGACGGGGTGGAGCAGCGGGCGGCGCTGCTCGCGATGCCCGGCATCGGGCCGTGGACCGCCGACTACGTCCGGATGCGCGTGCTGGGGGACCCCGATGTGCTGCTCCCCGGTGACGTCGCGCTGCGTGCCGGGGCCGCTGCCTCCGGCCTCCCGGCGGATCCGCTTCCGCTGGTCGCGTGGGCCGAGCGGGCTGCCCCGTGGCGCAGTTACCTCAGTGCACATCTCTGGCGAGCGGCACCGGTTCGGCCGGTTCGACGTCCGATCGCGAGACAGACCGCCGCCCGTGTGAAGGAGACCTCATGAACGCCATCATCCAGACCGTCGAGACACTCGACGGACCTTTCACGATCCTCGCCGACGATCGTCAGCGGGTGCTCGCCTCCGGATGGACGGCGGATCAGGCGACGATCCTCGCGCGGCTCGCCGCCCAGGGGCGACCGACGGAGGTGCGGGAGGGTGAGACCGACGCGGCTGCTGCGGCACTCTCCTTCTACGCCGGAGACCTCTCGGCGATCGACGCGGTCGCGGTGAAGCAGACGGGCACGGCGCTCCAGCTCCTCGGGTGGTCCGCGCTGCGGTCGATCGAGCCGGGCGAGCCGCTGACCTACACCTCGTTCGCAGCACGGCTCGGCAACCCCCGCGCGGTGCGTGCTGCTGCGTCGATCTGCGCCCGCAATGCTCCGGCGCTGTTCGTGCCGTGCCATCGCGTGCTGCGCTCCGACGGCACCCTCGGCGGCTTCGCCTGGGGCCTCGACGTCAAGGCGAGCCTGCTGGAGCGAGAAGCCGCGCGTCGATGAGTCGGGAATCTCTCTTGCGCTCAGCTTGTTCACAGGAATAGGCTGGTGGGCTGTCGCACCGACCGGGACGACATAGCCGAGCCCTGAGGAGGACACCATGACATCGATCGCCGCTGTGCAGATCGCCGCTCTCGGCTCGACCCCGGTGCGCCCGCTCCGCTAGAGCCACTTCCGATACGCACGACCTCGCCGGATGGCGGACTCGGAGAGTCCGAGAGTCCGTTGCTGCGTCCGCCGCCATCAGCAACCGCTTCCCCATACGAAACTCGTCTGAGAGACATGTCTTCCTCGCCTTCATCGCAGAACGCCTCCCCGTCCTCCTCACTCTCCACGCCGGCCGCGCTGTGGCGTCTCAAGCCCTTCGTCAAGCCCGTCATCTGGCGGCTCGCCGGCGGTGCCGCCAGCGCGCTCATTGCTGCGCTCATCGCCCTGATGATCCCGATCGTCCTCGAGCAGATCATCCGCGGTCCCGTGCAGGACGGCGCCATCGTCGGGATCATCTGGGGTGCGGTCGCGGTCTTCGCGCTCGGCCTCGGCGAGGCGCTCATGGTGTGGCTGCGCCGCCAGTTCGTGCTCAACCCGGCGACCCAGGTCGAGTACAAGATGCGCACCGAGCTGTACTCGCGCCTGCAGACGTTGCCTGTCTCGTTCCACGACCGCTGGCAGTCGGGGCAGCTGCTCAGCCGCATGATGCAGGACATCGGCCTGATCCGTCGATGGCTGGCCTTCGGCCTCGTCCTGCTGGTGGTCAACGTCCTGACCATCATCATCGGCTCGGTGCTGCTGTTCCGCTGGCACTGGCTGCTCGGAGTGATCTTCATCGTCACGGCCATCCCGCTCTGGATCCGCGGCTACCTCTTCGAGAAGCGCTATGGCGCGCTCACTCGCCGCAGCCAGGATCAGGCAGGCGACCTCGCCACCAGCGTCGAGGAGAGCGTGCACGGCATCCGCGTGCTCAAGGCGTTCGGCCGGGGCAAGCACGCCCTCAGTCGATTCAGCCGCCAGGCCGAGACGCTGCGCGAGACCGAGATGAGCAAGGCCGGCGCGATCGCGTCGATCTGGTTCTGGCTCGATCTCATGCCGCAGATCGCGTTCGGGCTGAGCCTGATGTCGGGCATCTGGCTGATCTCACAGGGCCAGATCGACGAAGCTCAGCTCTTCGCGTTCTTCGCCATGGCCGTCGTGCTGCGCTGGCCGATCGAGTCGATCGGCTTCCTGTTCTCGTTCATGCTCGACGCACGCACCGCGACCGATCGCGTGTTCGACATCTACTCCGAGACGAACAGCATCACAGACCCCGAGAACCCGGTGCACATCGCGGAGCCCCGCGGTGAGCTCGCCTTCGAGTCCGCGCATTTCCGGTATCAGGATGCGGGCGCTCGCGAGCGCGACCTGCTCGACGGCATCGACCTCGTGCTGCGCCCGGGCGAGACCATGGCGCTCGTGGGTCTGACCGGCAGCGGCAAGACGACGCTGACCACGCTGCCCACGCGTCTCTACGACGTCACCGGCGGTCGCGTGACCCTCGACGGCGTCGACGTGCGCGACCTGCCGCTCGCCGAGCTGCGCCAGCACATCGCGATGGCGTTCGAGGATGCCACACTGTTCTCGGCCACCGTGCGCGAGAACGTCCTGCTCGGACGCGCCGATCTCGACGTGCACAGCGACGAGGCCGAACGCGTGCTGCGTGAAGCGCTCGACGTGGCTCAGGCGTCCTTCGTGGACTCGCTTCCCGAGGGGGTCGAGACGATCATCGGCGAGGAGGGTCTCAGCCTCTCCGGCGGACAGCGTCAGCGTCTCGCGCTGGCCAGAGCGGTCGCCGCCAAGCCGAAGGTGCTCGTGCTCGACGATCCGCTGTCGGCGCTCGACGTCGACACCGAGGCTCTCGTCGAGGAGGCGCTGCGGCACGTGCTGGCCGACACCACGGCCATGATCGTTGCGCACCGCCCCTCGACCGTGGCTCTGGCCGACCGGGTCGCGTTGCTCGAGTCGGGCCGAGTCACCGCGGTCGGGACGCATTCCGAGCTGCTGAAGACGAGTCGGCACTACCGCCACGTCATCTCCAGCCTCGAGGCCGAGGAGGCGGCGCGCACCGGCGCGATCCCCGTCATCCGCGATGAGGATGACGAGGTCGAGGCGGCCGTTCGCGCCGGGATCCGCCAGGACGCCGCCGACGAAGACATCATCACCGAGAAGGAGGTGCAGCGATGAGCTCCGCGATCACCGGAACCCAGGACGAGGACCGCTCCAGCTACACCAAGGAGGAGAGTCGGGCCATCCGGCGCCGCTCGCTCCGGCTGCTGGGATCGCTCGTGCGCCCGCTGAAGGCGCAGATCACGCTGGCGGCCATCGTGCTCGTCATCTCGACGGCGCTCCAGGTCGCAGGCCCGATCCTCATCAGCATCGGTCTCGACCGTGCCCTCCCTGCCGTGCTCGAGCGCTCCGACTGGATGCCGACCTTCATGATCGGGGGCGTCTACCTTCTCGCCGGTGCCGTCGCGGCGGCGATGATCGCCTGGTACGTGATCATCGCGGCCAAGCTCACACAGGCGGTGCTGCTCGATCTGCGCAAGCGGATCTTCCTGCACACCCAGCGTCTCAGCCTCGAGTTCCATGAGTCGTACACGTCCGGGCGCATCATCTCGCGCCAGACCAGCGACCTCGACTCGATCAAGGAGCTGCTCGACGGCGGGCTGAACGAGCTCGTCTCCGGTGTGCTGTTCGGTCTGTTCACCTTCATCGCGCTGTGCGTGTGGGACTGGCAGTCCGGGCTCATCCTCGCGATCGGCGGCGTGCCGCTGTTCTTCCTGATGCGCTGGTTCTACTCGCGGTCGCAGCTCGTCTACCGCGAGTCACGCGTGATCAGCGCGAAGGTCATCGTGCAGTTCGTCGAGACGATGACCGGCATCCGCGCCGTGAAGGCCTTCCGCAAGGAGCCTCGCAACGACGTGGCCTTCCAGAAGATCGCCGGCGACTATCGAGACGTCAACCGGCGCTCGATGCTGCTGTTCGGCACGTTCGAGCCCGGCCTGATGGGCGTCGCAGCCCTCGTGCTCGGCATCGTCGTGCTGTGGGGCGGCATCCGGGTGTCGAACGACACCCTCACGGTCGGCGTGCTGCTGTCAGCCGTGCTGTACGTGCGCAACTTCTTCGCACCCATGCAGGAGATCGCGATGTTCCTGAACTCCTACCAGTCCGCCACCGCGGCTCTGGAGAAGGTGTCGGGAGTGCTCGAAGAGGTGCCGACGGTTCCGGATCCCGAGAAGCCGGTCGACCTCTGGGAATCGCGGGGGCACGTACGGTTCGACGAGGTGACCTTCGGCTACAACGGCGAGAAGACCATCCTGCCGAACTTCTCGCTCGACATCCCTGCCGGGCAGACGATCGCGCTGGTGGGCACGACCGGGGCGGGCAAGTCCACGCTGGCGAAGCTGATCTCGCGGTTCTACGATCCGTCTGTCGGCACGGTCACGCTCGATGGGGTCGACCTGCGCAGCCTGCATCCGAAGGACCTCCGTCGAGCCATCGTCATGGTCACGCAGGAGGCCTACCTCTTCAGCGGCACGGTCGCCGACAACATCGCTCTCGGAAAGCCTGACGCCTCGCTCGATGAGATCCGTGCGGCCGCCCGTGCCGTCGGGGCGGACGAGTTCATCTCGTCACTGCCCGACGGATACGGCACCGACGTCAACAAGCGCGGTGGCCGGGTGTCGGCGGGTCAGCGCCAGTTGATCTCGTTCGCGCGGGCGTTCCTCGCGGACCCGGCGGTGCTGATCCTCGACGAGGCGACCGCCTCGCTCGACATCCCCTCGGAGCGTCTGATCCAGGACGCTCTGCAGACACTCCTCAAGGACCGCACGGCGATCATCATCGCCCACCGGCTGTCGACGGTCGCCATCGCGGACCGGGTGCTGGTGATGGAGCACGGCAAGATCATCGAGGACGACAGCCCCGATGCGCTGATCAGCGGCACGGGCAAGTTCGCTCAGCTGCATGCCGCCTGGCAGCAGACGCTGGTGTGAGGGAACGGGATTCCTGAACGACGAGGCCACGACCGATCATCGGTCGTGGCCTCGTCCGTCCACGCGCAGGGGGCGGAGCGGCGAGGCCTTCCGCTGGGTAGCATCGAGGTATGGATCCGCTGCTGCTCGCCGTCGAGTTGTGGTGGATCGCGCCCGCGGCAGCCGGAGGCGTCGCCGCCGGCGCGGTGGGGCTGCGTCGTCGCAGCATCAAGAGCGGTCGCCGACTCGAGTACGACGCCGCTCGGCATGATCTCAAGGCAGCGCAGCAGACGGCGGTCGAACGGCGCATGGCCGTCAAGCTGGCCCGCGCCGACGTCGCGCGCATCTCGGCCGAACGCAGCGCGCGCCGCGCGACCTCGGAGCAGGTCGCGGGTGCCAAGCGACTGCTGCGGGCCAAGGAGAACGACGCCAAAGCAGCGTCCGCCGACGTCCGCGCCAAGCAGGTGCGTCTGAACGCCGCGCGTGCGGCGATCCCTGCGGCATCCGCACCACGTCCGCTGGAAAGGCTTCAGGCGCAGCACGAGGCGATCGTCGTCCGCTGGATGAGCTACGAGACCGACCCGGGACTGCAGATCGCCTACCCGGACATGACCGACGTCAAGCAGCCCGCCACAGCCGCGTACCTCCGGGCGGCGGCGCACGCGGTCGAGATGCGTCGCGCCGCGACCGGACGGGTGAGCGCGGCGGACTTCGCCGCCTACCGCGACGCTGTCGCCGACCTCGAACGAGCGTTCGAAGCCGCTGAGTATGCCGCCAGACTCCAGGCGGGTGAGACCCCGGCGACGACGTCGAGCTGGCAGGATGCCGCGCAGGATGTGATCAGCAGGTCAGCCGAGGCGATCGACCGTGCCGCCGGGGCCGCAGCCTCGGCGTTCGCCGCGTGGAACGAACGCAAACGTCCGGACAAGCGCTGAGCGCCGCCTCCGCAGGACGAAGGCGGCGCTCGATGCTCACGCGAGGGTGATGACTCAGGATCCGATGGTCCGTGAGGCGATCAGCTGTCGATACCAGTGCCCCGAGTCCTTGATCGTGCGTTCGAGCGAATCGAAGTCCACACGCACGATGCCGAACCTCTTGGCATAGCCGTAGCCCCACTCGAAGTTGTCGAGCAGCGACCACACGAAGTACCCGCGCAGATCGACACCGCGCTGGATCGCGCGATGTGCGGCTGTGAAATGCCGTCGCAGGTAATCCGTGCGCTCGGGATCGGGGACGGAGCCGCCCTCGGCCACCTCGTCGTCGAACGCCGCCCCGTTCTCCGTGACCATGAGCGGCTGCGACGGGAACTGCTCCGACAGCGAGACGAGC
Source organism: Actinomycetota bacterium (assembly GCA_037033305.1). Lineage (GTDB taxonomy): Bacteria > Actinomycetota > Actinomycetes > Actinomycetales > Microbacteriaceae > Microbacterium. Next base: position 10,773 of record JAZBLP010000004.1, on the reverse strand, counting down.
AGCTCCTCCAGTCCCTCGGGCGCGATGTTCCATCCCATCGCCGTGCACGGACCCGGCTGCTCGACGAATTCGACCAGCTGATCGCTGCCGGGCCACGCCGTGCCTCCGGCCGCGCCCTTGTGCCCGTCGTTCTGCTGCTTCTCCGACACCCCGTCCCACAGTCGGACGGTCGCCGTCGAGTAGTAGTTCACCCCCAGCACATCGATCGGCTGGTTGATCGTGGCGAGGTCGCCATCCTGCACGAAAGACCAGTCGGTGACCGACGCCGTGTCGTCGAGGAGGTCCGCGGGGTACTCGCCGCGCAGCATCGGGTGAGTGAAGGCGCGATTCGCCAGCGCATCGATCCGGCGCATGGCCTCGTCCGCGCCGTCCCCGACGCCTCGCAGTACATGGAAGTTCAGCGTCACCGAATAGTCGGGGTCGCCGGTCGATGTGGCCCGGAGCGCCTGGACGGCGCGGCCGTGTGCAAGGTTCAGGTGGTGCACGGCCGACAGTGCGGAGGCGGGCTCGTGCCGTCCGGGTGCATGACCGCCCTGCCCGTAGCCCAGGTACGCGGAGCACCACGGCTCGTTGAGCGTGGTCCAGGTGTGCACTCGGTCACCGAGCGCGGTGCCCATGATCGACGCGTATCGCTCGAAGGCATCGGTCGTGGCGCGAGAGGTCCACCCGCCGGCATCCTCGAGGTACTGCGGGAGATCCCAGTGATAGAGGGTCGCCACGGGACGGATGCCGCGTTCGAGCAGTCCGTCGACCAGACGGGAGTAGAAGTCGATGCCCGCCTGGTTCACCTGTCCGTCTGCTGTGGGGACGATGCGCGGCCAGGCGATCGAGAAGCGATACGCCTGCAGCCCGAGATCCGACATCAGATCGAGGTCCTCGTCGACGCGATGGTAGTGATCGCAGGCGACATCGCCGGTGTCGCCGTTCCAGACCTTGCCCGGCGTCCTGCTGAAGGTGTCCCAGATCGACGGCGTCCGTCCGTCCTCGCAGGCGGCACCCTCGATCTGGTACGCGGCGGTCGCGGATCCGAACGTGAAGCCCTCCGGGAACACGAGTCCGGATCCGCGGTAGTCGTCGGCGGGGGTGAGAAGCGTCATTCGGTCACCTTCGACAGATCGACCGGATAGGCACTCTCCAGGCCATCCGGGTTGGTGACGGACACCGAGACAGAGCCCGATCCGCCGGGGAAGACGCGCACACGCAGACCGTCGTGGTAATCGTAGTCGGGACGGTCGGTGCGAGCGCCCCAGGGGAGCGCCGTTCCCGGACGCACGTACAGCGGGAGCGAGTCGAAGGCGTGGGTCTCGTGACGCCATCCGCCGCCCGTGACCGTCTCTCCCGTGAGCAATGACGTCCACTCGCCCTGGGGCAGATAGAACTCCACAGTCCCGTCCTCCGAGAAGACCGGTGCGACGAGCAGGTCGGCTCCGAGCATGTACTGGCGGTCGAGGTAGCCGACGGCCGGGTCGTCGGGGAACTCCAGCTGCATCGGACGCATCACCGGCACGCCTGTCCTCGAGGCGATGATGCCCTGCTGATAGAGGTACGGCATGAGCTGCATCTTGAGGTGAGTGAAGCGCCTGGTCACGTCGACGGCCTCCTCGTCGAAGGCCCACGGCACCCGGTACGAGCTGGAACCGTGGAATCGGGAGTGCGAGCCGAGCAGACCGAACGCCGTCCAGCGCTTGAAGACCCCGGCGTCCGGAGTGCCCTCGAACCCCCCGATGTCGTGGCTCCAGAACGCGAAGCCGCTGAGCGCGAGCGAGAGTCCGCCGCGCAGGGTCTCGGCCATCGATGCATAGGTCGACGTCGAGTCGCCGCCCCAGTGCACCGGCATGCTCTGCCCGCCCGCGGTGGCCGAGCGCGCGAACAGCACGGCGTCGTCCGCCCCGCGGGCCTCGACGAGGACGTCGTGCACCGCGCGGTTGTAGAGATCGGTGTACAGGTTGTGCATGCGTTCGGGATCCGAGCCGTCGGCCCAGACGACCTCTGTCGGGATGCGCTCGCCGAAGTCGGTCTTGAAGCAGTCCACGCCCTGGTCGATCAACCCGCGCAGCTTCGCCTGGTACCAGGCGGTCGCCTCCGGGTTCGTGAAGTCGACGAGGCCCATGCCCGCCTGCCAGAGGTCCCACTGCCAGACGGATCCGTCGGCGCGCTGCACGAGGAAGCCCTGATCCGCGGCCTCGCGGAACAGGGGCGAGCGCTGGGCGATGTAGGGGTTGATCCAGACGCAGACGCGCAGGTCCTTGTCGTGCAGGCGCGACAGCATGCCCTCGGGGTCGGGGAACACTCGCGAATCCCAGACGAAGTCGGTCCAGTTGAACTCCCGCATCCAGAAGCAGTCGAAGTGGAACACCGACACCGGCAGCTCCCGCGCGGCCATCTCGTCGATGAACGAGTTGACGGTCTGCTCGTCGTAGTCCGTGGTGAAGCTCGTCGACAGCCAGAGGCCGTACGACCAGGCGGGAACCACCGGCGGTCGTCCGGTGAGAGCGGTGTAGCGCGAGAGCACGTCCTTCGGCGTCGGACCGGCGATGACGAAGTACTCGAGCACCTCGCCCGACACCGAGAACTGCACGCGCTCGACCGATTCCGAGCCGATCTCGTACGACACGTGACCCGGGTCGTTCACGAGCACCCCGTACCCGCGGTTCGACAGATGGAACGGGATGCTCTTGTACGCCTGCTCGCTGGAGGTCCCGCCGTCGGCGTTCCAGATGTCGACCGACTGGCCGTTCTTCACCAGCGGACCGAAGCGCTCGCCGAGGCCGTAGATCAGCTCGCCCACTCCCAGGTCCAGCTGCTCGTGCACGAAGACGGATCCGCTCGGGGCCGAGCCGCCCTGGCGGGCGTTGTCGACGATTCCGGCATCCACCTGCGCGTCCGGAGCGAGCCGGACGTAGCCCTGGGCCTTGTGCCCGCTTCCGGTCACACGCCTGCCGTCGACCTCGAAGGAGAGGCTCCATGGTGAGCCGTGCGTGATGCGCGCCACGAGCGCACCGGCATCCACGACACCGCCGGCCTCGCTCACGGACACGGAGGCGTGCCCGCGTCTTGCACCGGGGAGGCCGAAGCCGCCGTGCCAGCGGCCGCCTTCGTGGTGCGCGATGCGCACGCGCACCACCCCCTCGGCCGGAGACGAGAGCGTGGTCGTGAGCACGGGGCGGTTCAGGGTGTCGCCGCGCTTGGCGATGACCATGGTGGGCGCCGTGACGACGATGCCGGGCCCGTCGGGGGTGTCGGTCGTCTCGGCGATGTCGTAGGCCTCCTGCGCATACAGCGCGGTGACCCCCGGACGCAGTTGCCAGAACCCGTCGGTGAACTTCATTACTTGACTGCTCCTGCCGTGATGCCGCGTGTGAGGGTGCGCTGGAAGATGAGGAAGAAGATGAGCGTGGGGATGATGCCGAGAAGCGCGGCGGCGCTGGTCGTCGTGACGTCCATGAGTCGGTCGCCCTGCAGCACGCTGATCGCCACCGGTACCGTCTGATTCGCGTTCGACGCGAGGAAGGTCAGCGGGATCAGGAACTCGTTCCACGTCCAGATGAAGAAGAAGATGAGCAGCACCGACAGGGTCGGACGGCTGATCGGGAAGACGACCCGCCACAGGATCTGCCAGCGGCTCGCCCCGTCGAGGGATGCCGCCTCGAGGATCTCCTTCGGGAACGTCCCGTAGACCGAGGAGAGCAGGTACGTGCCGAACGCCGCCTGGATCACGGTGAAGACGATGATGACCGACCACACGTTGTCGTACAGGCCGACGGACTTGAACATGTAGTACAGCGGGTAGAGCAGGGCCTCCTGCGGCAGCAGGTTCGCCAGCAGGAAGAGCAGCACGATCCAGCTGCGGCCGCGGACCCGGCCGATGCCGATCGCGAAGGCATTGAGCATCGAGATGACCACGGCGAGCACGGAGACGACTCCGGCGATGAAGAGCGAGTTCCAGACCTTCTCAGGGAAGTTCACACGCTCCCAGAACTTGATGATCCCGCCGAAGTCGAGAGTCTCGGGGAACGCCAGCGGGCCTGACGTGGCGTAGTCGACCGGCGACTTGAACGAGTTCACCAGCACGAGGTAGAACGGCGCGATGACCAGCAGCGCGCCGATCACGACGAGCGCGAGCATGAGCCAGTCGATCGGGCGCTTCTTGGTCATGCCGCCGCGCGGACGGACTTTGGCCGGCTTGCCGGTGACGATGGCAGTTGTGGCGTGCATCACAGACCCGCCCTTTCCTTGCGCTCGAGCGAGTTCTGCACGCGGATGAAGATGATCGACACGATCACCACGACGATGGTCAGCACGGTGGCGATGGTCGCGCCGTAGCCGACGTTCCGCTTCGTGAAGAACTCCTGGTAGGCGTAGTACGCGGGCACCAGGGTGGCACCGGCGGGGCCGCCGCGGGTGATGATGTAGACGGGGCCGAAGACCTTGAGGGCCGCGATCGTGCAGGTGAGGGTGACGACGAAGATCTCCGGACGGATGATGCTCATCGTGATCGCAGAGAATCGCTGGAACCAGTTCGCCCCGTCGAGCTCCGCGGCTTCGTACAGTTCGGGGTCGACCCGCTGCAGCGCCGCCATGAAGACGACGACCGGGTAGCCCAGCTGCACCCACACCATGACGACCATCAGCACGATGAGCGCCGAGGGCATCTGCCCGAGCCAGTCGTAGGCGGGGATGCCGAACCATCCGAGGATCTGGTTGAGCGCACCGTCTCCACCGGGCCGGACGATCCAGCCGATCACGATGCCGGCGACGGCGATGGGCAGGATCTGCGGGAGGTAGTAGGTGGCCCGCAGGAAGCTGCCCACCTTGCCGCCGAACTTGCGCCCGACGACGTCGAAGAGGAGGGCGGCCACGACGAGGCCGACGATCGTGGGCACCACGACCATGGCGATGATCATCCACACCGAGTTCGTGAACGACGTCCAGAAGTCGCTGTCGGTGAGGATCTTCTGCCAGTTCTCGAGACCGATGAACTCCGGTGTGCGCACGCCCTTCCACTTCGTGAAGGTCAGATACACGTTCCAGATCAGCGGGACGATGACGACGACGAGCAGCAGCACGAAGCCGGGAAGCAGGTACATCCAGTACGCGCCGGTCCCACCGCTGCGCTGCGGGATCGACGGCTCTTCGGGAGGCAGCTTCGTGCGGCCCTCCCGGCGGGTGACGAGTGACATGTTCATCTCCAGGGGGATGCGGGGGCGACGACGTGCGGTCGCCGCCCCCGCGAACGGATCAACGGAATTCGGCGGTGCCCTCGTCGTACTGCTCGCCGAGGTTCGTGTTGGTCGTCTCGGCGTCCTGCGTGCCGGTGATCAGACCCTGGAGCTCCTGGACGAGCACATCGTAGAAGCCGGGAGCGGGCCAGTCCGGGTAGAACGAGAGTCCGTCGGCGTCGAGCACGCCGTTGAACGTCTCGATCAGAGCAGCGCTCTTCTCGTCGGTGATGTCGGCGGTGTCGGCCGCGACGGGCAGGCCGCCGTTGTTGCCGATGATCGCCTGGATCTCCGGCCGCATCGTGATGTCGATGAACTCGTAGGCGAGCTCCTTGTTGGCCGCGTTCTCGGGAACGACCCACAGGTTGCCGGAGGAACCGAGCGAGAGGTCGGCGCCGGGGAAGGCCGCCATCGTCCAGTCGAAGCCGGTGGCCTCGGCGACGAAGCGGCCGAACCACCAGGAACCGGAGACGAAGATCGGGGAGGTGCCGTTGATGAACGAGACACCGGCGTCCTCGGCCTTGACCGACGAGACGTCCGAGGCGATGTAGCCCTTGTCGACGTACTCCTGGATCGTCTCGGAGGCTGCGGTGACCTCGGGGCCCTGCCAGTCGACCTCGCCGTCGTAGAGCTGGTACGCGTCGACGAAGTCGCGGTCGCCCTCGTTCAGCGCCAGCTGGTACCAGAGCTGCCCGAGGGGGTACTCGGCGCCCGCCTCGGCGAGAGGGGTGACGCCCTGCGCGACGAACGCGTCGAGGACGTCGACGAACTCCTCGTAGGTCGTGGGGATCTCCAGCCCAGCCGCAGCGAACGCATCCTGGTTGTAGTACACGCCGACGAACTCGCCGTAGTTCGGGACGCCGAACCAGGTGTCCCCGCCCATCACGCCGTCATCGGAGTACTTCGCCGTGGTCTGCAGCGAGGGGGCGAGCTTCTCGTCCCACCCGTACTCCTCGACGGCGTCGGAGATGTCGGTGATCAGTCCTGTGGAGGCGAGGAACCCCGCCGTCGCGTTGCCTTTGTTGAACTCCATGAGATCAGGGGCGGCATCCGTGTCGAGCACCTGGCTGGCTGTCTTCTGGATCTGCTCGAACGACTTCTCCTCGAACTCCACCTTCGCGCCGGTCTCTTCTTCGAAGATCGCGATCGCCTCGGCCCATGCCTTGCCCATCGCGCTGTCTGCGCCCTCGTAGTGCCACAGCTTGAGGGTGTCGCCGTCGCCCCCCTCGTCGCCGGAGCCGGCTGAGCATCCGCTCAGGGCGATGCCTGTCGCGGTGAGAGCGGCGAGGGCCGCCAACGTCTTCGTCCTGCGGGTGGTGCGTGCCATCGTCGGCACTCCTTTCTCGGTGGCCCTGGGGCCGGACACTTCAGTGGGTCGGGTGTTCAGTTGTGGGGAGGCGATCGTCGAAGCGTTTCGACAATCGCGATGCGACTTCGTGTTCGGCGCCCGATCACTCCCGGGCGGGGGCGACGGAGCCGGCGGACTGGTATTCGGGCGGGATGAGGTGGATCTGGGCGGGCATGCCGGCATCCTCCAGGCGCCGGACGGCGAGGTCGACGGCGAGCTCGCACGATCTCTGCGGCACGAGCGGGATCGTGTCGATCGGGACGGCCAGCGCGGACGTGTCGAATGACGCGGCCGCCGAGATGACGGAGACGTCTTCCCCCACGGTCAGCCCCCGGGATGAGATCGTCTCGAGGAGGGCGTCGTGGACGTCGCCGACGGCGTGGACGATGAAGGCGCGGACGCCCCGCCCGAGTGCCCGATCGGCCGCCTCGCGCACGGCGGAGACGTCGGTGGTCGTGACGCCCGTCGTCACCCAGTCGACGTCGACACCGCGCTCGACCGCGCGCTGCTGCACGCCCAGGAGCAGCCGCCGCGGGAAGTTCGACTTCCGGTAGGAGACCTCGGTCTGGCCGAGAAGCGTGACGGATGTGTGTCCGGCATCGGCCAGCCGATCCACGGAGAGATGCCCGGCAGCCTCGAAGTCGAGGTCGACACAGGTCAGATCGCGGGCATCGTCGGGAATCCCGATGAAGACGGTGGGGGAGCGCAGGGAACGGGCGATGTCCGCGCGCTCGTCGTCCGGGGCCACGTCGAGCACGAGGATGGCGTCGACCAGGTTGCTCGCGGCGACGCGGTTCATGCCCTCGGACGCCTGTTCGTCGGTCAGCAGGAGGATGTCGTAGCCGCGGCGCCGGGCGGCCACCGCGGTCGCGAGCACGAAGGCCATGTGGGTGGGGGCGTGCGTGTCGGCACGGAGGGGCTCGGTGAGCCCGAAGATCTGAGTGCGGCGGCCGGCCAGCATCCGCGCTCCGGCGTCGGGTTCGTAGCCGAGCGCGTGCACCGCGTCCTCGATGCGGCGGCGCGTCTTCTCGGAGACCGGGCGCTTGCCGCTCAGGGCGTAGGAGACGGTGCTGATCGACACCCCGGCAGCGTGTGCCACCTCGTGGATCGTCGTCATCGGGACTCCATCGTCTCTCTCGGTCACATCGTCGAAGCGTTTCGCTTGCGCTTCCACAGCGATGATAGGCACGGTCCCACGCTGCACGCAACCTTTTTGTGGTCACTCGCAACAAATCTGCCTCAGAGGGCCGGCAAACGCTCCCATCGCATCACCGGACAGGGCGACGGAGCCTCGATGGGGGAGGGGATTCGAGACCCCGCCGCCGGTCTACGAAGTGATGCTGATCTGAGCGATGACTTCGGAGTACTCGGTCTCGCCGACCGGGGTGAAGCCGACACGCAGGAAGAACGCCTCGGGGCCGTCTTCTCCGGCCTCGTAGATGACGTTCACGTGGTCGAAGCCGCGAGCTCGCGCTTCTTCGATGAGCTGCTCCACCGCGAACCGGCCCACGCCCTTTCCCTGGTCGTCGGCATCGACGTTGATGCGCCACAGCACAGAGCGGAAGTGCTCCTCAGGGGCGTCGGCGTCGAAGTTCGCACTGACGAACCCGACGACCTGGTCGCCGTCGAGGACGACCCGCTGCCAGGAGGTCTGGGGGTTGATGACGGTCGCCGCGATGCCGTAGGACACCGGAGCGAGGAACTGCTCCTGTCCGGGCTTGAGCGACATGTTGTTCACGGCGACGATCGTCGCAGCGGAGAGTTCGACCATGCGCAGTTCGGACATAGTCACAGGCTAGCCCCTCAGATGGGGCGTCGCGCAGAAACCTCGACTTTCGTCAGGGGTGCACGTCCGCGGAATGCCGGAAGTCGATGTCCGCCCCGCCTCCCGGCGAACGTGCGTCAGGAGCGCCTCAGGTATCTTGGTATCGAGACAAATATGCCCTCGCGAACGGAGAACCTCCTGGTGACCGACGACGCCATCATCTACACCTACACGGACGAGGCTCCGGCTCTCGCCACCGCTTCCTTCCTGCCGATCATCAAGGCCTACACAGGGCAGGCGGGTATCGAGGTCGAGACCCGCGACATCTCGCTCGGCGGACGCATCCTCGCGGCATTCCCGCAGAAGCTCACCCCGGAGCAGCAGGTCGGCGATTCCCTCGCCGAGCTCGGCGGACTCGCCACGCTCCCCGAGGCGAACATCATCAAGCTCCCGAACATCTCGGCCTCGATCCCGCAGCTCAAGGGCGCGATCGCCGAGCTGCAGGCTCAGGGCTACGACATCCCCGACTTCCCGGACGAGCCGACCTCCCTCGAGGAGAAGGACGTCCGCGCGCGCTACGACCGCATCAAGGGCTCGGCGGTCAACCCCGTGCTCCGCGAGGGGAACAGCGACCGTCGGGCGCCTCTGGCCGTGAAGAACTACGCGAAGAAGCACCCGCACCGCAACAAGCCGTTCGCCGCAGGCTCGAAGACCCGCGTCGCCACGCTCGGTCACGACGACTTCAAGCACAACGAGCGCTCCTGGGTCGCCGCCCATGACGACGTCCTGAGCTTCCGCCACACCGCCGCAGACGGCACGGTGACGATCCTCAAGGAGGGACTGAAGGTCCTCCCGCGCGAGATCATCGACGCGACGTTCCTCTCGGCCGCCCACCTCGACGCCTTCCTCGCCGAGACGCTCGAGACGGCGAAGAACGACGACGTGCTCTACTCGGTGCACCTCAAGGCCACCATGATGAAGGTCAGCGACCCGATCATCTTCGGACACGTCGTGAAGGTCTTCTTCAAGGACGTGTTCGCGCAGTACGGCGACAAGCTCGCGGCTGCGGGGCTCAACCCCAACGACGGTCTCGGCTCGATCCTCTCGGGCCTCGGCGCGATCGCCGAGGGCGACGAGATCGCCGCCGCCTTCGACAGGGCCATCGCCGAGGGGCCGCGACTCTCGTACGTGAACTCCGACAAGGGGATCACGAACCTGCACGTCCCCAGCGATGTGATCGTCGATGCCTCCATGCCCGCGCTCGTCCGCAACGGCGGCAAGCTGTGGGGCAAGGACGGCGGCGAGGCGGACACGCTCGCCGTCATCCCCGACTCCTCGTACGCGAGCGTCTACCAGGCGGTCATCGACGACGTGATCGCCAACGGCCCGCTCGATCCCGCCACGATCGGCACCGTGCCGAACGTGGGGCTCATGGCGCAGGCGGCCGAGGAGTACGGCAGCCACGACAAGACGTTCGAGATCGCGGCCGCAGGCACCGTCCAGGTGCTCGACAGCGAGGGCACCGTGCTGATCGAGCACGAGGTCGGCGCCGGCGACATCTGGCGTGCGACGCAGACCAAGCACATCCCGGTGATGGACTGGGTCAAGCTCGCCGTCTCTCGGGCCCGTGCCACGGGCGTGCCGGCCGTGTTCTGGCTCGATGCCAACCGCTCGCACGACGCGCAGATCATCGCCAAGGTGCATCAGGGTCTCGCGACGCTCGACACCAAGGGCCTCACGATCACGATCCTCGCCCCCGAGGAGGCCACGCGCTACACGCTGGCGCGGATGCGTCACGGCCTCGACACCATCTCGGTGACGGGCAACGTGCTGCGCGACTATCTCACCGACCTGTTCCCGATCCTCGAGGTCGGCACGAGCGCGAAGATGCTGTCGATCGTGCCTCTGCTCGCAGGCGGTGGGCTCTTCGAGACGGGCGCCGGTGGATCGGCCCCCAAGCACGTGCAGCAGCTCGTCGAGGAGAACTACCTGCGGTGGGACTCGCTGGGCGAGTTCTTCGCGCTGGCCGCCTCGCTCGAGCACTTCGCCGACCGCACCGGCAACGAGAAGGCGCGCGTTCTCGCCGAGACGCTCGACGCGGCGACCGGCACGTTCCTCGAAGAGGACCGCTCTCCGGGCCGTGCTCTTGGCACGATCGACAACCGGGGCAGCCACTTCTACCTGGGTCTGTACTGGGCGCAGGAGCTGGCGAAGCAGACGAAGGACGCCGATCTCGCAGCGGCGTTCGCGCCGATCGCCGCCACGCTCGCCGAGAACGAGGAGAAGATCGTCGCCGAGCTCAACGCCGTGCAGGGCAAGCCCGTCGAGATCGGCGGCTACTACCGCCCCGACGACGCGCTGGTCACGGCCGTCATGCGGCCGTCCACGACGCTGAACGGCATCGTCGACGCGCTGAGCTGACACGGATGAGAAGAGGGGCC